>JABSRA010000016.1 GCA_013215445.1 Oceanospirillaceae bacterium
CCGGGGGGCCCATGTCAACGTCTACCTGGCGATCATCGCGGATCGTCAAGGTCATATTACCCTTCGCCGTCTCTACTTTAAGTTGCTTTTTGACACTGAGGCGCTTGTCTCTAACGAAAAGTGCGAAGCAGCGCGCACCGTTGCCACAGTGCTCAACCTCTGAGCCATCACTATTAAAAATTCGATAGCGGAAGTCCATATCAGGATTTGAGGGGATTTCTATAATCAGCAATTGGTCAAAACCCACTCCCAATTTTCTATCCCCCAGACGCTCTACCATTTGCGAGTTGAATTTGTAGCGCTGAGTGACCAAATCAACCACCATAAAGTCGTTGCCAAGCCCATGCATTTTGGTAAAACGTAATAACATTGTACTGTCCAATTCTATTAATTTTTAACGGCTATCAAGCCATTTTCTTTACTGGTTTGTGACACCCAGAAACCGATTTTTACTCTGCCTACCCAATTTTGCATAAACCCTAGTTAGGTAGTAGTTGCTCGCCTCTAATTAAATCGGCAAAACACTCACGGCTGCGTATCTCAAACATTTGATTATCATCGACCATCACTTCTGCCGCCCGGGTACGGGTATTGTAATTAGAGCTCATGGTAAAACCATAAGCGCCCGCTGAACAGACGGCTAACACGTCACCGGCATCGATATTGAGCGCGCGGTCCTTACCCAGGAAATCGCCGGTTTCACAAACTGGGCCAACAATATCATAGCGCTGCATCCGCGCATTGTCGTCGAGCGCTTCGCGCAGCTCTAACGGCACAATTTCCAGGTAGGCGCTGTAGAGTGCCGGACGCAACATGTCGTTCATAGCCGCATCGACGATGGCAAAATTTTTGCTCTCGTTATGCTTTAAATACTCAACCTCAGTAAGTAACACCCCCGCATTGGCGACAATAGAGCGGCCCGGCTCGAAGATAAGTTTCAACGGCCTCTCGCCTATTTTTTCCAGCACAGCCGCGATGTATTCTCCCGCGGTTGGCGGTACTTCATCAGTGTAACAAACGCCTAATCCACCCCCTAGGTCTAAATGCTCGATACTGATGCCCTGTGTTTTTAGCTCGTCAATCAATACTAGGAGTTTATCCATCGCATCCATAAAAGGGGCTATCTCGGTTAACTGACTGCCAATGTGGCAATCCATACCGGTAATTTTCACGTTGTCTAAACTGGCTGCATGCTGATAGATGCGCAACGCCTCATCAATCGCAATGCCAAACTTATTCTCTTTTAAACCGGTGGATATATAAGGGTGGGTGCCAGCGTCCACGTTGGGATTAATTCTGAACGAGATAGGCGCTATTTTCCCCATTTGCGCCGCCACTTGATCGATGCGCGCCAGCTCTGCTTCAGACTCTATATTAAAGCAGTGAATACCCACTTCTAAGGCGCGCCGTATTTCTACTGATTGCTTGGAGACCCCGGAGAAAACTATCCGCTGCGCCTTGCCACCCGCTTTTAAAACACGCTCTAACTCGCCTTGTGAGACCACGTCGAAACCGGCGCCTAACCGCGCTAGTAAATTGAGTACCGCCAAGTTACTGTTGGCTTTGATGGCAAAACAGACCATATCGTCACGCCCTTCTAAGGCGTTTGCATAGGCGAGATAAGCCAATTCAATAGCTTCGCGTGAATAGACATAGGTCGGGGTACCAAATTGGCGCGCCACTTCACTCAGAGGCAGGTTTTCACAGTACAATTTATTGTCGCGGTACTCAAAACTATCCATCTAGTTATTCGCCTTCATGTTAATTTTTATTAGGTTGAGATCTCAGCATAACGACTTACGCTTTATTGAGGCTTCTGTTCTTCACCTTGGGGTAACTCAGCGGCTTCACTGCTGATCACAGCTTCAGTCTGCTCCAGATACAGGGGGCCTTTTTGGCCACAAGCTGCCAGCCATAAAATACTGGTAAACGCCGCGAGCTTCAATATCTGTTGGCTCTTTTTCACGCATATGCTCATGTTTTTTATCCTGTTCCAATATTCTGCTAAAAAGCTGTTGATTATAGCGAATTTATCGCCGCACATCTGCTTCTTTTGTCTGCTTAATGCTCGGTCTTTTTCTCTAGAGGTCCCAGCAACACCCTCTCAATGCTCTGCAACAGTAGCTGAGTTGCCCCCCGCTGCGACTCAACGTGCCGCTTGGCGTTATTACCCATCGCCTCTAGCAACTCAGGTGCGGCAAATAAAGCTTGCAGTTGCAGTTGTAAAGCTGGGTAATCCGCGACGCTGTACATACCACCAGCGGCTTCAAGAGCGGGGCAGATCACTGAAAAATTATACTGTTCTGGCCCCATCAATACCCCAGTGGCCACACTCGCCGGCTCAATAGGATTTTGCCCGCCAACGCCGACAAAACTGCCACCTACTATTGCCAAATCAGCGATTGCATAAAACAAGCCCAGCTCACCCATGGTATCGACAATATAAATTTGGCAGCGGTTATCCGGGGCACTAGCTGAGCGTTTAAGCAACTGCGATGAGTATTGTTTGGCGAGCTCCACCACGCTCTTAAACCGCTCGGGATGACGTGGCACTATGATCAGCAGTAACTCGGGCTGCGACTGCCAAAGCGCAGCCATCAGCTCTAACACCCCCCGCTCCTCACTCTCGTGTGAACTGCCCAAAATAAGCACTGGCCGATCACCTATCTGCTCGCGCAGTACTGCAGTTTTCTCAGCGAGCAGCTCATCTACTTCTAAATCGAATTTGATACTGCCGCTAATCAATAAATTGGCTGCGGGTAAGCCCAACTGGGTAAAACGCTCGCCATCAATTTTATATTGGGCAACCAGTAGTGTCAGTTGATCTAACATCGGCCTCGTCAACCGCGAAACCTTGGCATAACCCGCTGCAGATTTTGCTGACATGCGCCCATTGGCCAACATAACGGGGATATTACGCGCTGCGCAACTGGCCAACATGTTCGGCCACAGCTCAGTTTCAACGATCAACAACCCCAGTGGCCGCTGTTTGGTTAAAAATCGCTGCACCGCGCCAGGTTGATCATAAGGACAGTACTGGTGCCACACTTGCGAATAATCTTTAAATAATTTGGCAACTCTATCCGCCCCGGTTGGCGTCGAAGTTGTCACTAAGATGGGCAGCTCAGGATAGCGAGAGATTAGCTGCTTAAGCACGGGGGTGATGGCGACTACTTCCCCCACTGATACCGCATGTACCCAAAGCGGCTCAGTTTGCGCCGTTTTTGAAGCAAAACCAAAGCGCTCGCCGATACGCGCTCGGTAAGCGGGCGCCTGTTTACCGCGTCGCCACAGTTTTAGTAGTAACAGCGGAGTAATAAGATAAAAAATACAACTGTAGATCAATCGCAACACACTAGCTCCTCGCCAGTTATAGAGAATTCAGGATTATAGTTTATTGCGTCCGCCAGATCAGTTAGAATTTACCCTATTAATAAAAGCGTTCATCGCGACTAATTTCTCTTTTCAAGAGGCACTACTTACATGTCGACATATTTAAATGCTCTCGAGCGTCACCAACAGCTGTTTCAAAACATGGCGCAGTGCGAGAGCGCCCTGCAATTGTTAGCCGATCAAGTCGATGCATGCTTTGCCAGTGGCGGTAAGTTACTTTTTATCGGCAATGGCGGCAGCGCTGCAGATGCTCAACATCTGGCCACTGAGTTTGTGGTTCGTTACAAAGAAGAGCGGGCGCCATTAGCCGCTATTGCACTGACCACCGATACGTCGCTATTAACGGCTCACGCTAACGATTTCTCTTTTGACACGGTCTTTAGCCGCCAAGTGGCCGCTCTCGCCAGACCGGAGGACATTTTGATTGGTATCTCCACCTCTGGCAACAGCGCCAACATCATTGATGCGATTCAAACCGCACAGGGGATCGGCACTAAGACTTGGGCTTGGACAGGCCAGAGCGGCGGTAAATTAAAGGCTATTGCCGATCACATCCTGGCAATCCCAGCGACTGAGACCGCACGTGTGCAAGAGGCGCACATCTTTGCCGGACACTGGCTCTGTGAAGACGCAGACCGGCGCTCACTCGCCAGGGGCTAGTGACGATATGCAGCTGATTATTTTGGATCGCGATGGGGTCATCAACTATGACAGCGATAACTATATCCGCACGCTCGATGAGTGGGTGGCACTCCCGGGCAGTATTGAAGCTATCGCCGATTTATCCAAGGCGGGCTACAGCATCGCCATTGCCACTAATCAGTCTGGCATAGGCCGAGGTTATTACTCTTTAGCGACACTGGCAGCTATGCATCAAAAAATGTGCGAACTAGTGCAGGCTCTAGGGGGCGAGATCGCACATATTCTCTACTGCCCGCACTTACCTGATGATCACTGTATGTGTCGCAAACCACTGCCCGGCATGTTGCAGCAGATCCTCGAGTATTACCCAAGCGGCATCGACGCCTATTTTATTGGTGATAGCTTGCGTGATATACAGGCGGCTCAGGCGATTAACTTGCCCGCTGTACTGGTCAAAACGGGTAAGGGGCAACGCAGTTTAGAGCGGGGCCTGATCGGCGAAGATATCCCCGTGTATGACGACCTTTTACACTTTAGCCAACAATTATTAACCCCTGACCAGAGAATGTAGATGAGAAAACTGCACACCGATATTGTGATTGTAGGCGGTGGTATCGCCGGCCTGTGGCTGCTTAACAGTTTAACCAAGCAAGGTTATGACGTCATTATCCTGGAGGCATGCAGCATTGGTGGCGGGCAGAGCGTGCGCTCCCAGGGCATCATCCATGGCGGCATAAAATACGCCCTCAACGGCGTGCTCTCTCAGGCCTCAGCGGCGATTAGAGACATGCCACTGCGCTGGCAAAAATGTCTGGCGGGCACCGGCGAGTTGGATTTGCGCGGGGTTACCCAGCTCAGCGATGCCCACTACTTGTGGTCGCAGCGCTCACTCGGTGCCAAAATCACCTCTTTTTTTGCTAAGAAAGCCATGAGTGGCCGAGTCAGTTCCGTCGACAAAGCTGATTATCCGGCCGTGTTTGCCCACCCTGAGTTTAGGGGAAACTTGTATAAACTCAATGAAATCGTTGTAGATGTGCCCTCGCTGATGGCCAAACTTGCCCTGGGGTTTCAGGCGCGAATCCTCAATATTGATACCAGTACCGGCACCTGGAATCGCGATCTAAATGGCAACATCAGCTCTTTTGAGAGCAGCCAACAACAACTGCAGATCAGCGCTCAACACTTTATCTTTGCCGCGGGCGAGGGGAATGGCGCAATTTTAGATGCATTGAAAATCGCTAGCCCCAAAATGCAACTGCGCCCCCTGCACATGGTGATGCTGACGCATCGCACTAATTTACCTATTTACGCACATTGTATTGGTACCAGCAGTAAACCGCTGACCACGGTTACCCATCATATTAATATGGATGGTAGCTTTACCTGGTATTTTGGGGGTGACATAGCCGAGACGGGTGTCGATCGCGACCGCGCCGCGCAAATTGCTCAAGCCCAGCGGTTATTCAGCAAAATACTGCCCTGGGTCACCCTTAAAGATCCACAGTGGAGCACTTTACGGGTCAATAGAGCAGAGCCAAAACAGAGCAGTTTATCCCGACCAGATGCCGCTTTTGTACAGAGCGAGCAAAACTATTCCATCTGCTGGCCGACTAAACTGGCGCTGACACCTGACCTTAGCGATCAAGTGTTAGCGTCACTGGTCAAACAGCAACTAACCGCGAAATATAAACTCACTACAGAGGACCTGCAGGGTTTAGTTCACCCTGAAGTTGCCGCGACGATTTGGAGTACTCAATGCAATACCACGAGATAGCCGACACGGGTGTCAAGGTGAGCGCCATCGGTTTTGGCACGGTGAAAATCGGTCGTAATCAAGGGGTTAAATATCCACAGAGTTTTGTCATCCCCAGCGATCAACAAGTACTCAAGCTATTGGCAATCTGTCGCGAACGGGGCATTAACTTATTAGATACCGCCCCGGCATACGGCAACAGTGAGCAGCGTTTAGGGCAGCTGTTGTCAGCCAGTGAACGTCAAAACTGGATAATCAGTTCGAAAGCTGGAGAGGAATTTAACCCGAGCAGCGGCGCTTCTCATTTCGATTTTAGCGAGAGGGCGATCACTGCCAGTGTCGAGCGCAGCTTACGCCGTTTGCACACTGACTATCTCGACATTGTGATGATTCACTCTAACGGTGATGATCTCAATATCATCCAGCGGGACCAGGCTTTAGTCTCGTTGGCTAAACTCAAACAGGCCGGAAAAATTCGCGCCATTGGCATGTCGACTAAAACCGTCGCCGGTGGTATTGCAACACTTGAGTGCAGCGATTGCGCCATGGTGACTTATAACCTAAAGGAGCGCGATCAGCTAGCAGTGATAAAATACGCAGCGCAGCAGCACAAGGGCATTTTCATCAAAAAGGCCCTGGCCTCTGGACATTTATCCAGCGACACTGCCACGATTAGCGACCCAATTCTGGAGAGTTTTAAATTGATCTTTGCACAAGCTGCTGTCAGCAGTGCGGTGATTGGCACTATTAGTGAGAGCAACCTACGGGCCAATGTTGATAAGTATCAGCAGGTGATGGAGTTTTTAAAGGGCGCTGGATAGTTGTTCTTCACTGACCACACCGCGTGCACTGCGCTGATTCGCCGCAATCATTAGCGAGAGCAACCTGCGGGCCAATGTTGAAAAATATCAGCAGGTGATGGAGCTTTTTAAGGACACCAGAGAATAGCTGCTAGCGTCGCTCATCACCTTTAATCTGCTCGACGATCGCCGTGGTCGAGCAGTTATCCAGCAGGGACAATACCTGCACATCACCGCCGTAACTGCGCACGAATTCACCACCCACTACCCCTTCAATGCCATAGTCGCCGCCTTTCACCAGAATATCCGGGCGAATCAGCGCTAGCAAGTGCTCGGGGGTTGGTTGATCAAAGCAGACCACCCAATCGACAGCCTCTAAACTAGACAGCACGATCATGCGGCGATCTTCAGTGTTGATTGGCCGACCCTCGCCTTTTAGACGTCGCACTGAGGCATCACTGTTGATCGCCACCACCAGGCGCTGCCCCAATTGCCGCGCCTGCTCTAAATAGCCGACGTGCCCCGCGTGTAAAATATCAAAACAGCCATTGGTGAAGACAATTTTTTCCCCGGCGAGACGCGCATCTGCAATGGCGATGGCCAGTTGTTCTTCACTGACCACACCGCGCGCACTGCGCTGATTGGCCGCAATCTCACGCCTAATTTCTGGGCCCCTGATCGCGTAAGTACCCAGCTTACCAATGGCGATACCCGCGGCCATGTTGGCGATGGCCACTGCATTTTGCATGTCTTCTCCGGCCCCTAGTGCGGCCGCCAATGTCGAAATGACGGTATCTCCGGCTCCAGTTACGTCAAAGACTTCATGGCTGCGCGCGGGAAAATGCACTTCGCTGCCCTGCTTGTGCAACAAGGTCATACCCTTCTCGCTACGGGTGATCAACAGACAATCTAACCCTAATTCTTTAATTAGCGCACTGCCGCGACTGATGATTTGCTCTTCAGAATGGCACTTACCCACCACCGCTTCAAATTCAGCCATGTTCGGGGTGAGTAGTGTCGCGCCTCCATAGTGACGATAATCACTGCCTTTAGGGTCGACCAATACCAATTTGTTGTGTGCTTTGGCCAGTTTAATGATGCTCTGCACGTCACTCAAAGTGCCCTTGTCATAGTCGGAGATAATTAGCACATCACAATCGGCTATCTGCGCGGCGACCGACGCTTGAATAGCCGGTGCGTAAGCACTGCTAAAACGCTCTTCAAAATCCAGGCGCAACAGCTGCTGATTGCGACTAATCGCCCGCAATTTCATGATGGTTGGCTCTGTCTCTGTCTGGGTAAAGTCGCAGGCAACTCCGGCGGCTTGCAGACGGGCGCCGAGCACTTGTGCAGCCTCATCACGCCCCACTAGCCCCAACAGATGAGTACTGGCGCCGAGCGCGGCGGTGTTGAGCGCCACGTTGGCAGCCCCACCAGGTCGGTCATCCTGCCTGGAGACCTTAACCACCGGTACCGGTGCCTCTGGCGATATTCGCTCGGTGGCACCGTGCCAGTATCTATCTAGCATAATATCACCCACTACTAAAATGCGGGTTTTGGCAAATTCTGGCATTTTTAACTCAAGCAATACCCTTCACTCCTGTGTGCAATATTTTATTGATCAATTTTGGTTTCATCACTATCAAAGCCCTGCTGATGCAGCTCTGCATACAGGCCCTGTTTGTCTAATAGCTGTTGATGGGTGCCGCACTCCACTATCTCTGCATTATCCATCACTAAAATAATATCGGCATTTTTTATCGTCGATAAACGGTGGGCGATCACCAAGGTGGTGCGGTTTTTCATCACTCGCTCCAACGCCTGCTGGATGTAGCGCTCCGAGTGGTTATCCAGCGACGAGGTCGCCTCATCTAAAATCAATACTGGTGCATCTTTTAACATCGCGCGGGCGATTGCCAGACGCTGGCGCTGGCCACCGGACAACATCAAGCCCTTTTCACCTAAGGGGGTGTGGATACCCAGCGGTAGTTTATCGACAAATTCGATCGCATTAGCAGTTTCTAGCGCACTGCGCACTTCACTATCGGTTTTATCGCTCAAGCTACCGTAGGCAATATTGCTTTTAATGGTACCGGAGAACAGCACTACTTGCTGATTAACGATGGCTATCTGCTCACGCAAATTGTGCAGCTGATAATCTTCCAGCAACACCCCATCTAAGGTAATGGTGCCACTGTTGCGCTCAAAAAAGCGGGGAATCAAATTAGCCAAAGTACTTTTACCACTGCCTGACCTGCCCACTAACGCGACGGTTTGTCCGGCGCTCATGGTAAAATCAATATTTTTCAATACGGGGGTATCTGTATAGCTAAAACACACCTGTTTAAAAACCAGTTCACCCTTAGCGCGTTCCACAGTAATCTCACCATTATCTAGTTCCGATTCAGCATCAATCACTTCGAACAAACTATTGGCGGCGGTAATTCCCCGCTGCAGTGGCCCATTAATCTCGGTTAATGCTCGCAATGGCTTGGCAATTAACCCCGCGGTGATTAAGAAGGCGACAAATTCACTGCCGGGCATCTGGGTCATTAAGCCCGGGTAAAGTGCCACAAAAATCAACAGTGCCAGCGCGCTAGACACCATCATCTGTACCACGGGCGAGTTGAGTGCTGAGGTCACAGTCATCTTTAACGACTGGCGTTTAAAGTCGGCACTGGCGCGATTAAACCGCGCTAACTCACTCTCATAACCACCAAAGGTTTTTACCACTTCATTGCCCTGCAAACTCTCAGTGGCTGCATGGGTGATATCGGCGATTGAACTCTGCATACTTTTAGCCAATTTGCGAAAGCGCTTCGAGGCGATACTGATGGCGATGGCAATAAAGGGGCTGGAGGCAAAAAACAACAGTGAAAGCTGCCAATTGAGATAAAACAAATAGCTCACTAGGCCAAGTACGGTCGCACCTTCTCTGACTAAAGTACGCACCACCGAAGTACAGGCGGAAGTCACTTGCTCCACGTTGTAGATTAAAATAGCCAGATAATGCCCAGAATTCTGCTGCAGATATTGCTGGCGAGGCAATGTCAATATCGATGCAAATATTTGCTCTCGCAACTGGTAGACAACGTTAAAAGCGACTCGATCTAAACAGTAAGTGCCAACGAAGCCACCCAGACCACGGGCAAAGGTGATCGAGAGAATCGCCAAGGGGAGAAACAGATAAGCCCTCGCTGAGGGGGCGTCCATCTCGGCGACGATTTTCTCCATCAAAACGGCAAAACCTGTCTGGGTCAATGCGTAGAGGATATAGCCACAGATACTCAGGAAGAAAAAACCCAAATGTGGCTGCAGATAACCTAAGAGGCGTTTATAAATTTGCCAGGAAGAGATTTTCAATACAATTAACCTATAAAATTTTCACAAAATGACACAAGGCATAGCGCCTATTCAATCAACTGAATATAATAAACAATATTGTAACTTACTTTTTGCTAGGATGACCCTTAACTACTGTGAATGATCAAAAAAAAGATTGGCCAGCGTTACTCACCCTCGCGCTAATCCGTGCCCTAGCCAAGCTGCCCTTTAAAGCGGGACTAAAAGTAGGCGCATTGCTGGGTAATACTATCCGGCTACTGGCGGCCAAACGCCGTAAAATCACCCAGGTTAATATTCGTTTATGTTTTCCCGAACTATCCGCAACAGAACAACAACAGCTGGTTAAAGAGATATTTATAGCTAACGGCATCGGCCTGGTAGAAACCGCATGGGCGCACTATGCACCGCGGTCGATGTTCGACGGACGGGTTGAAATCATCGGCCAGCAACTATTAGACAACGCCTTGACTGAAGGACGCGGAGTGGTATTACTCGGCGCACATTTTAGCACTTTGGATTTAGGCGGTTTATTATTCTCCTACACCAACGCACCTCTCAACACCTTATATCGCCAGCATAACCGAGCAATTTTAGATCGGGCGATCATTGCCGGTCGTGCAAAATACTGCCTGCCGATTGAGCGCAAAAATATACGTTTAGTGATTCGAAAGCTCAAAGAAAATCAATGTGTCTGGTTCGCCCCCGATCAAGATTTGCGCGGCAAGGGTAATGTCTTCGCCACATTTTTTGCTCAAACCGCCTCAACAGTGACGGCCACCACTAACTTTGTCAGCTTTAACCAATCCCCCATTTTAATGTTGGCCCACTACCGCAAACCCGATAACTCTGGTTACATTTTAGAATTTAGCGAACTGGAGGAATGCGACCCTAAAGACAAGTTACGCTTTGCCCAAGTGGTCAACAATACAATTGAAAAGGCGATCAGAAAACATCCCGCCCAATATATGTGGATGCATAGGCGCTTTAAAACCCAGCCAGATGGAAAGGCTCGCCTCTATGATTAATTTATCCGGTTTCCCGTTTTTGTGTAGAAGCTAATAACGCAATAATGATAATCAACGAGCCTAAGTAAATAATCATACCGCTATTATGTGAAAATAAAACTTGGGTAAGATTCGCAACAATAAAGAATAAGCCGAATATCACCAGACTTATAGCGATTCCCTTGGTTTTTTTATCATCTTTTTTATACTCTTTATGCCCCACATAAACAGGGAAAAAAAGCAGGGCGAGCAAGATTAACAGACCCACTCCTCCCCTACGTACCGCCGCATAAAAGTAAGCATTATGAGAATGGCTGTACTTCAAAACAGATTTATCTATCTCTCCCTGGGCGATTAGTTTCTTTTTTTCTTGCATATATTTAGAAAAACCCACCCCAAACACCGGATTTTGCATCGTGATTAGTGCGGCGGTCTTCCATAGTTCTAGGCGAATTCCTGTTGAAGTTGTGGCATTCCCGTTTTGAAAATAATTTACTGTGTTATCTATACCCGTTGTAAATCGCGAAAAATTCACCGTATTTAGCGTCACCATTGATACCAAAGGTATAACTATGAGTAAAATAGTCAGTATTTTAAATAAGTGTTCTTTCATTTCTCGCCTGTAGTACCAAATAGCAACGATTAATAATAAAGGCAAGAAAATAAGCCCTCCTCTGGTCAAGGTCAAAGCCGATGCCACTATGCCAAGCACACCTATAATGACCAACAACACTGTAATGATAACTTTTTTCTTATTAACATAATAAACAGGAGCCAATAAAATTGCTAACAAACCAAAACTCAGTGCTATATTACCTAATTGGATAGCATTGATATAAGTACCTACTCGGGAGACACCTAAGTAATAGGTTTCAAACATAGCCAGTAAGAAAAGACCTAACGCCCCGGTAGCAATGCCAAATATCACAGTTAGATAATGGATACGCACTGCATTCAACACTAAGATAAAGGGTATAAAAAGTAATATTTTCCCCTGAGGATCAATTTTTCGAATGGGTACATCATAGAATATAACTTCTAAGATAACTGATACCAAATAGCCGAGTAATACTACGATTAATCCTTTTTCAATGTTACTTAAAGAAATTTTACGTCTTACTTCAGAACTCAATAAAAGCAGATAGGTAGATACAATCACTGCGCCACTAATTGCATAACTGCCCTCAAAGGCCACCGAGAGCCCCAAGAATAAAAACACTGCGAAATTTACGTAATACTGAGAAAATTGATTCAGTGATATTTTTAGTAACAATTTATTGTTCCTGTTTAATTTTCAAAATCATTTCAAATTCACACCAAACAATTTTCGGTACCAAAGACCGAAATACAGCAGGCTCAGCCCGCTCTTCCATTGCTTGGGGATAATTAGCAGCCAGAAGCACCCCTTGATACTTGCCATAACCTCCCACTAACCCAGGATCCGTAGGCCCAAACAGAGTGAGATTAGGGGTATCTAAAGCGGCACTTAAATGGGAGAGCCCGGTATCGACCGAGATACAACCGGCGGCACAGGCAATCACTTCGGCGATTGCCGATAAATTCAATTTATCCAACACTGTGACTAAGCTATTATTAGCTGCTAGACGCCTGGCGCGGGCCAACTCCTTATCATTGCCCCAGGGCAGCTTTATTTTCCAGCCCTGTGCCGTTGCCAAGGTTATTAATTGCTGCCAATAAACTTCGGGGTAGTGTTTGTCAAATCGAGTCGTGCCGTGATTGAACACCAAATAATCCCGTTTAGCTGCCCCCGCAAAATGTGCGGCGATAGCAAACTCCCCCCGCTCTTTGGGTAACTCATAGTGCAGTGACTGCGCAAACAATTGCCGGGTGCGCTCAATCGCATGCTGATTTTTTGCCACTTGGATAGGATGCTGATAAAACCTGCTGGCCAATGACTCATTAGCACTGTTTTTATCGAGACCATAGCTGGGGCCCCGAGCATTTATCACCACTAACAAAGCACTTTTTAACAGCCCCTGAGCATCGATAACCGCATCGTATTGGCAAGCTGCCAATTGCTCTTTATACGTTTGCCACTGCCCGCTGCGCCACGCTTGTACAGGAGACTTCCGCCAGCGTCTAATCGCTACTGGTATTACCCGATCAACGGCACTGTGCCAGCTGGGAATCTCTTGAAAACCTTCTTCTACCACCCAGTCGAAGCGAATACCCTCTATCGCCCGCATCGCGTCGGTGAGCGCAGGTAAGGTATGGATGATATCCCCCATGGATGAGGTTTTGACCACCAGCACTTTCATTGATTGGCCATTGCTTGCAGCTTTTCAAACACGAGGGAGGGCTCTATGTCGATCATGCTCTGGTGATAACCTTGCTCGGCATCACCCTTGCGTACTTTAAGATAACCATCGATAAGTCTTATCACAACTGCACGATCGCTTAGTGGCGGGGTAAAATCGGGGCTAGTTGGCCCGTAGAGAGCCACCATAGAGGTATTGACCGCTGCACCTATGTGCATTAACCCAGAGTCATTCGAGACGATAGCGCGCACTTTAGCGAGTATATCAATTGCCTGGGTGAGGCTGGTCTGTCCTGATACATCGACAAACTGCGAGCGTTCGTGCTCGCTTAATAACGCTTTAATCTGCTCGATAGACGCAGTATCTTTGGCTGAGCCCAGGCAGACAATTTGCTGTCCATTGGCGATCAACAAAGCGGCTAATTTGGCAAAATGATAGTGCGGCCACCGCTTCGCGGGCCCAAACTCAGCGCCGGGGCAAAAAGCCACGACATTCGCGCCTAGCGAATATTGCTCGAATACCTGTTGCTGCTGTTGCAGATCAACACTTAAACTAGGTCTTAGTAGCGGTTTTAAATTTGCCGCTGTTGCAGTTGCAGGCTCTGCCAAGGCAATATAACGCTCTACCATTAGCGGGAAAGCGTTGACATCTAAACGACGCATATCATTGACGAGGCCATAACGCATTTCACCGCGCCAACTAGTGCGCTTGGGTATTTTTGCCATCCAGGGCACCAGCGCTGACTTTAAAGAGTTCGGCAAAATGATACTTTGGTCATAATGATTTTCGCTTAACTTGGCCGCCAGTTCTTTTCTGACGCCCCACTGCAACGCACCGTGGCCGACAGGCATGGCTAACGCTTGATTTATTTGCTCCATCCGCGCCAGTACCGGCCGACACCAATCTGGCGCTAATACATCAATAATACAATTTGGATCATCGGCTTTAAGTCTCAACAACAGAGACTGGCTCATCACCATGTCCCCCACCCAAGAGGGACCTACCACCAAAATTTTCAACATGAACCCTCTTGACTGATTTCTTCGCAAATAGCGGCCCATCATACTAAAAATCCAAGCTATTCCCCAGTTTATTAATAAAAAACTGATTTTTATCTGCTTGGTTAATTCCTTTTTGCTGCGCCGATGATTACAATCTGGGTACGCAGGAAAGCTCACAGAGATAACCACTAAACCCTCCAGAGATAACTAGCTTCTCTCTAGGCTTATTTGGGGCACTCTCAATGTCAGGATTCTGCGAATAACAATCAACTTTTATCTACACATTTGACAATTTTTTGAGGTAACAAATGGCGGCGTTTGGTACAGTTTTTATGCCACAGATGGCAATTTCTCGTTTCGAAGGATCACAGTGGAGTCAGCCTGAGATGGTGGCCAGTGATAGCATCACCTTACACCCAGGCGCTCACGTATTACATTACTCCAGCACCTGCTTTGAGGGATTAAAAGCTTTTAGACAACCCGATGGCAGTATCAAATTATTCCGCATGGATAAAAATATTGATCGTTTTGCCCAGAGTAGCGCGCTGTTATCACTGCCAAAAATTGATAAGGCAGTAACCACTCAAATGATCCTCGACAGTGTCAGGCAATATGCCAGTGAAGTACCCGCGCCCCCAGGCTCTATGTATATACGTCCCACTCACTTTGGTATAGATCCCGCCATTGGCAAGGCGGCAGCCCCCTCTCTGACCTCTCTACAATATATTTTACTCTCTCCCGTTGGCGAGTATTTCAATAGTGATGCGGGTGGTTTACGGTTGCTGTTAGACGAGACCGGCATGCGCTGTGCCCCACATAACGGTATGATAAAAAGCGGTGGCAACTATGCCAGCGCCCTGCGCCCCATCATGCAGGCCAGAGAAAAATTCAAAGCAGATCAAGTACTCTTTTGCCCAGGGGGTTACGCCCAGGAAACCGGCGCCGCTAATTTCTTGCTGATAGACAATGGCGAAATCATTACCAAAGCGCTGGATGAAAGTTTTTTACACGGTATTACCCGTGACTCCATCCTCACTTTGGCCCGCGATATGGGTATGACCATCTCAGAGCGAGAAATCTCTGTCGAGGAATTACTCGAGCGTGCATCCAAGCCCGGTTGTGAAGCGGCACTGTCAGGGACCGCTGCAGTACTGGCCCCGGTCGGCACCTTTATTCACAACGACAGGGAATACCAACTGGGTGATGGTAAAGAGGGGCCTCTCACCAAGAAGCTACGTCAGGCCATGAACGACATTCAATGGGGTTTAGCTGAAGACCCGCACAACTGGTTGTTTGACCTATAGCAGACTTAGGCCTGAGGGATGAACACGTTGTAAAGCACGCCACCCTTTAAAGACCGCCCGATTGGATCAATCGGGCGGTCTTTACTCAACGACTACTAATCCCCCTCCCCGCTAGCCAAGCGTCAAATACTCATCCCATATTTCCTGTACATCCGCTCTAGTGCGCTGTAATTTATCCGCCTCAATAATAGTCGCTGATTGCTCTTGCATTGCCTGCCTATGCCCAATGCTACGATACACGATATAGGCCTCTATTAACTTTTCACACTGATTACCTGACAAAATTCCCACCTTGCCAAAGCTCTGTAAAATTCTAATATTATCGGTAAATTGAATAATTTCAGGGTACTGCTCAGCATAGGCCAAACAAAAATACTGTACCAAAAATTCGATGTCGACAATACCGCCACGATCTTGTTTTAAATCGAACTGTTGCTGTTGCAAAGATGGATTCGATCCCAAGTGGCCGCGCATTTTATCACGCATTTCCCCAACCTCTTGCTGCAACTTTGTCCGCTCTCTAGTGCGCATTAACACTTTATTACGCACCTCACCAAAGGCTCTACTGAGCGAGTCACTACCACAAACCACTCGCGCCCTCACTAAAGCTTGGTGCTCCCATGTCCAGGCCTGGTGATTTTGGTATTGGCTAAATGCCGCCAAAGTACTTACCAACAACCCTGAGTTACCCGCGGGGCGCAAACGCATATCTATTTCATAGAGTTGTCCACTGGCGGTGTAAGTATTGAGCATGTGTATAACTCGCTGGCCGAGACGGGTGAAAAAGACTGAATTGGCGATTGGCTTAGCGCCCTTGGTATAGGCATTAGAATCGCAGGCGTGCAAGAAGACTAAATCCAAATCTGAACCGTAGGAGAGCTCTATGCCCCCCATCTTTCCGTAGGCAACCACGATAAATTCCCGCCCCTGCTCCTCTCCGTCTGCATCACAGGGCTGGCCGTGTTTAGCGACTAATTTACGCCAGGCGATATCTAGTACCCGCTGCAAAATAGATTCCGCCAACCAAGTTAAATAATCACTGACTTTCATCAGTGGCAATACCCCAGTTATGTCACTGGCGGCCACTCTGAGCACATGTGCATGCTTAAAATAGCGCAAGCTCTCCATCAGTTGCTCTTCGTCCTCTTCAGGAATTCGCAGCATCTGTTGATTTAAATCCGCTTCCAGCTGCGCCTTATCTGGCGGCGTATAAAGCGTCTGTGGACTAATTAGCTCATCCAGCAATACCGGCTGTCGCGTTAACGTTTCAGCAAACCAGCTGCTGGCCGAGCACAATTTAACCAATTGCTGTAACGCATCTGGATTCTCCACCAGCAGCACCAAATAAGCAGATCGTCGCAATATTGCCCGCAGCATTTTCAATACTCGAACCAGTGTTTGATAACTATTTTCCAGTAGGCAAATCTGACCCAACAGTTTGGGCACTACCTGTTTTAATCTTTGCAGAGTAATTGGCTGCAGCATTTTCACAGCCTTTGATCCTGCCATTTCCACCATTAAACTTGCGGCAAGTTCCGGCTGGTCAAAACCTTTCTCAGTACAGAGTAAAACTCCCTCGTCCGTGGATAGCGTTAGCTCCCACAATAACAGCCAGTCTGCATCGTCGTGCTGCAGCTCGGGCTGCTCTTCGACAGGGGCGAGTAGATCTGCAAAATGCAGGCTCACACTGTTGCGATGCAGCGTCAATTGTTGAAGAAAACTCGCAGTATCAGCAAAACCTAAACCAGCGGCGACCCTTAACAGTTCACGCTCGTCTACCGGTAATTCTTGAGTCTGTCGATCATTGATTGCTTGAATAGCATGTTCAGTATCACGTAAAAACAGATAGGCGCTGCGCAGTTCTTCTACTACCTCCACGGGTATGCCCACGGCTTCCGGGAGCAGCGGCAGAATATCCAGTAGCGAGCGCTGTTGTAACCGTTTATCGCGCCCCCCCCTGATCAACTGAAACGCCTGTACGATAAACTCTATTTCACGAATACCACCGGACCCCAGCTTTACATTGTTGTGCAACCCCTTGCGCCGCACCTCAGTGTTGATCATGGCCTTCATCTCGCGCAGCGATTCAAAGGCGCTGTAGTCGATGTATTTTCTGTAGACGAATGGCCTTAAGTCCGCCATCAACTGCTGCGCTTTTTCCCAATCACCCGAAATAACCCGCGCCTTGATCATGGCATAGCGCTCCCACTCACGCCCGTGTTGCTGGTAATAATTTTCCATCGCAGTAAAACTACAGGCCAGCGGGCTCACTGTACCAAAGGGGCGCAAACGCATATCCACTCTAAAGACAAACCCGTCTGCGGTGGGGGCGTCCAACGCTCGAATCAGTTTCTTGCCTAAGCGAATAAAAAAATCTTGATTATCGATGGATTTTTTCTGACCACGAGTCGAACCGTTTTGGGGGTAACAAAACATCAAATCGATATCCGAGGATAAATTTAACTCAGCGGCTCCCAATTTTCCCATGCCCAGTACCACCATTTGCTGAGGCACATCCTCGCCATCAGCATAAGGCACCCCCCAGCGAGCACAGAGTCCCGTATAGAGTTTTTTCAACGTCTCATCCACGCAGGCATCTGCAAGGGCACTGAGCTCTCCAATGGTTTGTCGCGTATCACTGAGACGATTCACATCTCGCCAGATGATTCGCACCATCTCTCTCGCCCTGAATAATCGCAGCTGTTGCTCCAGTACTAGGTCATCGTCAATATTCTGGAGTAACGCGGCCAATTTTTCCGCATAAGCTCCTGTTTGATACAGTGTCAGCAATTCGCCACTGTCGATTAGCTCTTTGAGCAGCGCCGGTTTTTGGGCGAACTGTTCCAATACATAATTACTGGCGATAATAACCTTGGTTAAAGCAGTCACTTGTTGCTTGGATAAAGTACAGTTTTCTAAACTATTCAATAAATTCTGCCATTGCTGTACTACAAAATCCTGCAACGGTTCTGGACAGATATTTAGATCGGCGCTATACATAATTCTCCTAACTAATTCATCACAATTATAGTTGTTGCTATACTTCTACAGGCGGTCATAATCAGCCACCTATTCCCTCTGCCTACACAACGCTGATCACTGGCCGAGTATTCAATAGATCCCCAATCGAGTATGAGCTATTTTTCTAGATTAGATCACTAGAATACGCCATTACTGCCAATTTTCTTTCAATCCGTTGTTTTAAAAACAACCTTCGCTAATTCAATAAATTACTACGATTTTTCAGCAAACAAGCAGAATTTATCAGCATAAAAGTAACAAAAGATGAACTTTTTGCTACATTTTTATGACACCAACACTTATACTTCGCAAAATTATAGCTGATGAGGTTTGAGATTATGGTCTCAACAAACCCTTTTACACAAATGTTTGCCCGCTCGCCGTTCAAACCAATGCAAGAACATATTGCAAAAGCCCAGCAATGTGCTGAACAATTAATTCCTTTTTTTGAAGCATCCTTCATCGATGATTGGGAGAGCGCTGAAAAATACCAGCAGAGTATCACCTCTTTAGAACATCAGGCAGATGATATAAAAAAGGAGGTTCGCCAGTCGTTGCCCAGTAGTTTATTTCTACCGGTACCGCGCACCGATTTGTTAAATCTATTGCGCATGCAAGATAAAATTGCCAATACCGCAAAAGACATCGCGGGCATCATGCTCGGCAGAAAGATGGTTATTCCCAGCCTTATTCAAGCTGAAATGCTCGATTTTGTCAAAGCAGCAGTACTCACTTCAGAACAGGCGCTGATCGCCTTAAATGAATTAGACGAATTAATAGCGGCAGGTTTCCGCGGGCGAGAAGTGCAAGTTGTAGAGGCACTTATCGACAAACTTGATGATTTAGAACACAAAACCGACGGTTTAGAACGCAACATCCGTCACTCCTTATTCGTGGTGGAGAAAGACCTAGATCCAATCGATGCTATGTTCCTCTATAAAGTGATCTCATGGATTGGAGATCTTGCTGACCGTGCACAAGATGTGGGCGGAAGACTTCAACTACTCCTCGCTCGATAGTAGCGCAATCTAAGAGTTATACACATATGAATATTATTGCTCAGCATGGTGATGTCATAATCATCTTAGCCTGTATTTTCGGTTTCTTTATGGCCTGGGGGGTCGGTGCAAACGATGTCGCCAATGCCATGGGAACTTCCGTTGGTTCTAAAGCACTGACTCTAAAGCAAGCAATTATGATTGCCATTGTTTTTGAATTTGCCGGGGCATACTTAGCCGGTGGTGCCGTCACAGCGACAATACGCAAAGGTATTATCGACCCCACTATTTTATCAGGATCTCCTGAGTTGCTAATCTTCGGCATGATGGCAGCGTTATTGGCAGCCGCCATCTGGTTATTAGTCGCCACTTATTATGGCTGGCCGGTTTCTACCACTCACACTATAGTCGGTGCCATTGTCGGTTTTGCCGCGGTGGGTATTTCACCCGATGCCGTGAACTGGGGCAAAGTTGCCAAAATTGTTGCCAGTTGGGTGGTATCCCCAGTCACTGCTGGATTTCTTGCCTTCTTCTTATTTAGAACCGTACAGCGCCTGGTCTTAGATACTAAAAACCCCTTTGAAAACGCACAAAAATATGTCCCTTATTATATTTTCTTAGTCGGTTTTATCATCGCCATGGTGACTTTCACCAAAGGTTTAAAACATATCGGCTTAGATCTTAGCTTTGGCAATAGCGCACTCATCTCCTTCGCATTTGCATTCATCACCATGATTGTGGGTAAGATATTACTGAGCCGAATCAAAGAGGATAAAGAAGCCGACAAGGACTATCATTTCAGTAGCGTCGAAAAGGTATTTGGCGTATTGATGATGTTCACCGCTTGCGCCATGGCTTTCGCCCACGGCTCAAATGACGTCGCCAATGCTGTTGGTCCTATCGCCGCAATCGTCGGTATCGTCAATGCTGGCGGAGCAGTGATGCAAAATACGCCAATGCCTCCTTGGATCCTATTACTAGGGGGTGCAGGTATAGTCACAGGCTTAGTCATGTACGGGCATAAGGTGATAGCGACAGTGGGTAAAAACATTACCGAGTTAACCCCCTCGCGTGGTTTTGCCGCAACGTTAGCCGCTGCAGCGACGGTAGTAGTAGCCTCAGGCACTGGTCTGCCAATTTCTACTACCCATACGTTAGTGGGCGCAGTGCTCGGAGTGGGCTTAGCACGCGGCTTAGCCGCACTTAACCTCAATGTCATCGGCACTATCTTTATCTCTTGGATTGTTACTCTCCCCGCGGGAGCAGGCCTTTCGATTATGTTCTTCTTCATGTTTAAAGGTATCTTTACTTAAGTTGTTCAGCTGATAGCGCACCCTATCCTGGCGTTATCAGCTAGCTATCCCAAAAAAATATTAATTCCCCTCGACCTCTCACAACAAACGCTGCACAATGACATATTTCTGCTAACTGGAGCTAGGCTGTGGCCGATGTCAACCCATACGTAAACTGGTTTCGCCAATCATCCCCCTACATCAATGCGATGCGCAACAACACTGTGGTGATCATGCTCAGTGGCGATGCAATCAATGATCCAAATTTTGATAATGTGATCCATGACATCGCACTTCTAAACAGCTTGGGCATTCGCTTGGTATTGGTGTATGGTGCCCGCCCACAGATAGAAGAAAAACTTGCCGAGTTAGGTGTTGCGGCACAACTGCATCACCGCAGGCGCATCACTGATGCCACCACTTTACGCTGTGCCGTTGAAGCTAGCGGATCAATCAGGGCCTTAATTGAAGCCAAATTATCGATGGGACTGATCAATACTCCCATGCACGGCTCAAAAATCCGCCTTATTTCCGGTAATTTTGTTACCGCACGGCCCGCGGGAGTGTTCGATGGTGTGGATCTTTGTTATACCGGTGAAATTCGTCGCATTGACCACAAAGTAATCAATCAGATTTTAGATATAAACGCTATTGTATTGTTATCAACAATTGGCTATTCAGCCACCGGGGAAATGTTCAATCTAACCGTCGAGCAAGTCGCCGCCCAAGCTGCTATCGCCCTAAAAGCTGATAAATTGATACTGATGAGTCGCGAGCAGGGTATTACCGATAGCTCTGGGCAGACTCGCAGCGAACTACTCAGTGGTACTGCACAGCGGTTGTTAAATCAATACCAGCATCAAATAGATGACCCAGATCAAGCGCAATCCGAAATAGCCGTGCTACTGGAGACAGCCATCATAGCCTGTGACGCCGGCGTACCCCGCTGTCATTTAGTCTCCTATCGAGAAGACGGCGCCATTTTAGCCGAACTCTATACCAGAGATGGCAGTGGTACTATGATCACAGAAGAGTCTTATGAGCAGGTACGTGATGCCTGTGTCGAAGACATTGGCGGCATCATCGAACTCATCAGCCCACTTGAAGAGAGTGGCACCTTAGTGCGTCGTTCCCGCGAGCGTCTAGAGGCTGAAATAGAACAATTTATTGTAATAGAGCGAGACAATGCCATCATTGCCTGCGCCGCTCTTTACTGTTTTAAAACCGAGCAGGTCGGGGAGCTAGCTTGCATCGCTGTGAACGAGAGCTACCTTGGAGGAAACCGTGGTTACGTATTACTCAAGGCCGTTGAGCAACGCGCTTTACAAAAAGGCTTAAAGGCTATATTTGTGTTGACCACTAGAGCTGCGCACTGGTTTTTAGAACAGGGCTTTATCACCATAAATGTCACGCAACTACCCGCCGAGAAGCAATTAATTTACAACTTACAGCGCAAATCTAATGTGTTTCAAAAGCAGCTAAAGTAAGTTAATGATTATAGACAAACAACATAAAATTCTGCTCAGGAGTCACCATCGTGATGTTAAACACCGATTGGTAGGGCTCCTTTAAATCACTGCCTGGCTCATTAATTGCAGGTGGTGCAAGTACTGTGTGGCCATTTTTACAATGACCCGCAAGTGCATTACCCAACACCATATTCAAAAATTCGCACACTGCATCCTGACTGACCTCTGGATTATCACTAACATCAATATTTAAAAAATTATTGGCCACCGCACCCGTTAACTTATCCCCCATAATATAGCCTATCTTTATTTTCTCCGGCAGCTCTGCCTCCTGAGAGAATGCCAGCTGTTTAGCTTGTAAGACGACAGGTTCAAATATAATATCCGAGACTTGGATATTCATTTTAGCAATGCGCAAAAACAGGCGCACGGTGGTACCAATGATGTCTGCGATGAGCTTTCCATATTGATGTGCGTAAATGGCGCCGTCTAACATTAGTGCAGATTGTTTCTTGAGGTCAGCATGTGCTTCTAGGTGTTCTAATAAAACTGTTTTATCAAAAATTTGTTGCTCGACCAGGATCTCTCCAAAAAATTTACGCTTACGTTGTTGGTAGATAAATAATTCCGAGACCTGCTTACCCTCAAGATAACCCATCGAGACCGCTAGCGAGCCAAAACGCTGATCCGTACGCTGTTGTTCTAGATTAATTAATTCTGCCTGCCCTTCCGTTAGATAGCCCTTATTAATCGCTATTGTACCCAGCGTTAAATTCGAAGCCTGTTGCACATCGATTGCGGTTAATAGCTGCTCTTTGCTAATAACTCCCTTTTCTAATAAGTATTGCCCAAAAAATTTATTTGACATGAATCACCTATTGCTCCAATGTTTCCGACAAGCTATTTAACGCAGTTTTTATTCCTGCCACTTCATAGGGCTTTTGCAGATAAAACTTTGCGCCGGCACGCAGACAATACTCGATATCCTGTTCAGAACCGAGTGAGCTGCATATAACAACCAATGCATTTTCATCTACTTGCAATAATTTTTTCAACGTTTTCTTACCGTCGAACACAGGCATAACCAGATCGAGAAATACCACATCCGGTTTACATTCCATATACAATTTAAGCGCTTCTAAGCCATCTTTGGCCTCCCCAATCACCTCGTGACCCATACTAGACAAAAGCTGCTTAATGACCAATCGCATACTCAGTGAATCATCGACAACTAACACTCGCAATGATGACATCTTGTCTCCTTGTTACAGAACCATGGTTGTTATCAGATAAGCACTCGCGGGATGAGCATGTGCTCTAGACATTTAACCAATACGCTTTTATGCGCGTTATTATTTTATGAAGATACTGGTGCTATTAAGTAAACTAGCTGGCTCTACCATCACAGATTAATTAAAAGCCGATTATCATTCGCCATAGAGAGCTTTTGCTTCAGTCTTGGCCCATTCAAAGCAGATCACACCAATCAACTTATAAATAAAGGATAGATCAATTTTATTTAAAGGCAAAAAACACCCGCAACAAACTTGTTTTTTATAACAAATAAAATAAAACCAGGGAGAAGAGGAGATAACAGGAGTCAGTTACTGACAGACGACTAGCTTTTAGGGAAGGTAATACTAAATTTGGCGCCGCCAAGCGAAAAGGAATCTTCTACTTCTAGGCGACAATTGTAAGCGCTTAAAATATCCACTGAAACACTTAAGCCGATCCCCTGCCCTGGGGTTGCAGAAGTATCTGCGCGCTCGCCGCGCTCTAAAATAGTGTGACGCATATTTTCTGAGATGCCAACCCCATCATCTTCCATCACGATAAAGACATTGTCACTGTCTGTATAAGCAGAAACAGCAACTTCGGATCGGCTATACTTAAAAGCATTTTCGAGCATATTACCGAGCATTTCCATTAAATCTCGCTCATCTGCATTTAGTTCAATGCCAAGTTCCAGATTTAAAATAACCCGCACTTCTTTTTCACGGTACACTTTGCCTAACGCAAACAAAATTCTTTCGATAATAGGTACTAGCTTAACGGTTTTCTTTTTAGCGCCATCACCAATACTCTTAACCGCTCTGGTTAGTTGATACTGTATTATCTGATCCATGCGCCTAATTTGTTCACTGGCGACACTAAGGTAATCCTGATAATCTAATTGTTCACTTGCAGCCCCTTGCATCACTGCTAATGGAGTCTTTAAGCTGTGTGCCAAATCTGCCAGAGTATTGCGGTAACGCTCTCGCTGCATTCGCTCTGTGTTCAATAAATTATTAACGCTGTCTCGCATGGCTGAAAATTCGGAGGCGTATTCATTTTTTAACCGATCGGCGTTACCTTTGGCTATTTGCTCTAAATCAAACACCATTTTACTAAGTGGGATTAGCCCTCTGTGTAACACCCAGCTCAGAAAAGCCATTAATATCAGCATATTAAGCAGCAAAGCCAGTATTAAATTACGTCGACCCACTGCAACTTGGGCGTCGAAATCATGCAGCGAGATGCTTAGCACCAATACTTTCCGGTCTTTGAGTGCGACCATCGTCACAAAACTGTCCTCAATGCGGATGATTTTTTGATCAGTTTGTTTTTTTTCACTCAACATTAACAGCCGTTGTTTAGTATAATCAACGGTGCTTAAGTATTGGCGTAACTGCCAGAGAAGAGAATAGTTAGCATCAAAAACATATAGATTACTCTTATCGGTAATCTGCTTTAAATAATGACTACAACCGGAAAGTTTTTCCGTGTCTGTGCCGTATGGACTGTTGAGACAACTGCGAAAAACATTACTTTGCGTATAGAAATGCTGGTTTACATGTTGAGTTTTACTTTGGATCAGCCAACCATCCAAAAACCACCCGATCCCAGTAAACACTACCAACAAAATTAACCAGAAAGAAAATAGAATCCGAACTTTAATCGATTTGTACTTTCTTTCTAGCCATTTTCTCATTCAGAGGTACGAACCAAGTCAAAGCGATAACCCAAGCCACGCACTGTGGTGATAGGCGACATAGTTTGATCTGGGTCAAGCTTTTGCCGCAGTCGGCGAATAAACACTTCTAAAACGTTACTATCGCGATCAAAATCCTGGTGATATAGATGTTCGGTCAGCTCTGCTTTTGACACAGTTTTGCCAGCATGCATCATCAAATATTCTAAAGTGCGGTACTCGTAGCTGGTTAAATTGATCGGACGCCCTTCAAAAGCAACCACCCTACCAACAGTATCTAAACTAAGGCTACCGAACTCTAAAACCGGCTTAGCATGACCTGCCGCTCTGCGCAGCAGAGCATTCAAGCGCGCCACTAGCTCTTCGATATGAAAAGGTTTCACTAAGAAATCATCGGCCCCAGCTTCTAATCCTTCCACCTTATCTTGCCATTCACCCCTAGCAGTTAAAATCAAGACGGGAAAATTACGCTCTGCGGCACGCCATTGTTTGATCAAATCAACACCTGAGAGGGAAGGCAAACCTAAATCAACTATAGTCAGATCATAATTAAATTCACATCCCATATACAGCGCTTCGCGACCATCGCCTGTTTCCTCGATGGTATAACCTCTTGATTCAAGTCCACTGACCAGTTGACGACGTAAATCTGCGTCGTCTTCTACGACCAATAGCTTCATCTCAATACTCCTGTGACTAAAAAAACTGTAATTTATTTCCCATACAATAACTCAGTATGGCTCTATAAACTGCAACTTTTGGGTTTTATAGTTCGAATGAACCAATTTCTAGCTACTATCAAAACCACCATCGCCGGCAACTATAACAGATGATCATCCAACGTTGAGCATTCCAACTCAGGAAATCCATACGACACTTGACAATAACTAAATGGTTAGCTCAAAAATTGTATCTGTTATCAAAAATGCAATCAATGAAATTATAGCAGATCCTCATACTATATTAAGACAGACTTATAATCCTTATAAAATAATCTTTTACAGCATTTTACTATCGACCACAAATCCAGATTTATACATTTTTATGCGGTGACAGTATAAATGATCCGAACTGAGTATGAAGCCTTAAAACCTTTTTAGCTAGATCCACACGCACATAACTTGATGTGCACTTTTCTGGGATACACAAACCTGTTTTTTCGAATATCACGATCAGTATAGTCTGCTATAATTGCCCACTTTATAATAATGCTTAAAGGAAACTGACATGCCGGTATACCGATCTAAAACCTCCACTGGAGGACGCAACATGGCTGGGGCAAGAGCTCTCTGGCGCGCCACTGGCATGAAAGATGACGACTTTAGCAAGCCGATTATAGCCATTGCCAATTCTTTTACACAATTTGTACCTGGCCATGTCCACCTTAAAGATATGGGCCAATTAGTCGCTCGCGAGATAGAAAAAGCCGGTGGTGTCGCCAAAGAATTTAATACCATTGCGGTCGATGACGGCATTGCCATGGGTCACGACGGCATGCTCTACTCACTGCCCTCCAGAGATTTAATCGCCGATTCAGTTGAATACATGGTCAACGCCCACTGCGCCGATGCCATTGTCTGTATCTCTAACTGCGACAAGATAACACCCGGCATGCTAATGGCGGCGATGCGTATCAACATACCCGTCGTATTTGTCTCTGGCGGCCCCATGGAAGCCGGTAAGACTAAATTGTCAGAACACAAGCTAGACCTAGTAGATGCCATGGTCATAGCCGTGGACGACACCGCCTCCGATGAGAAAGTACTAGCCTATGAGCGCTCTGCTTGCCCTACCTGCGGATCTTGCTCAGGCATGTTTACCGCCAACTCGATGAATTGCCTCGCTGAGGCACTGGGCCTCGCCCTGCCTGGCAACGGAACATTATTGGCCACACACGCCGATCGACGAGAGCTTTTTTTAGAGGCCGGTAGAACCATCGTCGCTATTACGAAAAGCTTCTATGAAGACGACAACTATGCTGTGCTGCCGAGAAACATCGCCGGTATCAAAGCCTTTGAAAATGCCATGACCCTCGATATTTGCATGGGCGGATCAACCAATACCATCCTGCATCTACTGGCCATCGCCCTAGAGGCAGAAATTGACTTCACTTTAGAGCACATGGAGGCGATGTCGCACAACGTACCCCAACTCTGTAAAGTAGCCCCCAACTCGCCTCTCTATCACATGGAAGATGTACACCGTGCCGGCGGTATTTTTGCAATATTGGGCGAACTCGATCGCGCCGGAAAATTACACACCGACATTCCCACCGTACACAGCGCCAGTTTAAAAGAAGCTCTCGACAAATGGGATATTATGCGCAACCCAAGCAGCGAAGTGCTTAAGTTTTTTCGCGCTGGCCCTGCGGGAATCCCCACCCAAACCGCTTTCAGCCAGGCCACTCGCTGGAGTAGCGTAGACGCCGATAGGCAAGGCGGCTGTATTCGCGCAATTGAACACGCTTATTCACAGGAAGGTGGGCTGGCTATTCTCTACGGCAACATCTCCCTAAATGGCTGTGTGATTAAAACCGCCGGTGTAGATGAATCTATCTTAGTCTTTGAAGGCACCGCCTATGTCACTGAATCACAAGATGAAGCAGTCGCCGATATCCTCGCTGACAAAGTCAAGGCAGGCGATATCGTTATCGTACGCTACGAGGGACCAAAAGGCGGCCCCGGCATGCAAGAAATGCTCTACCCAACTTCCTACATCAAGTCGAAAGGATTGGGCAAGGCCTGCGCACTGCTAACTGACGGGCGTTTTTCTGGTGGAACTTCAGGACTTTCTATCGGCCATGTCTCCCCTGAAGCTGCAGCTGGCGGCGCTATTGGCCTAGTTGAAAACGGTGACAGAATTTTAATCGACATTCCCAATCGCGGCATCAATTTATTAATCAGCGATGAAGAATTAGCCGAGCGTCGGGTAGCGATGGAAGCGCGCGGAAAATTAGCCTGGAAGCCAGTTAAGCCTCGCCCTAGAAAAGTTTCAGCCTCATTAAAGGCCTACGCTTTACTGGCTACCTCCGCTGACAAAGGCGCGGTACGTGACTTATCGATGTTAGAGTGAAGATATAACGAAGAGACGCACCTACTAGCTGTAGGTGCATAAAGACTGTCGAGTGCCTGTATTTTAAAGTGAGATTACCAGCTGAAATACCGCGTCCTCAGGCTTCGCATTAGCCCATGGATGGGCGTAAGTAGAACAATGCAGGAGCATATTGTCGAGGAGCAAAAAGCCTGACCGAACATCCTGACCATGATCGCTCTTTGACATTGCCTGCAGGGACGCAGGTACTTAGAATTTGTCGGGAACAAAATTCTGCCATGTCACCGCGATATACCGGACATCCTGACCATGATCGCTCTTTGACATCCATGTCACCGCGATGTACCGGACATCCTGACCATAAAAAAAGGGCTATTAGCCCTTTTTTTGATTGGTTTAGCGACTATCCATCCGCGTTAATTTTCTCTATCAGTTCATTCAACACGCTGTCCGCTTGATCATTGTCTATCTGACAGGTACCGGCTGCCTCGTGACCACCGCCACCATATTTCAACATTAACTCACCGATATTGGTTTTAGAGCTGCGATCAAAAATAGATTTACCGGTGGCAAACACAGTATTTTGCTGTTTCATTCCCCAGATTCGGTGAATAGATACATTTATCTCGGGAAACAGCGCGTAGATCATAAATCTATTACCCGCCCAAATATTTGTTTCTTCCTGTAAATTCAGCACCACCAGATTATCAAATATTTGTGAGCAGCGTTTAATTTGTTCGACAAACTTCAGCTGATGGTCCATGTACAATTCAACCCGTTCTTTAACATCAGGCAATTGTAAAATACTGTTAATATCATGGTCTTTACAGTAATCGATTAAGTCCATCATCAACTCGTAATTTGAAATACGGAACTTTCGAAAACGCCCCAATCCAGTACGCGCATCCATCAAAAAATTCAGCAGCGACCACCCCTGCGGGTCTAATATATCATCGCGGTTATACTGTGCAGAATCTCCGATATCCACAGCGGTTAACATGCTCTCCCACTCTCTAGGGAACACCTCATAACCACCGTAGTATTCAAAAACCACGCGCGCGGCAGAGGGCGCTAACGCATCGATAATGTGATTGTCGGCTTTTTTATTGCGAATAGTTTCTGACAAGTGATGATCAAAGGCCATGTAAACACTAGATACATAGGGAAGATTAGTCGTAATATCCCCCTTGGAAACGTCTATAATCCCATCTTGCATGTCTTTGGGGTGGACAAATTTAATTTCATCCACTAAATCTAAATGCTTAAGCAGTACTGCACAGACCAATCCATCAAAATCACTACGAGTTACTAAACGATATTTTGTATCTGCCACTAGATTTTCCCTCTAATAATAAACGTTGCGAATGCTTGAAATTACCATCCTACAGATAAATATAGAACCTATGGGTTCAAATGCAAACTATCCACCCTCATTTAGCGACCGCTAAATTCACTAAACAACTTCCATAATCCAACAAAATCACCCGGGGGATAAACCAGCATCATCCTATAATAATAAAATATATCTTAATACATCAATAGATTAAAAACTTATCTAGGGTTACTAAAAAAGCCATCTGTTGAATTAAAATATTGTTTAAGCGTCTCGCTGATAAATAAGGTCCCAGACCCCATGACCCAGCTTTTCACCGCGTCGTTGAAATTTTGTCACTGGTCTCCACTGCGGCTGTGGGGAGAAAATTCCAGATCCTGCGATATTGCGAAAGCCAGGCGCGGCTTCCATCACTTCCATCATATACTCTGCATAATTTTGCCAATCTGTGGCCATATGGAAACTCCCGCCGACTGCCAGTTTCAATTTAATTACCTGGGCAAAATCCGCTTGAACGATGCGCCTTTTATGATGTTTCTTTTTATGCCAAGGATCTGGAAAGAACAGCTGTAAAGCGTGCAACTCACCATCTGGAATACAGTTGGCTAACACATCAATCGCATCTTCTGAGTAAACTCGAATGTTGCTTAAGTTTTCCTCCCCAATTCTGGACAGGAGACGTCCGACGCCAGGTCGGTGTACTTCAATACCGATAAAATTCTGTTGCGGCGCAGCTTTCGCCATTGAGATAAGTGAGTCACCCATACCAAAACCAATTTCTAAAACCGTTTCAGCCTCTCGCCCAAATATCTGCTCAAAATCAATTAAACCATCTGCTACTGTTAAACCAAAAATTGGCCAAATTTCGGTGAGCGCCCGCTCTTGCCCTAAAGTAGTCCTACCGGCGCGCATTACAAAACTGCGAATTGTACGTAAATGTTGCTTTTGCTCTGTCATGTATCCTACCAATTAACTACCGCTCTTTAACTAGAGCCCAATAAAAACTATTTTAACCACTATTTTTCGCTTTAGCTATTTGCATCACCTATATCCAGGCTAAATGCCATCTCCCCTACTCTGCTAACAAAGGGCTAAATAGGGCCCATTCACTGTCAAAATCAGCTATTCATCCGGGGTTACTCGATGTTTGGCCTGATCGCTATAATCAATTCGCAAAGCTGCCATAAATAGACACAACCAACCCAGTAGAAAACACAAACCTCCCAGTGGCGTTACATAAACCAACCACGTCAATCCAGTCAAAGCCAGTGCGTACAAACTACCTGAAAACAACAATATTCCAATCGCAAAACCGTATGCACTGTATTCTAGCCATTTATTAAAGATGACTTTTTGCTGCATCACTGCCACCATCAACAACGCTAATGCATGATACATTTGATATTGACTGGCGGTTGCCAGCCAGCGTAATTCATTTTCCGCTAGGATCCGCTTTAAGCCATGCGCAGCGAATGCCCCAATGGCTACCGCTATAAAAGCCGACAGCGCTGCAATCATCAACCATTGTTTTATTTTCATCACACTACCTCCATCACTACTTTTTGCATGCAAAAAAAAACCGCCTCACAAGACGGTTTCTTTCAGAATGTAGAGATTAAGCTAACAGACCAGTCTCTTGAGGGCCCATCGCATCTTTGAGCTTTTTCATCGCGTTTTTCTCTAACTGACGAATACGCTCCGCAGAAACCTGATACTGAGCGGCAAGATCATGCAAGGTTGATTTAGTATCGCTCAACCAGCGCTGAGATAAAATATCACGGCTGCGGTCATCTAAATCTTGTAGAGCACTGATTAGTTTTTTCTCAGAGTGACTCTTCCAATTAGACTTTTCTAATAAAACCTCTGGATTTTCCGAGTGATCTTCCAAATACTGGGCCGGCGCAAAATAACTGCTCTCATCATCATCGCTACCCGTCATATCAAAGGCAGTATCAGCAGAGGCGAGACGCCCTTCCATTTCACGTAGGGTTTTTATCTCTACGCCTAGATCTTCGGCAATATTTGAAGCTTCCTTATTATTCATCCAGCCTAAGTCTTTTTTCTTAGAACGCAGATTGAAGAATAATTTTCGCTGTGCCTTAGTCGTCGCTATTTTAACGATACGCCAGTTCTTTAGGATATATTCATGCATCTCAGCTTTAATCCAATGCACCGCAAAAGAGACTAGGCGGACACCCACTTCTGGGTCAAAGCGTTTTACCGCTTTCATCATGCCGACGTTACCCTCTTGGATCAAATCACCTAGGGGCAAGCCATATCCTGAATAGCTTCTAGCAATATGTACCACAAAGCGTAAGTGAGACATAACTAATTGACGGGCCGCTTCCAGATCATTCTGATCTTTTAAGCGCTCAGCTAATACTCGCTCTTCTGCAATACTCAACACAGGAATGCCGCTAATTGTTTGCAGATATGCGTCTAAGTTTTGACCGGGAGAAATATGATCAATGGCTAATAATGTCTTGCCCATGTGTCAAAGTACCTCGTTTTTCGTACTAAATTTCTGCGATTAACGCGCTACAACTAGCCCGTTATTTCTTAATGTCATTAGGGCAATATAATGTGCCAATAGTTCCCTAATTTCTCGTCGCTCCCCTATAAATACATGCATCATTACTGTAGCGAGCATGAAAGCATACAGGTTAACGTTATTATAGCAAGAAATACTAAAACATAGCGTCAACTGTAGGGTTTGTTTAATGATCTCGATCAAGTTAGTTCGCTATTTCGACTTCATCCATAAACGCGGTGGTAGCGAGGAGACAGCAATGATTCGAGATGCCCACTACTTTATATGGCCGTTTGCTCATTCCCAATAACGACATCAAGTAGCTGCCCAGGTCGATTAGCGCAGCCTAAGCAGTAGGCCTCTGTTGCTAGGTGGCCGCTATTTAGGCTCAAGCTTACTGAGAAATTTATTCACCGAAATCATGGCCCCTAACAAACCTAAACTTAAGCCGCTAAGTACCAAGACAAGACTGCCGATTATACCGAGCCCCACCAGCTCGAAATCGCTGTTATATAACTGCGCCAACTGTAAAACCGGCGTTTTCATCACAAGCATAGAAGCCTCGATAATCAGCAGTGCTAACAAAGCGCCAACCACACCGTAAAAAACCCCCGAGTATAAAAAAGGCCGACGCACCCAACTGTTGGTTGCCCCCATCAATTTGGATACTAAAATCTCCTCGTTGCGACTCGCTACATTTAACCGAATGGTATTGCCAATGATCAACAACACGGCGAAAGCTAACAGCACACTTAAGGCAATTACCGCCCGCTCCATCACCAATAACATGCCGTTAAATCTTTTAATCCAACTCAGATCTAATACCGCCTGTGCCACTTCTGGAAACGCCTTTAATTCGTCAGTTAATGCCTGCAGTCCTTTTTCAGTACTATCTTTAGCTAATACATAAACCACCGCCGGTAGAGGATTTTCCTCTAGTGCATCCATCACCTCACCCAGCCCAGAATGCAATTTGAACTCTAACAGCCCCTGCGAGGAGTCAATTAAATCAATCGCAATAAGATCGGGACGCAGTAATAATCTCTGCACAAAATTATCCACTTGTTGATCTGATAGACTGGTCTGCAAATACAGTGATATTTTATTCTCGTCATCCCAACTGTCGCTCATGCGGGATACATTGGACAGCGCGCTAAATAAAAAACTTGGCAGCGCTAAGGCCACCGCTAAGACTAATACCGTCATAAAGGTGGACACTGGGGCAGACAGCAACTGCCGCAGACAGTCTTTGGCAACCTGTGCATGGTGTTGACGCCATTGGCTGCGACGATTTTGCTGAGTAAGGCGATGCTGCTGTGCCCCTCTTCTCGCTGTATTAGTGCTCGCTTTTAGCTCAGACATCGTCCACTAAACGTCCTTTATTGAGAGTGAGAGTTCGACAATTCATCCGTCTGATTAAACTTAAATCGTGGCTGGCGATCAGCACAGTTGTGCCCACTTGGTTAAATTGTTTAAACAAGGTCATCACCTCTGCGGACAATTGTGGATCCAAATTGCCGGTTGGCTCATCTGCCAGTAGAATTTTGGGTTTATGTACGATTGCCCGTGCAATGCCAATTCTCTGTTGTTCTCCGGTCGAGAGCACTTGGGGATTAAGTTTCTCTCTCGTCAACAAACCCACTTTATCCAGCGCCGCTCGCACCCGTCGCGCAGCATCTCTAGCGTCGTAACCGCAAATACGCAAGGGCAGCGCTATATTATCAAACACCGATCTATCGAACAGCAGCTGATGGTTCTGAAAAACCACACCCAGCTGTTGGCGATGCAGGGGGATGTCTTTTACACCCATATCCGCTAGCGACTTACCCGCCACTTGCACACTGCCGCGGCTGGCACGCTCCATCAACATAATCAATTTTAATACCGTGCTTTTACCCGCACCGGAATGCCCGGTTAAGAATACCAATTCCCCGGGAGCGATATTAAATGAGACGTCGGTGATCGCCTCAAAACCTGCCGCATATCCTTTACTTACCGCATCAAAATTGATCATTATTTAGCCCGACTCTAAGTATTGATTAGCGCTCTTGATCGAACAGCGCATCGACAAACTGATTGGCGACAAAAGGCTGTAAATCGTCAATTTGCTCACCTACCCCAATGAAACGAATCGGAATATTAAGCGATTTAGCAATGGCGAAGATAATACCTCCCTTGGCCGTTCCATCTAATTTAGTCAAGGTAATGCCCGTTACCCCCACCGCTTCACCAAATACTTGCGCCTGTGACAAGCCATTCTGCCCAGTGCCAGCATCTAAGACTAGCATCACCTCATGGGGAGCGCTGCCATCAATCTTTTGCATGACTCGCACGACTTTTTGTAGCTCTTGCATTAAGTTGTCTTTATTTTGCAGTCGACCCGCAGTATCGGCGATTAATACATCAACACCTTTAGCTTTCGCCGATTGCACTGCATCAAACAATACCGAGGCGGAATCCGCCCCCGTATGCTGGGCAACTACCGGGACATTATTGCGCTCACCCCAAACTTGTAGCTGCTCAACGGCGGCAGCACGAAAAGTATCACCCGCCGCCAGCATCACAGATTTCCCTTCAGCCTGATATTTTTTGGCCAGTTTACCAATCGTGGTGGTTTTACCGACACCGTTAACACCCACCATCAAAATCACATATGGCGCCTGACTTTCATCTATTTCCAGAGGTTTTTCAACGGCGTGTAATATATCCGACAACTCCTGCTTTAGCGCTTTATGCAGGGCTTGGGGATCTTTTAATTCACTGCGCTCAACTTGGGCGGTTAACTTGCCAATGATTTCTGAGGTTGCTTTCATACCAATATCAGCAGTAATTAAAATAGTCTCTAAATCTTCTAACAGCTCTTCATCAATTTCCTTGGCACCGAGAAACAAATCGCCCATTTGTTTCGACATACCCGCTTTTGTCTTAGCCAAACCCGCCTTCATCTTGGCCAGCAAGCTGACTTTAGGTGAAGCTGCTATTTTTTCAGCGGCTGTCTTCTCAACTGCTGTTTTCTCAGCGGCTGCCTTTTCAGCTGCTATCTTCTCAGCTGCTGCCTTCTCAACTGCTGCTTTCTCAGCGGCTATCTTCTCAGGTGCTATCTTCTCAGCTGCTATCTGCTCAACTGCTGTCTTCTCAGCGGCTGTCTGCTCAGCTGTTATCTTTTCAACTGTTATCTTCTCAGCGGCTATCTTTTCAGCGGCTATCTTTTCAGCTGCTGTCTTCTCAGCTGCTGTCTTTTCAGCTGCTGTCTTTTCAGCGGCTGTCTGCTCAGTTTCTCTGCGTGCTGCTTTTTCTATTTCAGCAATATTTTTTTTCTGGAAAAAAAATATTTTTATCAGTGCGAAGCAAGCGATAGCGGCCCCAGCATAGGCTATTAAAGCAGGATCTAAACCATTTTCGGTCATCCAAGAGTAGAGAGATTCCAATTTTTTTCCTCAATGTGATCGCATCAACACCAACCAAAGACTTCAGCATTGCCCAGTGTTCTTTTTATTTAAAATTTATCTTGCGCCATGTTAAAAACGACCCGCGGGCACCTCGCCCTAGTCACCTCTAAGCACAACGATAATTCAAGCCGGCTATCTTATCATAGAGCTCAACAATACTCATTGCTCTATTTTCCAACGCCAAGCACTAGGATCTACTATGATTCCACTCACTTTTGTGGATAATCAAAGTGAGATACTTACCGAGAGTTTAGTCCATGTCAGAGTTAGAGTCAGAACCCAAAAGAAGCTACCGATCTCTATTCAATCGAACTTATTTAAAATACCTGGGCTTTATCGTTGCCATTGCCATTATTTTTTTAAGCGAAAAACCCATAAAACCTATGGATCAACCAAACCCTTTTAAAAATTCTGCCGTAAACCTCAAGGTGTTACAAGTAAGCTCTTTAGATCAATCTAGACTATTCCTCTCCTTTGTTAGTTTCCCTGCGCTGTCAACAACCGCTAAAATTGATCGCGAACTGTACTATCAGTCACTGCGGGAGGCCGCTGCTAGCATGGCAGAAATTCACTCCGTATTATGGACTCAAGACCGCCTAGAAATTGAGTTTCGCACCGCTGCATCTCAACCGCTTGATATCCAACGCTCGCTAGCAGCATTAGTCAGCCTCAGCCGCCAGCTAAATTCTGCCACTAGCCGCAAGCTGATTGCCGCCAAACAGTACCTGCAAAATCAAGCACTGGACAATGCCGCCCTACAAATTTTATCCGAGACACTGAGCAGAACCTACCCCCGTAGTGTTGACCTTAGCTCCACGCTAAAATCCAACCCCAGTGCACTGCTCATCACCTCCCTTACTCCGACAGCAGCAGTGATTATCGACATTAATCAACAGCTATCTGCCATTTGGGGTCGAGCAGTGAACAACTTCGAAGCTCGGGTAAATTGGCCAAATATAAACAGCGAGGCCCCCCATCGCGGTTCACAACACTTAGTGTTAATTGCCACCGAATTAGCCGAACTCAGCAATAGCACCAATACCTTAGAACTGGTCGGAGCTTTTGTACTCGGAGAACTACTGAACAAAATCAGCGCCGATGAAGATTTAAGCTATCGACTGGTACGACAAGCTATTTTCCAGCGAGGCTTTCAAGCAGTGCTCTTAACCGGCAAGCAAAGGCTCTCCAATCGCCAATTAGCCAGCTTACGCGAGGAATTACTCAGTATGCCAGTGGAAGATGAGCTGCTGGTGGTAAAAAAACAGCTGTTGGAGGGTTATCGGCAACTAATCGACAAGCCCTCACGATTGTATAAGCTCTACAGTAAAAAGAATTTTTACGGGTTAATCACGCTTTCACCCTCTGAATACGCAGCACAACTTGATACAATAACAGCTGACCAGATCCGCCAGCACATACGCCAACTATTAGGTGATAATGCCATTCTTATCCGCCTGCAACCGAGTTAAGTTACGCCCTATGCCAGCCCGAAATAAATCATCCAACAAGCCTCATCAAGGTCAATCGCAAATTCGTATCATCGGTGGACAATGGCGCAGCCGCAAACTAACGTTTCCAATATTAGAAGGGCTACGGCCAACACCAGACAGGGTGCGAGAAACACTTTTCAATTGGTTACAGAGCACTATTCCCGGTGCCCGCTGCTTAGATTTGTTTTCAGGTTCTGGTGCTTTGGGTCTGGAGGCGCTTTCTAGAGGCGCAAATCACTGCACCTTTATTGATATTGCAGCCGCCTCTTGTATGGCCCTACGCGATAATTTGAAAAAGCTCGACTGCAGCTCTGCAGCAGTAATCCAACGTGATGCTCTACAGTGGCTGAAACAGCTACCCGATAATAATGATGGCAGTGAAACGCAGTGTTTCGATGTAATTTTCCTAGATCCGCCTTTTAACAAGGATCTGTGTGAACAAGTTTGCCAGCTATTAGTTGAAAAAAAACTCATCAGCAGCAGAGGTTATATCTATATCGAAACAGAAACCAGAGCACCTTTGATGCGTCACTGGCCACTGAGTCGAGAAAAAATCAGCGGTCAAGTTAAGTACCGCCTGTATCAACACTTGCCAAACTGAGTGAGCTAGTGTCCATCCAGTACAGGCATCTACTGCGGGCGTTCCACTGGCTCGACCTGCTCACCACTAAAGCGTTATAGGGAGTGACCAAACAGCCAAGTCTAGTATCGTGCATCACCAATTATAGGCAGCGCTATCTAGCCGAATTTACTAGCACTGCGCAATAGGGCACAATGCTGACATTCATAATAACCCAGAGAAAGTAGATGTTTGAAAATTGGCAGCTCATTAGTCTTAGTCTAGGTTACATCTGCCTACTTTTTGTGATTGCCTATTTTGGTGATAAATACCGCCATAAAATCCCCCATCGCTTGCAGCCTTATATCTACGCCCTCACCTTAGGCGTTTACTGTACTTCTTGGAGTTTTTTGGGCACCACGGCACAAGCTGCGACGAGCATATTCTCCCATTTACCGATTTTTATTGGTCCTATATTATTATTTACTTTTGCCTGGCCCTTCATCCAGCGCATCATTAAAACCAGTTTAGCGCTCAATGTTACCTCTCTCGCTGACTTGCTCGCAGCACGCTATGGCAAATCGCAAAAACTAGCGGTGATTGTCACTTTGGTCGCACTGGTGGGCACCATGCCTTACATTGCGTTACAACTGAGAGCTATTGTCTATTCTTACCAACAACTTACCGCCATACAAGAACTGAATTCTTGGCAAACCGGGCTGGTTGTCTCGGTGATACTGGCAGCTTTCACGCTGTTCTTCGGCATACGTGCAGTCGATGTCACTGAACGCCACCCGGGTGTTATGTTGGCTATCGCTTTCGAGTCGCTACTCAAAGTGGTGGCTTTTTTAGTACTGGGGATTTTTGTGGTGTTTTTTATCTACGAGTCCCCCCAGTCTCTATGGAAGGCAACCCAAGCAGATAGCTTCCTCAGTCAGCAAATAAAGCTGCCTAACCTCACGACTATGCTGGGCTCACTGGTGATAGGCATGGCCGCCTTTCTGGCGCTTCCCAGACAGTTTCAGGTGATGGTGGTTGAACTGCGCAACGCCAATGACTCACACTTAGCCCGCTATATATTCCCTCTCTATGTATCAGTGTTTGCTATCGTTGCCATTCCATTGGGGTTGGCGGGCCACTTATTGCTTGGAGGGACCGTCGCCGCAGACGCATATGTATTATTTTTACCCGCTATTCACGGCCAACTCTGGCTGACACTACTGGCTTTTTTAGGCGCGGTGTCCGCCGCTAGTTCGATGGTAATTATCGCCGCTATCGCCCTGAGTACGATGCTCTCCAATGAAATATTCTTCCCTCTATTTTTCAATCATAAGCGCCGCACAGATGATGATTTCTCGCGATTTAAGTCACGGCTGTTGAATGTTCGAAAGCTATTGGCCTGCTTGGTTATTTTACTCGGCTACGGCGTTTTTTTAGTCGCCCCGCCCGATAAACTCTCCTTTCTCGGGGAGATAGCCTTCGGCGCCGTCGCCCAATTAACCCCCGCGTTAATTGCCGCATTTTACTGGCGCTCCAGTAGTTTAACCGGGGTTATTAGCGGTATCAGTGCGGGCTTTAGTTTGTGGTTTTGTCTCAACTTACTGCCTCAATTCGGCCTCTATACACAACCGGTAAGCGATGGTTTAATCCCCACTCACATGCAAGTCTCACTATTGAGCTTGCTGGTCAACGTGGTGGTAATGTGGTGGGTTTCGCAATTTTCTAGGCGCAGTGTAAAGGAGCGGATTCAGGCGTCACACTTTCTCGAATGGCAGAGTCCGGATGGCCTTCGACCGCCCGAGAACCGTGAAATAGATGCCAGTGAATTGCAATTGCTGGCCTCGCGTTTCATCGGCGATAAAAAGGCAAAATTGGGCTTTAATCAATTCCTCGCAACCCACGATGCCAAGTATCTGGGCCCTAGGCTATACAACCAAAAATTAATCCAACACACCGAATTTATGATGACCAGTGTGCTTGGCTCATCCTCGTCCCGATTAGTCATTTCTTCCGCCTTACAGGGCAGGGAAATAGCATTAGATCAAATCGCTCAATTAATTGAAGACGCCTCCTTCCAGGAAACAAAATTTAATCAGAGTATTCTGCAAAGCGCCATCGAGAACAGCACTGAGGGAATCTCGATTATCGATAAAGACTTAAATTTGGTTGCCTGGAACAAACGTTATATCGATTTATTCAACTATCCTGCGGCGCTAGTGCATGTAGGCTGCCCGATCGAACGTTTAATTCGCTATAACGTCGAGCACGGCCGCTGTGGTGTGGGCGATGTAGAAGAACATATTCGTAAAAGATTACAATACTTACAAAAGGGGAACGCACACCACTCTGAACGAACCCACAGTTCCGGGCAAACTATCCGCATTCAGGGCAACCCACTGCCCAACGGTGGCTTCGTGATGATATTTACCGATATCACCGCCTTTCGCCGTGCGGAACAAATATTACGCGAGGCCAATCAAGACTTGGAAACTCGCGTCCAAGAACGTACCAAAAGTTTAGAGAACTCCAACCAAGCACTAGAATTGGAGCGCGAAAAAGCTGTGCAGGCGCACATTCGAAAAAGTCAGTATTTAAACGCCTGCAGTCATGATTTAATGCAGCCGCTAGAGGCCGCTAGGCTTTTTACCAGTGCCTTGTCCGCCCAGCGCGGTATTAACGAAGACCATCAGCTACACATCGCCAATATAGAAAATTCGCTGCGGGTTGCCAGCAATTTGTTAAGCGAATTAGGCGATATTGCCAAAATAGAAAGTGGCAAGATCAAAATATCTAAAAAATCATTTCCAGTTAATGAATTACTATTAAAATTAGTCCGTGAGTTTAATGCCCACGAAGAAAAAATTGATATCCATTTTAACGTGGTGCACTGCTCTGTTTGGGTGCATTCTGATCCCAATTTACTGCGCCGTATTCTGCAAAACTTTATCGCCAATGCCTTCCGTTATGCCAGTCCAGGTAAAGTGCTCTTAGGCTGTCGACGTATTAACAACGAAATATCTATCCAAGTCATCGATAACGGCCCAGGCATTGCCGCAGAAAAACAGCGTATCGTATTTGATCAATTTACCCAGCTAAAAACTAATAAAAACAAAGGATTAGGATTAGGACTAGGTTTAAACATCGCCCAGAGTTTCGCCCAATTGCTCGGCCACCCACTGTCATTGCGCTCTATCCCCGGTCGCGGTAGCAATTTTTCGATTGAAGTCCCGGTGACAATCACCGGCCAGCTAGAACCCGTCAGTACTGTCAGTAAAGTAATCAGTTTACAGGGCATTACCGTACTCTGTATAGAAAACGACCCACAGCTACTAAAAGCCATGGTCGCTTTACTAACCTCTTGGCAATGTAGAGTATTAGCCTGCGATAATAGTCAAAAAGCACAACACTACTACGCAGAATACAATGATGAAATCGACATTATGCTGGTCGATTATCAACTCTCTGAAGAAAAATCCGGCCTGGATTTCATGATTGAGATAAGTCAGATATCGAGTTACGGTATACCTGGAATATTGATCACTGCCACCACCGATAAGGACGTGAAAGAGCAAACCCAAGCAGCTGGCTTTAGTTTTTTGAGAAAACCGATGAAACCTGCGGTACTAAGAGCGTTAATAAGCTCATTGCTCACCCAAAAAATGCAGCGCGATTACTCGTTACTGGTTGAAAATGAAGCTGAGCCAACCTCGAGTTGAGCAATCGCAATCACCGCTTGAGTTCTATTCAATACATTTAGTTTTCTAAATATTGCGGTAGCATGTGCCTTAACTGTAGCCTCTGACAAGCTCAACTGATGGGCAATTTGCTTATTTAATAATCCATCGGCAAACATTAACAGTATTTTGTGTTGTTGGGGAGTGAGAGATCGAACTCGCTCACCAATATCAGAGCGGTCGGAAATACGATTTAGATTGATATGCTCTGGAAGCCAAGTATCACCTTTGAGTATTTGTGTTATCGCGGTAAAAATAAGCTCAACGGGCGTCGATTTTGGAATGAATCCCGCCGCGCCAAATTCCATCGATTTTATAACGGTATCATCATCCTCATAAGCTGAGACGATCACCACGGGCAGTTGCTGGTACTGACTTCTAATTTTTATTAACGTATTAAAGCCATGCGCCCCGGGGATGTTTAAATCCAATAACAGTAACTCGGCATCAGGGTTTTGAAGCAACACTTCCGATAACTGTTCTACCGTTTGCGCCTCTACCCAATCAACACTGGTCAACTTTGACTTTAATGTCTGCAATAGCGCCTGACGAAACAGTGGATGATCATCTGCAATTATTATTTTACGTACAGTGTTCATGATACTAGTGACCTCTTAGATCAATAATCGCTGCAACTTGCCACAGGCCTGCCTAGGCATCCTATCGGTGGCAAATTACAGTTATATCAAGCTGACTTTATTATATTTATAATTTTTTCATTCTAACCTAAACAGCGGTTTTACAACAGTTATACTCTGGATAGACGAAGTAATGCTATGCTTTCCATCAGGTTGCCCAGTCCTCTTGGCGATGTTCATCCTTCCATTTCACATAATTTTTAGCGGTATAACTAAAGAATTCTAACTCGGTAGTGGTCAGCTTTCGCACTTGTTTGGCAGGACGACCCACGTACAGATAACCACTGGCTAATACTTTCCCCGGTGGCACTAAACTCCCTGCCCCCAGTACCACTTGCGACTCAACTCGGGCGCCATCCATCACCACAGCCCCCATGCCAATTAAAACTTTGTCGCCAATAGTACAGCCATGCAACATCGCTAAATGGCCTATCGTGACTTCTGAGCCAATAATCAACGGCAACCCCTGAGGATTACCGGCACCCGCATGGGTCACATGTAAAATGGATCCATCTTGGACACTGGTACGAGCACCGATGCTAATATGCTGTACATCTCCGCGAATAACCGCCGTAGGCCACACCGACACATCGTCAGCTAATACCACTTTGCCCAGCACCACCGCAGAAGGATCGACAAACACCCTTTCACCAAGCTCTGGTGTCACCCCTTGATACTTTCTTATATTCATAGCAGTTTTCTCACTCATCCAACTTTGATTCATCTAGACACAACCCCGAGTAGGGTTTGTCGCCTGAACATTATTACTTTCCAGGCACTAATTTAACATTCAACCCAGTTAAAAACAGTATAAATTGTTCCGGGGCAGCTAACCCAGTGGCATAGTCAACCCACTCCCCGCTGGCGCGCTCTAGATCGGCACTATCAACTATAAAACAGTCCTGCGTCGCTTTTTTTTACCGACAACCCTGCTTGCAAACACACCTTTGCCAACTTGGTCTTTAATGCAACCCTTTCTCCACTAGGGCTTAGTACTACTTGCCGCAAAGACTACTATCTTCACCTTGGTCGGTTAATTTTACTCATCTAGAGTTGAATTTAGTCTATAAAGCCCTATTATAAATACCCATAATCTATCCTGTTAAACCACAGTATTGTTTCATTACCATCATGGTTTAACCTGCTTTCAATGTTTTAATACGGAGCGATCCATGCCCAACAGTACTGCGGACCTACCAGAGTTTAGTAAACTAGACCCAGGCCAAATAAACGCGCAATTAGAGTCGATTCTCAGCGAAAACTTACAGCGCATAGACACTATATTGCTCGAAAACAGTCAGTATAGTTGGGACAATCTGATTGCTCCCATGGACACACTAAACGATAGGCTGGCGAAGTTTTGGTCTCCTGTCTCCCATTTAAATGCGGTTTGTAATACCGACAAATTGCGCGAGGCCTATAATCAAGCCCAGCCTAAACTCTCAGCCTATCACTCTAAATTGGGCCAAAACCACCAGCTTTACCTAGCCTACAAACAACTAGCTAACACCGAGCTTAACAGTGATCAGCAAAAAGTTATCGCCAATGCACTGCGTGATTTTGAACTCTCTGGTGTGGCACTGCCAACCGATAAACAACAGCGCTTCGCGGCAATAAAGTTACGTACTAATAATTTGAGCACCAAATTTTCTGAAAACGTGTTAGATTCAACCCAGGCTTGGCACAAACACATTACCGATCAAAAAGAACTCGCCGGGCTACCTAAACTGGCCCTTGCAGCGGCAAAACAAGCCGCACAGGCCAAAGATCTAGACGGTTATTTATTAACCTTAGAGTTCCCCTCCTACTTACCGATCATGAGTTACTGTGATAACCGTGAATTGCGCAGCGAAGTCTATCGCGCTTTTGCCACTCGAGCATCAGCTACCCCCGCTAACCAACAGTGGGATAATAGCCCGATTATTGAAGAGTTATTAGCGCTGCGGTTAGAGATGGCAAATATGTTAGATTTTGACAGCTACGCACACTTCTCCCTCGCCACTAAGATGGCCAATACCCCGCAAGAAGTGCTGGGATTCCTCAATGAACTGGCCGATCAAAGCGTTAATACTGCTCGTTTTGAATTTAATACCCTCAGTCAATTTGCCTTAGGATTAGATGAACTGGATAAATTAGAAGCTTGGGACGTTGGTTATTACGCCGAAAAACTTAAAAAGCAGCAATACGCTATCTCTCAAGAGCAACTGCGACCCTATTTCCCAATCGACAAGGTGCTACAGGGGCTCTTTAGCATTACCTCGCGCCTGTTTAACTTCGAAATTAGCCAAATTAAACAATTTGATAGTTGGCACCAAGATGTCACCCTCTATCAAATTAGCCGTGATGACCAAGTGATTGCCCGCTTTTATCTAGACCCTTTTGCCCGCGCCAATAAAAGAGGCGGCGCTTGGATGGATGTCTGTCGTACCCGCAGGCTTACCGAGGAGGGGGAAATCCAGTTGCCCACCGCCTACCTAGTCTGCAATTTTAATCCTCCGGTTGGCAGTGATCCCGCGTTACTCACCCACGATGAACTCACCACTTTGTTTCATGAATTTGGCCATGGTTTACACCACATGATGACCAAGATGGAATATGCAGACATCAGCGGCATAAACGGTGTGCCATGGGATGCAGTCGAACTACCCAGTCAGTTTTTAGAAAACTGGTGTTGGCAGCCGCAGGCCTTAACGCTCATTTCTGGCCACTACCTAAATGGTGAAACGTTACCAGCTGACATGCTGGAGAAACTACTGGCCGCGCGCAACTTTCAATCGGCCATGGCGCTGGTGAGACAATTAGAGTTTTCACTGTTCGATTATCGACTTCATTTAGAATTCCAGCCAGGCGACAGCGTAGTACAGCCGTTACTCGATGAAATTCGCCTGCAAGTTGCTGCGGTCACCCCCCCCGCTTTTAATTGTTTTCAAAACGGCTTCAGCCATATTTTTGCCGGAGGCTATGCCGCGGGTTACTACAGTTACAAATGGGCAGAAGTGCTCTCTAGTGATGCTTTCTCACTCTTTGAAGAAAAAGGCATCTTTCACTGCGAGACAGGCCTGCTGTTTCTCCAACACATTTTGGAAAAAGGCGGCAGCGAAGAGCCCGCTAAACTGTTTAAAGATTTTCGAGGCCGCGACCCCGACAGCCAAGCACTGCTACGTCACTGTGGTATAGGTCAGTGAGTGTCGTGAAGCGCTTTGTCGCCGGTGCCATTTGCCCGCGCTGTGCCCAGATGGATACCATACGCGTGTATCGCAATGAGATTCGCGAGTACCGGGAGTGTGTTAAATGCGATTACAAAGATGGACAAAATATCGATGGTAGTCCAGAGGCCGTCTCCGAGCTAACCACCAGAGTCAATCAAGATAAACCGGTAAACAGCAGCGGTGCAAAAATCGACCAAGTGATCGCTCAGCCGATCAACTTTGATCCAAAATCCAACGGAAATGGTTGATATGCCAACTCCCCAGCGCTGTACTTGGGCACAAAATAGCGAACTCGAGGCTAGCTACCACGATGTGCAGTGGGGAGTGCCCACCGCAGATGACAAAATACTCTTTGAATTTATCATCTTAGAGGCTGCTCAAGCTGGCCTTAGTTGGCGCACAGTGCTGGAGAAACGCTCGGCTTATCAGCACTACTATAACGATTTTGACGTACAGGCGGTCGCCAAATTCGATCAAGCTTATTTGGATAAAATGCTGCAAGATCCCGCCATCATTCGCAATAAACTGAAAGTGCGATCCTCGGTAAAAAACGCCCAAGTATTTATCTTAATCCAGCAGGAGTTCGGCTCTTTCGCCAACTACCTATGGGCGTTTGTCGACAACCAACCACTGCAAAATAAAATTTCCGACTATCGAGATGCCCCTGTTGAGAGCACTATTTCTAGAGCACTCTCCAAAGATTTAAAAAAGCGCGGCATGAATTTTGTCGGCCCCACTATCATGTACGCTTACATGCAAGCGGTGGGTATGGTCAATGACCACGAGACTAGTTGCCACTGCTATGAGAGCTGTCGGATCGCAGGCTTAGCCTTTAAACTGCCCTGATGGGGGATACTATGTGTGCCCGTTTGATCATTCAAAATAACCACTTCTAGTCATGTTTAGATCGAGTCTGTAGAACAACTCCGGTAGGTTGCTGCTTCTGGATGGGCACAACCTACTTGTTACCCCAACGAGACTAGAGGTAGCAGCACTCCACTGCAATTTTGACTAAACCCCTACAAAGTGTCTGGCTGTCATTGATTCTATCTATAATTTACTAATGTATCTGCAGACAGTTCCAGCATAGTTTATGGGGTATTCCATCATTAGCGATTGAGAAAACTATTAAATTTATCCTCGATGATTTACACTTTTCTGCGTGCATTCATCGAACATAACTTATCAGGAAGCTTCTGTGACCATTAAAAGATGCATTATGCATTTAATTGGCTTTTCATTTTTAAGCGCTAACTGTTATGGTTTTGACCTTCAAGTTAAGGTCTACGATATTCAGGGAAATCCCCTCCCAGAAGTAGTGGTATATCTAGAGCCCTTAGCGGGACAGCTATCAAGTGATACTAAACCTGCAACTATTATCAGTCAGACTGAAAAGTCGTTTTCTCCCTACATTGGGGTTACCCAGGTAAGTACTCCAGTAGTCTTTAACAACCGGGACGATATCACTCACCACATTTATTCCGTCAACCAGAAAATGCCCTTCGCCTTTATCATTCAGCCCAACCAACAGGTCGTCCAAACAGCCTCGGCACAAACCATAGAAATAGCCATGGGCTGTAATGTGCACGATTGGATGAGCGGTCACTTATTGGTAGTGGATACGCCCTATTTCGCCAAGACCACCGCGCAGGGACAAGCTGAGCTGAGTGTTGAGCAAAGCGGAGATTTCCGGCTGGTAATCTGGCATCCACAGCTGCTCAATGTCGATCATCGTCAAAGTAGCAAAATAACCCTCGATACTGATCAAAACATTGAGGTACATTTAACCACCAAGCTCGCCAGCATTGCACCACAACAAAGTGATGATGATTTTGACTTCCTCTCTGAATATTAAGGCCAGCAGATGAAGAGTTTACAAAATAGGATTTTTCTATTTTTTGTAGTGCTGTTACTGATTGTGCAGTCAGTGGCACTGTGGACCATACTTTCCGGCAAGCAAAATCAAGAAACGTTGGAGATTCAGAGCAGGCTGGCCACCGCCAATACCTTATTTAACGAATTATTCAACAGTCGAACCCACTACTTAAAGGCATTCTCTGATACCGCAGCGCATGACTACGGCATTAAACAAATTTTTAACCAAGATACTAGATCGCTGGTGGTCGCCCTGAACAATTTGCGCCAGCGTATTGATGCCGATATGGCGATGACCATCGATAGCAATGGCCGTATTAACAGCCAATTGGTCAAGACGATGACCGGTGGAGTTGGCAAAGTCCGCAAGGGCAGCCAGAGTGAAGCCCTCTTCAGCTATTCTCACTGGCTGGACCCCAACAACCCTCCTACCGAACTATACAAAGTGGCAGATAACCTCTATCAACTCAGTTTATCGCCGATAATGGTGGGCTCTACACTGCTTGGTTGGATTGGTTTTGGCTATCAAATCGATCATCGCCTGGCAATGCGTTATCACAAGTTAACCGGCCTGCACACCAGCTTTATCTTGCAAGAGCAGCCAAGGCAACAATGGCAGTTAGTCGCGTCATCCTCGCTGGGCACCGAACTTGATTTTGTCAGGGATATTATCGAGGGCAAACCTCTACCCCACTATATATCCCAATCGCAAATACTCTCAAGCTATGACGATTTCAATTTTGGGGTAGCCATGTACAGCCTGCGCGCTGACTTGGTCGAAGTGTTACAAGAGCAATGGTGGCAATTATTGGCATTGATAATCCTCACTCTCGTCCTTTCGCTAGGCGGGGCCTATGCCATCGCCGCCTCAATCACTAAGCCCATCAAGCAACTGGTCAAACAAACCCAAAAACTCGCCAGTGGTGAATATCAGCAACTGCTGCCAATAAAAGATCAAAGTGAATTGGGTCAACTCGCGGAAGAGTTTAATACCATGCAAAGTGCCATTCTCAGTAGAGAGAGAGCGATCGAGCACAAGGCGAACCACCACCCACTGACCGACTTACCCAATCGTAATATGCTGCTCAGCCTGTTAGAACAGTTAACCGCTGAGACGGAGAGTTTTGCAGTATTTCATTTAAATCTGAGCAGACTCAAAGATGTTAATGATACTTTAGGTCATGAATTTGGCGATATGATAATCAAAGAAGCCGGTATGCGGCTGAGCGAAATCACCGTGATTAAAGGAGTTTTCCACACCGACTCTGACGAGTTCATTCTCCTGGCTAGCCAAAAATCGCAGCCTATCGTTGAGATGCTAATATCGGTGATTGAAAGCTCTTTCAGTCTGCCTTTGCAATATCAGGGTTTCAGCTTTCAACTACAAGCGCGCATCGGCATTGCTATCTATCCTGAACACAGCAATTCAACCAGTAAATTATTACAAATGGCTGATACGGCCCTGCATCATACCCGTAAAAAAAGTCAACTAATTCAAGTGTACAACTCTGATTTTGACGTCAACACCATTGAGCGTCTCAATTTAATCAATGACTTTAAAAGCGCGCTGGTACAAGAGCACTTGGAATTACACTTTCAACCAAAAATGGACTTGACCTCCAAACTGATTACCCATGTGGAAGCGCTAGTGCGCTGGCGGCATCCCAAACTTGGATTAATTCCACCGGATGATTTTATTCCGATGGCCGAACAGACCGGTCAGATCACTGCTTTGACGATGTGGGTATTTAAAGCCGCTATTGAACAGCACCTACTCTGGCATACCCAAGGTATTGATTTGAATATCGCCATCAACATTTCAGCACAAGACCTGCGCAATCCGCATTTTTTCAACTTTGTCTGCCAGTACACTCAAGAGCGCGATTTAGACCCTAACAAGATAACCTTAGAAATAACCGAGAGTGCTGTGGTTGACGATCCTACCTCAGCGATCCAACTCCTCAACAAGTTTAAGGCGCTGGGCTTCACCCTCTCAATCGATGACTACGGCACTGGCTATTCATCTCTAGCGCAATTAAAAAGTTTACCAGTGCATGAACTGAAAATTGACAAATCTTTTATCCTGCGACTAAAAGAGGATCACGACGATCAAATCATCGTACGCTCCACCATAGAATTGGCCCACAATATGGGTTTAACTATCGTGGCTGAGGGTATCGAAGATGAGTTCGCACTCACTTGGCTAACCGAGCACCAGTGTGAAAAAGCGCAAGGTTATTACATCAGCCGACCTTTACCCGCCACGCAGTTAACCCAGTGGCTGATCGAAAAAAATAATTATCAGCGAGTTTCTGCAAATGCATAAACTCAATTATTATCCGATCAGCTTAGTGATTATATCGGCATGGTTAGCGACCCCAAGCCTCGCCATAGAAATAAACACCCATGGCATCACCGATCTTCGCATTGGCATTGCAGATACCAGTCAGAGCCATTTAGCAGCAGGGCAAGGTAAATTTTCTAACTCCGATGGTTTATCTTTATCCCTGGCTCAATTCGGCGTAGAAACTGATATCCGCTTTGACCACCAATTCAGTGCCAAGATTGTACTCAATGGCTCATATTTGGCAGAAGATGCCGCACTGGGTATTACTGAGGCCTACGTGAAATACAAAGGACTGCCGACTAGTAGCGGCTGGCGACTCGAGACCAAAGCGGGGTTTTTCTATCCAAAAATATCGCTGGAAAATGACGCTTTCGCCTGGTCGAGTATCAACACCCTAAATTCATCAATGATCAATACTTGGGTCGCTGAAGAGATTCGACTAACCGGAGCAGAGCTAAAGTTCACTCATCTGGGAAAATTCAGCGGTCAAAATTACGATTGGTCTATCAGTGGCGCTGCTTTTATCAATAACGATCCCTCCTCTGCACTCTTATCTTGGCATGGATGGACCACAGGGTCTCGACAGACAGGCTGGGGAGAATCGGTGGCATTCCCACAGCCCCTTGCGGCTCAGCCCGGTGGCCCTCTTGCCGAACAAGCTAAGCGCTCCAAACCCTTTGACGAAATCGATCATCGTCTGGGTTACCAAGTGCACTGGGATTACCAACAAGCTAACTGGGGTAAGCTTAATTTGGGTTATTATGATAACCGCGCCCAGTCTTTTCAGGTAACTGACGGTCAATATGGCTGGGGCAGCAAATTTGTCTATGCCGGGATTAAATTAAAATTGCCCGCTCAGCTACAACTCACCGCTCAATACTTAGAGGGCAATAATTTAATGCAGAGCCCCGACCGGCAAGACATAGTCAAAAACGCTTACAAAAGTGGCTTTATCATGCTTAGTAAGCGTCGCAACAAACACGGCTATGCCATGCGCATCGAAGAATTCCAGGTCGACGACCGAGATAACACTGCAGGCGATGACAATAACGAGTACGGCACTGCCCTAACCTTCAGCTATAACTATCGCTACAGCAAACCGCTGTTTCTAGCCACCGAAATCAATATCATTAAAAGCCGTCGACCGGCACGCGCCTACCAAAATTTAGCCATCAAGAAAACCGAGCAACAACTGCAATTTTCAGCCCGCTATTTCTTTTAATCGCTCTGTATGACAGATAACTTGCCTACTCAGTCGTCCAGCGCTGGTGTCAAATCACCGATTTCCACCCCCTCACTGGTTTAAACGCTACCAGGCACTATCTCTGCGCAGCCAATAAAAGCCTACACAACCGGTCACGGCTCGGGCCACATACAATGAGAGTAAAGCTATCCACAAGCCGTGATTTAATAGGCTCTGGGTAAGGTACCACACCGGGAAAAATACCAAAAACACCGAAGCCAACATCGAATTCTGCATCAGTGAGACTTGCATTGCACCGATAAACACCCCATCCAACAAAAAACTAGTCATCGCAATTAGCGGTAATACCACCAGCCAGGGCAAATACTCTTTGGCAATTAACTGTACCACCACGATGGAGGTCAACTGCTCGATGAACCAGTGACCACCCAGATAAAATAGAGTGCTAAAGGCGCTCGCCACCAGTATGGATAACAGTGCCGCTGCCGCTACTAATTGATAAAACTTAGTGAAATCTCTAGCACCTATTGCCTTACCGGTTAGCGCTTCCAACGCATGTGCGAAACCATCTAATACATGCGCGATCAACATCACAAAACTCATTAGCACCGCATTCGCCGCCAGTGTGTCTGCACCAAATTTGGCGCCTTGCGCGGTAAAGAAGCCCATCGCCAGCAACAGCAACACAGTACGTACAAACAAATAGCGGTTAACTTTAATGATTGGCAGATAACTAGCCATTTTTTTAAGTTGGCTATAGGCGATCTTACCCGAGACGCTTCGCAACATATTTTTGCAACACCAAAGCCCTAATATTAACCCGAAGTACTCCGATATAACCGTGGCGTAAGCCAGACCTTCAACCTTCATTCCCAAGACATTAACCGCTATTATATCTAATATAATATTTAGCAAGTTAGTACTAACTAACAAAACTAACAAGATCTTAGTATTTTGATTACCGACAAACCACCCCAACAATACATAGCTACACAGCACTGCCGGTGCCCCGTAAATACGTATCTCGGCGTACCCTTGCGCCTGAGGTAATACTTCTGCTTGAGGCCCTAATAGCCCTAGTGCCAGCTCAATAATGGGGGTCTGGAACATCATCAGCAGTAGCGCTATGCCCAGCGCTAATATGAGAGATTGCGCCAACAGTGTTCGGTTGCCGCTACCGTTGTTAGCACCCACTAACTGCGCTGTCATGCCCGTCGTACCCATGCGCAGAAAACCGAAGGACCAGTAAATAAAAGAGAATACTGTCGTGCCGATTGCCACCGCTGCCAAAAATCGCGAATCGGGTAAGTGACCAATCACCGCGATATCTACCAGAGAGAGCAAAGGTTGAGAAATATTAGATAACATCACCGGCCAAGAGAGCCGCCAAATTAAGTTGATATGACCAAATTGAAGCGTACTCATCAAGCTAGCACCTTTTTTCCATTACATCACTGGCCAAGAAAGCCGTAAAATAAAATTGATAAGAGCCTACAATTGAGGCGCGCTCATCAAACCAGAACCTTTTGCATTACATCACTGGCCATGAGAGCCGTAAAATAAAATTGATATGAGCCTACAATTGAGGCGTACTCATCAAGCTAGCACCTTTTGCATTACATCACTGGCCAAGAGAGCCGAACAATAAAATTGATAAGAGCAAATTTAAATATTCTCATCAAACCAGGATTTTCTAGGATTAGATCACCGGCAACAGAGCCGCCAAGTCGAGTTAAAATGACTTAACGGCAGCTTCTCATCAAACCTGAGGCTTTTTAAAAGACCAGAGATAAATAGTGACAAAGATCAGCATCGCGGCAACCACCACTGAAGGTCCCGCGGGTGTATCGAACTCAAACGAGGCTAATAACCCCAGGACTACCGCCGCCACCCCCAACACCGATGCCAGCAGGGCCATTTTTTCCGGTGAATCGCTTAACGGCCTGGCGCTAGCAGCGGGAATAATCAGCAGTGAAGTAATCAGCAGCACCCCGACTATTTTCATCGCCACGGCGATCACCAGTGCAATCATCAACATCAACAGCAAACGCATCTTAGTGACATCGACACCCTCCACTTGCGCCAACTCCTCGTTGATGGTCATTGAAATCATCTGCGGCCAAAAATAGTAGAGCAACATTAGCACTATGGTTCCGCCCACTCCAATCCAAATAAGATCTTGGGGTAAAATTGCCAGCAGGTCCCCAAACAGAAATGCCATCAGGTCGATGCGCGCATCGTCAATAAAAGAAATGGTCACCAAGCCCAAAGACAGAGAGCTGTGAGCCATAATCCCCAGCAAGGTATCCGTGGCGATGAAGTGTTGTTTCTGCATTGCGACCAATACCACTGCCAGTATCAGACAGCAGATTATGATAGCGACATTGAGGTTAATCTCCAAAAAGATGCCAATGGCCACCCCCAATAACGCACTGTGAGCCAGACTATCGCCAAAATAGGACATGCGACGCCACACCACAAAAGCCCCGAGCGGCCCTGAGACAATAGCCACACCAATCCCACCTAACAGGGCAAACAGTAAAAAATCGTAGTACATATTAGTGATTACACTCTTGAGTAGTTTGAGTTCCAGCAGTGTTGGCGGGAAGCACATCACCGTGTAAATTATGATCGTGGTTGTGGTGGTGAGCGTACAGCGCCATGGTTTTGGCACTGGCTGCCCCAAACAACTCGATATACGACGGGTCATTGGTAATTTTTTCCGGATGACCCGAGCAACAGATGTGTTGGTTCATACAGATAACATGATCAGTGGCTGACATCACCAGATGTAAATCGTGAGAGATCATCAGCACCGAGCAACCTCGGGCTTTCTTAATATCCCCGATCAACTGATAAAGCTCTATCTGGCCGTTGATATCTACCCCCTGTACCGGCTCATCTAATACCAGTAACTGTGGCTCTCTCAGTAGCGCCCTAGCCAACAAAACACGCTGCATTTCACCGCCGGATAGCCCATGAATTGAGCTATCGAGCAAACTGGCGATATCGACACTAAACACTGCTTTATCGATAGCCCGCGCTGATATTTGCCGGGATATTTGTAAAAAGCGTCTAACCGTCAGCGGAAAGGTACTATCGATGTGCAGCTTTTGCGGCACATAACCAACAATCAATTCTGGCTTGCGCCACACCACCCCACTATCGGGTTTAATTAAACCCAGTACAATTTTAACTAGAGTGGTTTTTCCGGCGCCATTGGGACCGATCAAGGTTGTAATACAATCGCGATGCAAATTAAAACTGACGTTACGCACCACCTGCTTGTTTGAGAAACTTTTATTGACCTGTTCCAGCTGGATAATATTGGTATTCATTCATCTACCTTAGAGAATTGTTGGTGGTTAGGGAAGCAGCGAACAAGTCCCAAGCGCCCCTGGCGTACAGGATAGTTTGTGATTGAGGCAATGGTTACAGGCGGACTGGTTGCCCGGCGAAAACCATTAACAAAGAGCACGAACTATCCTGTACGCCCCGTAGGGTGGGTATCTAAGCGGTCAACTCCTTTGTCAGAACGCTTGTAAAGGACTAGCCATTCACTTCGCATTCTTCCGCGGATTTAACCGCTTAGTTATCCACAGGGGTTATTTGGGGACTTACTCGCTACTTCCTTAGCCAATTGAGAACAAATACTTGCAACTACTGGCTAGCTTAGGTAACTTGCAAGGTAAAACACTGTAAGGATAAGCAGTATGTCGGTCACGGTGATTTATATTCACGGTTTTAATAGTTCACCACAATCAATCAAAGCACAGCAGTTAAGCACTTACTTTGAGCAGAGGCGATTGGCATCACGGGGTTATCGATTGTTAGTACCGGCGCTGCATTTTTCACCAGGGGTGGCGATTGAACAGCTAGTAGCATTAATCGAAGCCTGTGCAGCATCACCGATATTATTAATCGGTAGTTCTCTCGGGGGTTATTACAGCATTTATCTCTCCCAGAAGTTTGCAAACTGTGTGGCGGTGTTGATTAACCCAGCAGTTTATCCGCAGCGGTTGTTGGTGAGTATGTTGGGTGAGCAACAAAATCTTTACAGCGGGGAAAAGTATCAATTAACTGCTGAGCATATTGTACAGTTAGAGGCGATGGACGTTGCAACGCTAACCGAGCCCAAACGCCTATTGTTACTCTCCCAAATGGGCGATGAAACCTTGGATTACACAGAGGCCGTGCTAAAACTAAGCGGAGTCGAGCAGCGGGTAACTGAGGCAGGAAATCACGGTTACGAAAACTTCAACGCAGTCATACCCGAATTGTTTGAATTTGCAGAGCAGTATTTTTTATTAGGATCGAAAGTAAATGAGTAGTGAATATAAAGCAGCTTCAATTGAGGTTCTAAGTGGTCTAGATCCGGTACGGCGCAGGCCCGGCATGTACACTGAGACGGACAAACCCAATCACTTGGCTCAGGAAGTCATCGATAACTCCGTGGATGAGGCCATTGCGGGGCATGCTAATCAAATCGACGTGGTACTGTTTAAAGATGGCTTTATTTCCGTCACTGATAATGGCCGTGGTATGCCTGTCGATATACACCCGGAAGAAGGGGTTAGTGGTGTCGAACTTATTTTGACTAAACTGCATGCTGGGGCAAAATTCAGTGAAGGTGAATACAGCTTTTCCGGCGGCTTACACGGTGTCGGTGTCTCAGTGGTCAACGCACTGTCAAAGAGCCTGGTAGTAGAGATAAGACGCGATGCACAAGTCTATAGCATCGGTTTTGCAGACGGTGAAAAAATATCCGAACTCGAGGTGATAGGTAGCTGCGGAAAACGCAATACCGGCACTATGGTCAAATTCTTGGCCAATGCCAAATACTTTGATACTCCCAAGTACCATGTCAATAAACTTAAACACAACTTGCGTGCCAAAGCGGTCCTGTGCCCGGGGCTTAAAGTCACCTTTACCGACCATAGCGGCAAAAATGTTGAAAAAGATAGCTGGTATTACCAGGACGGATTGAGCGATTATCTGGCGGGTATGACCCAAGTTTACGAGACGATTCCACTGCAACCTTTTGTCGGTCGTTTGCAGGGACAAGAAGATGCCGTCGAATGGGCGGTGCAATGGCTGCCAGAAGGGGGTGAGATAATCACTGAAAGTTTTGTTAATTTGATCCCAACCATGGTCGGAGGCACGCATGTCAATGGCTTTAGAACGGGTTTGCTCGAGGCGATGCGTGAATTCTGCGAATTCAGGTCGCTACTGCCCCGCGGGGTGAAGTTAACCGCCGAAGATATTTGGGAGCGCTGCAGTTACGTGCTCTCTGCCAAAATGCGTGAACCACAATTCGCCGGGCAAACCAAAGAGCGGCTCTCCTCTCGGCACATTGCCGCCTTTATTTCAGGCGCCATCAAAGACGCATTTTCGCTGTGGTTGAATAAACACGTCGAAGACGGCGAAAAATTGGCCGAAGCGGTAATTGCCAACGCGCAAAAACGACTGCGTTCCAGTAAAAAAGTGGTGCGTAAGCGCATAACCACTGGGCCGGCGCTGCCGGGTAAACTTGCCGATTGTTCTGGTACTGAAACCGCGCGCTCAGAGTTGTTCCTGGTGGAGGGAGACTCAGCGGGAGGCTCGGCCAAACAGGCGCGAGATCGCCAGTTTCAAGCGATCATGGCGCTGCGCGGTAAAATATTAAATTCCTGGGAAGTCGACTCATCGCAAGTGCTGTTATCCAATGAAATTCACGATATATCGGTGGCGATCGGGGTTGAGCCGGGCAGCGATGATATCAGTGGCTTACGTTATGGCAAGGTCTGTATCTTAGCCGATGCCGACTCGGATGGTGCGCACATCGCCACCTTGATTTGCGCGCTGTTTTTGCGCCACTTCAAACCGTTAGTGACTGCTGGCAATATCTATGTCGCCATGCCTCCTCTGTATCGTATCGATGCGGCCAAGGATGTTTTTTACGCATTAGATGATAGTGAGCGTGACGGCATTATCGAGCGGATTAAGGCCGAGCGAAAAAATGTAAAAATCAATGTGCAGCGCTTTAAAGGATTGGGTGAGATGAACCCCCTGCAACTGCGTGAAACCACGATGAATCCCGATACCCGCAGGTTAGTGCAACTGACGATTACGCCTGGCGATGACAGTCATGAAATGATGGATATGTTACTGGCTAAAAAGCGTGCCCCAGATCGAAAGGCTTGGCTGGAAGGCAGCGGCGATTTAGCCAAAGTATAAGTAAGCTTATTAAAGGTGTGTTGAATATTTATGTCTAGTTATACAGTAGATGACAGTATAGAGTCATTACCCCTGCGAGATTTCACCGAGAAAGCTTACTTAGATTATTCTATGTACGTGATTCTCGATCGCGCTCTGCCGCACATCGGTGACGGTATGAAACCAGTGCAGCGACGTATTGTTTTCGCGATGAGCGAGTTGGGCTTAAAAAACAGTGCCAAGCATAAAAAATCGGCCCGTACGGTGGGCGATGTGTTGGGTAAATATCATCCCCATGGTGATAGTGCCTGTTACGAGGCGATGGTGTTGATGGCACAGCCTTTTAGCTATCGTTATCCGCTGATTGATGGCCAGGGAAACTGGGGAGCTCCAGATGATCCAAAGTCATTTGCGGCGATGCGTTACACTGAGGCGCGATTAACTAAATACGCGCAAGTCCTGCTCCAGGAAATTGGCTTGGGTACGGTAGATTGGTCACCCAATTTCGATGGCACCATGAACGAGCCCACAGTACTGCCGGCTCGTCTACCCAATATATTACTCAATGGTGGCACCGGCATAGCGGTGGGAATGGCCACTGATATCCCCCCACATAATTTGCGCGAAGTTACCTCGGCCTGTATACACTTACTGGAAAATCCACGCGCCACTTTAGAGGATATCTGTGAGTTTGTGCCAGGCCCGGATATGCCAACCGATGCGGAAATTATCTCCTCCAAGGAAGAGCTTCGAAAACTCTACACCACGGGTAGAGGGTCCGTGCGCATGCGGGCGCTGTGGAATAAAGAGCAGGGTGATGTAATTATTACCTCGCTGCCGCACCAGGTCTCTGGCGCTAAAATTTTGGAGCAAATAGCGGCGCAAATGCAGCAGAAAAAACTGCCGATGGTCGCCGATTTGCGAGACGAATCCGATCATGAGAACCCGACCCGTTTAGTGATAGTGCCCAGGTCTAATCGTATCGACTTAGATCAATTGATGGGGCATTTGTTCGCCTCTACCGATCTTGAACGCACCTATCGCGTCAATATGAATATGATTGGTATCGACGGTAGGCCGCAGGTCAAAGATTTACGGCAAATTTTAACGGAGTGGCTGAGCTGGCGGACCACTGTAGTACGTAAGCGCTTACAGTATCGCTTAGATAAAGTGCTTGAAAGGCTGCATATTCTCGATGGTTTAATGACCGCCTATTTGAATATTGACGAGATAATCGAAATTATTCGCACCACCGATAAACCCAAAGAAATCATGATGGAGCGCTTTAATATCTCTGATATTCAAGCCAATGCCATTTTAGATCTCAAATTGCGCCATCTGGCAAAGCTGGAAGAGTTCAAGATTAAAGGGGAGCAGGATGAGCTGGCGGCAGAGCGTCAAAAGCTGGTATTGATATTGGGATCCGATCAGCGCATGCGCACCCTGATTAAAAAAGAATTAAAGGAAGATATGGAGGCCTATGGCGATGATAGGCGCTCACCGATTGTGGCGCGTATCGAGGCTAAAGCCTTTGATGAAAAAGATTTGTTATCCGCAGAGCCGATCACGGCGGTGATCTCCAAACAGGGTTGGATTAGAGTAGCCAGAGGGCACGATATTGATCCGACAGGTTTAAGTTACAAGTCGGGTGATAGTTTCAAAATAGCTTGTCAGGGGCGGATGAACTTGCCGACCTTGCTTCTGGATTCAACGGGGCGCAGCTATACCTTAGAGACGCATAATTTACCTTCTGCGAGGGGGCAGGGAGAACCGGTTACCGGTAAGATATCCATGCCCAAAGGTGCGACCATTGATGCGGCCCTGTCGGGGGCTAATAGCGATGTGGTGTTATTATCATCCGATGCGGGTTATGGTTTCTTAACCACCATTGCCGATCTTTGCAGCAAAAATAAAAAAGGCAAAGCGGCGCTGAGTTTGTCTAAGAATGCACAGTTGCTCACCTCGATTAATATCGTCAGTCTCGGTGATAAAATGCTCGCTGCCATCACCAATGAGGGCAGAATGTTAGTCTTCCCGGTAGCGGATTTACCTGAGTTGGCAAAGGGCAAGGGTAATAAGATTATCAATGTCTCCACGGCTAAAGCCGCCAAACGCGAGGAGTTAATGATTGCATTAACCGTGTTTAATCCGGGGGATACAATTCTAGTTCACTCGGGCAAACAGCATCTAAAACTCAAACCTACCGATATTGTGCACTTTTCGGCTGAGCGTGGTAGGCGTGGTAATAAACTTCCCAGGGGCTATCAGCGAGTGGAGAGAGTTGAGGTCATACCCTCCAGTGCGGCTGAGCCAAGCGAAGGATAATAACCGTCAGTGGTAATCAAAAAAGCTTCTTTTTTAAGAGGCTTTTTTTTGCTGGCAGCGGCGAGGATGATACAGTGATTGCTGCATCGAGCATGACAGAGGTGGTAATACCATGTTTAGCAGAAAAACGTAAAGCCAGCCTTAATCAAGATTAAATACCGGCTTTAGGTGAAGCTAACCCTTGCAAAGAACATGTTCTAAATGAGATCTATTCAATCTTATGTTGATTTATTCCCACCGTTAAGTTAGCAGTTTTTGCATGAACCGTAGATGAACATTGTTACTAAAATATGAAAAACAGCTGCCTTAAGGAAATTTAATTAAAACAAGGTATTAGAAATTTTTGTGAGTTATCTGCAAAATTGTGCTAGCGATCTAAACATAGAGTAGCCGCTGCTGAAACGGTAATCTTCGGCTACCGGTAATACCGCGCTTGAATCGTACTTACCACAGCTCGATCTGGTCGGCGCTTCGTATACCACCACGGCTAGAGACTTTTGGTTAAGTGTCGGGCTTGTTTTTCTAATAATTCTTGGTATTTAGGGCTCAAGCTTAAGATCAGAATTTTGTCCTCTTCCCGCCTCTGTGTCGTGGCACCGTCAAGTAAGGTATCTCTGAGGATGATAACTTCACTCAAAGGGGTGTGGCTAATCAGCTCGTTAGATTCGGTAGTGCGGGTAAGAAAATGCGCCTCCTCGCGGAGTAGCTCCAATTTATTGCGGTTACCGCGCACCAGAGATACTTGTAGGTTGAGCGTGGGCTGCATACGCGTTATTTGACGGTGATTGTAATATTTGTAGAGTTGATTGAAAAGTTTAGCCGCACACAGTGCTTTAATGCCATGGCTGTCTTCGGCATCAGGCTGATTAAACATAACCCGGATGTCTCCCGTCGCCAGTAATTCTACGCTACCCCCATAAATGCCGATGACTAATTGAATTAAACGACGATACTGAGAGAGCAAATGCTGATGTTCTTCAGGGTTTTCGATAGGAGCTCTACCGCTGCTGCAATCAATAAAGAGCACATAGGCGGCGTCAGTGGCTGCTAAATTTAGTTCTGTTTGGTGTTCAAGAGAATACAAATCTAATTGTTCCTCGTGGGGGTGTGCTCGAAAGAGAGGGTTTTCTTGCAGTTTTGAACGGGTCTTTGGCTCGCTTTCAGGAGTTGATTCACTGAGCTCAATTTCTACTGTTGGTGGCTGATGGCTGTGTTTCTTGCCGGTGTCTGGCTGGTTATGAAAAGGTTTAAAATGGGGCATTCTCTCTTGAGTGTCAGGCTTTAGCAATGATACTAGCGCTCTGTTTTCGACAGAATCATCCTGGGTACTGGGCGTTGCTAAATGCGCTTGCTGGTGGTTAGCATCCTTAGCGCCATTGTTTAAATCGATAATAGCCAGTGAGATAGAAGCGCTGTCAGAGCTGGCATCGATTGGTACGCGTTCGGCAACAGCCTGCTGTTCGGTGTTTTTCTGCTCGGGATTGCTTTGCGCTTGCGCGAGCTCCATAGAAAAACGATGTTCTAGCAAAGGCTTATATTGCAGCGAGAATTCGCGCATTATTTTCTTGGCGAAGATGGCAATGGCAAATAACGTCAGTACTGTAGTGGCGGCGGTCAATAGCGCAATCAGCGAGAGTAACTTTTGGAAAAAAGCGGCGGCGGGTTGGTGGTCGATAAAGAGGGTTAATTCCCCCACTTTTATTTGATTGTTAAACAGGGGTTGTAGCTGGGCAGTCTCATTGTGATCACCCGCACGGGCCAGTAGATTTTGTTTGGCATCTACCAAGGTTGCTCCCTCGATGAAATTCGCTTGGGTTAATGTTTTCAGATAAAAATTCATATTCAGTGTGTCTTGCACCAATATCATCGGCGTCAAGCTGGTTTGTGCCTGAGTGATGATAATGTCAACTTGCTCTTGGGTGTACACCTTGGCTTGATTTTGGGTGAACAGATAGATAAAGAGACCGCTGCAAAAAATGCAAATCAACATGATAACGGTCGTTAGCACGACCAGTTTAATGGGGGACGGTTCGAAAAAGGTTGCCTGTCTGGCTGAATTGGAAATGTTATTTGTCATTATTTCTATTTATTTTTAAATAGCACAAGGTATCTGCTTCAATAAGGGTGATTAAGCGATTGAGGGCGTAGTATAATTACATTTAATCCCCTTTGCACCTCTGTCACTTAGTATAAGTTTACAACTTGTGATTACAGCGATAATAATAGCTAAGAATAAGCGGGAAATTGTTAAAAAATTAATAATAGTAAGTATTTGTGAAGAGCGGATTAAAGATGAGTGTCAATCAATACATGCAAGAGCTGGGGGAGAAGGCCAGAGTGGCTTCTCGCTATATAGCCAGAGCAGACAGCGTTAAGAAAAACCTGGCGCTACTGAAAATGGCCGAGGCATTAGATGAGAGTCGTCAAGCTTTAATAGCGGCCAATAAGGTCGATATTGAACATGCCATCGTAAAAAACATCCCCGCTGCGATGTTAGATCGTCTGCGCATTGATGATGCGGGTATCGATAAAATGATCGAGAGTTTAAAACAAGTGGCCAGCTTACCTGATCCGGTCGGTAGTATTGATGATATGCGCTATTTAGACAGTGGTATTCAACTGGGTAAAATGCGCGTGCCGCTGGGGGTGATTGGCATAATTTATGAGTCGCGCCCCAATGTAACTATTGAGGCGGCTAGTCTCTGTCTTAAATCGGGCAACGCCACTATACTACGCGGCGGATCTGAAGCCATTCACTCAAATCAGGCTATCGCGCTCTGTATCGCCAAAGGGCTTGAACAGGCAGAGTTACCCGCAGAAGTAGTGCAAGTGGTGTCAACCACGGATCGTGCTGCAGTGGGAAAACTGATAACGATGACTGAATCGGTTGATATTATCATCCCCCGTGGTGGCAAGGGACTCATCGAGCGGATCAGCCGTGATGCCAAAGTCCCAGTGATTAAACACCTGGATGGTATTTGTCATGTATACGTTGATGCTCAAGCTGATTTGCAAAAGGCGACAGAGATAGCCATCAATGCAAAGACTCGTCGCTATGGGGTTTGCAATGCGATGGAAACATTGTTGGTGCATCGAGATGTCGCCGTGCCATTACTCGCGCAACTGTGCGAGTTGTTTGGCCAAAAGTCAGTCGAGTTACGCGGCTGTGAGCGCAGCCGTAAAATAGTACCGCAGCTGCTGATTGCCGTAGAAGAGGATTGGTCCACGGAATATTTGGCGGCTATCTTATCGATTAAAATTGTCGATGATTTAGCGGAGGCGATTGAACATATTAATCACTATGGTTCTGCCCATACCGATGCCATTATTACGGAAAGCTATGCGAACTCGCGGATCTTTTTACGTGAAGTAGATTCCAGTTCGGTGATGGTCAATGCTTCAACGGCTTTTGCCGATGGCTTTGAATACGGATTGGGCGCTGAGATCGGGATATCCACTGACAAAATTCACGTCAGGGGACCGGTGGGTTTAGAGGGCTTAACCTCACAGAAATATATAGTGTTAGGCAACGGTGAAATTCGCAGCTAATTGGAGATGTTTTTGAACTGCGATAAGGGCGCTAAAGCCATGTATATCTTTATGGGTGGAACCTTTGACCCCGTGCATAAAGGGCATTTGCGTGGCGCACGTCATGTCAGTGCACTCTATGGCAATGCTGTGGTGCATTTGTTGCCCACTAAGCTGCCAGTACATAAAGCGGCACCCAATGTCACTAATAGTCAACGCCTTGATATGTTGAGCCTCGCGGCGCTTGAATACCGCGAAATTAGCATTGATCTGCGTGAGATTAACGCTGACACAGCATCTTACACTATAGATACGCTAAAACAGCTGCGCCGGGAGATAGGCCATCATTGCTCGCTGGTAATGGTGATAGGGATGGATTCTTTTATTACCTTGCCACAATGGCGTGACTACCAGCAGTTTTTAGAGTTGTGCCATATTTTGGTATTACAGAGACCTAATTACAGCATTGCGGAAAATGGCTTAAATCAGGCGCTGTTGCTAAAGAGAGTCGAGGATGCCAAGCAACTGGTGACGAGCAGTGCTGGCAAGTTGTTTTTTTTAGAACAGCCCAATACGAATGTATCCGCCAGTGAAATTCGGACCTTGCTGGCAGAGGGTAATAAATCCGAGCTGCTGCCAAAAGCGGTAGCTCAATACATTGATCAACATAAATTGTATCAAGAGATATCTGCGTGAGTAAATAACATTCATGCGTACATTAAATAAGGTAAATAGAAAATGCAAAACCAAAAAGTATTAGAAATCGCGGTTGCCGCTCTGGAAGATTTAAAAGCTAAAAACATTGAAATCATTGATGTTATTGGTAAATCCAGTGTGACCGACTTCATGATCGTCTGTAGCGGAACTTCTAGGCGACATGTGATGTCTATCGCTGGCAATGTTGAAGATGAACTCAAACTCCAATCCATCAATGCCATTGGCAGTGAGGGGCACAAAGGGGGAGATTGGGTGATTGTCGATTTGTCGGATGTGGTCATCCATGTACTGACAGAAGAGGCGCGTGAACTCTATGATCTAGAGAAACTATGGCGCTTTGATATGAAACCTGAAAATATGATTGAGCAGGGCAGTTAATTTCTTGGTTAGATTGCGTTTAGAAGTATTCAAATTATGAAAATTAAAATTTTGGCGGTGGGCACTAAAATGCCCGCTTGGGTTACCACGGGTTTTAGTGAATACAATAAACGTATGCCCCGGGAAATGCGGGTTGAAATAGTCGAAATATCCATAGGGCCTAGAGGAAAAGGTGCCGATCTTAAGCGGGCCATCAAAAAAGAGGGCGATGCGATGCTGTCGGCTATCCCGAACGGTGACTGGGTAGTGGCACTGGAGGTGACGGGTAAGACTTGGTCGACCGAACAATTGGCTGAACAGATGGAGAGTTGGCAGCTCAAAGGACGCAACCTCTGCCTGCTAGTTGGTGGCCCCGACGGCTTAGATCCAAGGTGTAGTGCTATGGCCGATCAAAAATGGTCGTTATCTGCCCTGACTTTACCTCACCCTATGGTACGTATTTTGTTGTCTGAACAGTTGTACAGAGCCTGGAGTATTATCCAGGGCCACCCGTACCATAAATAGGTCGATGTGATTAATTTTTATGTCTGGATACGCACGTTTTAAAGATCACCCTGAAGAGAGAAGAACTTTTCAGTTCAGAGCGGTAATCGCCTTCCTCTTGGTGTTGGTGGCCATGGGGCTGTTGATGTCGCGGATGTATTTTTTACAAGTGGTCGAAAATGAGCGCTACTCATCGCTCTCTGATAAAAACCGCATTCAGCTTAAACCAGAAAAGCCCACCCGTGGTTTGATTTTTGATCGATCTGGAATACTGATAGCCGATAATAAACCCAGCTACAATGTGACTATCTTAAAAGAGGAAATGGGTGGCGATCTCGAGCAAATTGTGGCCCAAGTAGGGGAGATTATCGAACTCTCAGCACGGGATCTAGAACGTTTTGAAAAACGTTTAAAACGCCGTAGACGTCCCTACGAATCAGTATTATTAAGATCTCGGCTCAGTGTTGAAGATATCGCCAAACTCTCAGTTAACTACCATCGCCTGCCCGGAGTTCGAGTCGAGGCTGATTTAATTAGAGTCTACCCCTATGGTGAAACCTTAGTTCACGCGATGGGTTATGTCGGGCGCATCAACGAGAGAGATTTGAAATCGGTTGACGAGCAAAACTATGCAGCGACCAATTATATTGGCAAGCTGGGTATTGAAAAATATTACGAGAGCGAACTGCATGGCACGGTAGGCATGCGCAAAGTTGAAACCAATGCCCGCGGGAGAGTAATGCGGGTGCTGGAAAAGATTGAAGCTATTCCCGGACGGGATATTCAGTTATCGATTGATTTACCGCTGCAGCAAATCACTGAAAAACTGTTGGCGGGTGAGAAGGCATCCGTAGTGGCTATCGATCCTAAAACGGGTGGTATTTTGGCGTTGGTCTCCACCCCCGGCTACGATCCTAATTTATTTGTGACGGGTATCTCGAATAAAGATTACGATGCGCTGCGTAACTCCCCTGAACTTCCACTGTTTAACCGAGCGCTGCGCGGTGGTTATCCACCGGGTTCTACGATTAAACCCATTACTGCATTGGCCGCCATCGACAGTGGCAGTGTACCGGTGACTCATACTGTTTATGATCCTGGCTATTACATTATTGCCGATGATAAATATAAGCGAAAATACCGGGATTGGAAACGCGGTGGGCACGGTAAGGTGGGCATAAATCTAGCCTTGGCGCAATCTTGTGATGTTTGGTTCTATGACGCCGCGCACAAAACGGGCGTGGATAATATCTCCTACTATATGGATATGTTTGGCCTGGGCAAAGTGACCAGTTTGGACTTGCCCGAAGCTATACCAGCGCTATTACCGACCAAAGCTTGGAAAAAAAGGCGCTATAAACAACCCTGGTATCCTGGGGATTCCCTCAACCTAAGTATAGGTCAAGGATATTTAGTCACGACACCTCTGCAGTTGGCCACCACAGCGATGTTACTGGCTAATCGGGGGGTGTGGAAACAACCTAAGCTTTTGATGGGATTTCGAGAGGTCGATGCCAAGGGTAATATTATCCTCACTCCGCCGGATATGCAGGGGCGCAACCCAGTTCCAAACAATGTGCAGCTGAATAATCCAAAATATTGGGACGTGGTAATCGATGGCATGATTTCGGTGGTTAATGGTAAGCGCGGCACTGCGCGTAAAATTGGCAAATCATCACCTTATTTAATCGCTGGAAAAACCGGAACTGCCCAAGTGGTCGGGATCAAACAAGGCGAGCGTTACGATAAAAGTAAGTTGAAGAAAAAATTCCAAGATCACGCCCTGTTTATCGCATTTGCCCCGGTTGATAATCCCAAAATTGCGATTGCTGTGGTGGTCGAGAATGGCGGCGGCGGATCAAGTGTGGCAGCGCCACTGGCGAAAAAAATAATGGATGCCTATCTGTTGGGTATTGATCCAGAAAAGCAGTTATGGGGCGGAGAGCTGCTGTGAAAAAAGACTTTTCCCGCTCAATGGCGAACTCCAGCTCTCATTTGCGTAACAGGCCAGGTTGGTGGAGTCATACACATTTAGATGCGCCGCTGTTGCTATTATTGATATTGCTCTGTGCCTTTGGTTTGTTTGTCTTGTACAGTGCCACCGCTGAAAATTCAGGTTATGTGATGCGTCAGGCGATACGCATGGGTATTGGTTTTGTGGCGATGTTATTTGTCGCCCAAATTAGTCCGGTGTATCTTGAAAGGTGGGCACCTTGGGTGTACACCTTGGGCGTGATACTCCTTATCTGTGTGTTGCTGTTTGGGGTGGGCGCAAAAGGCGCTCAGCGCTGGCTGGCACTGCCCGGCATCAGAGTACAACCCTCTGAAATTATCAAAGTGATACTGCCGTTGACGATTGCTTATTGTCTGGCGGGGCGTCCGCTACCTCCTACCTTTAAACAGTGTTGCCTGGCAATCTTCTTGATCGCTATTCCCACAGCTTTGATTATGAAGCAGCCTGATTTAGGCACCTCTCTAGTGATAGCGACCTCCGGTGTGTTTGTTTTATTGTTTTCGGGGATTCGCTGGCGCATCATCTTTTTAGCCTTGGGCGCAGCCGCTGCGTGTCTGCCGCTATTATGGATGTTCATGAAGGATTACCAGAAACAGCGGGTACTGACTTTTATGGACCCAGAAAGTGATCCTCTGGGCAGTGGTTGGAATATTATTCAGTCTAAGACAGCGATAGGTTCTGGTGGCTTTAGCGGTAAAGGATGGCTGGAGGGAACGCAATCTCAATTAAATTTCCTACCAGAATCTCATACCGATTTTATTATTGCGGTACTCGCAGAAGAGCAAGGTCTGTTAGGAGTCGGTGCATTAATAGGCTTGTATTTATTAATTATTGCCCGTGGGCTGTGGATGGCATCACAAATCAGTGATAGTTTTGGACGCTTAGTGTGTGGCAGTATTGTGCTTACCTTCTTTGTGTTTATTTTTGTAAACATTGGTATGGTAAGTGGTATATTGCCGGTGGTGGGATTGCCCCTGCCGATGATGAGTTATGGAGGAACTTCAATTGTTACTCTGTTTATGGGGTTTGGCGTTATCATGTCGGTGCATACGCACCGAAATGTTGTTATCTAAGGATTGGATTATCGATGCGTAGAAAAAAAATATTGGCAATTTTACTCTGTGGTTTGCTGCTGTCTCCCTCAATTTTTGCGGTAAACTATGCTCAGCACCCGGTGGCTTTAAGCTGGCTAAAGAGTATGCAGAAGCAGGGGTTTTCTAAAGATTATCTGCTGGAGGTACTCGAGAGTGCCAAGCGTCAGGAGTCGATCTTAACTGCCATGAATCGACAGGTCGAAGGGCGTCTTAGCTGGGAGGAATACCGGGATAGGTTTATCGAGACGCAGCGCATCCAAAATGGTAATAAGTTTTGGAAGAAACATCATTTAGCGTTGGCCAGGGCAGAGAAAAAATACGGTGTACCCGCAGAGATGATCGTTGCCATTATCGGTGTTGAAACGCGTTACGGGAAAATCACTGGCAACTATCGAGTACTTGATGCACTGGCGACCATCGCCTTTGATCTGCCACGGCGCGGAGTGTTCTTTCGCAATGAGCTGAGTGAGTTTCTACGCCTCACCACCGAGGAGAAAATACCTTACACTAAACCGAGAGGTTCTTATGCAGGGGCAATGGGTTATGGGCAATTTTTACCTTCGAGTTTTCGCCGTTACGCCGTCGATTTTGACGGGGATGGCAAGCGCGATATATGGAAGAATCCGGTGGATGCAATAGGCAGTGTCGCCAATTATTTAGCGGCACATGGCTGGCTTGAAGGACAGCCGGTGGTGATTAGTGCTAAAGTCGCTAAAACTCTAGATAAAGATCTGGTTAACAATGGTTTAGAGTTAAAAGTGACAATCCAAGAATGGCGGGAAAATGCAGTGCAGGGCACTTTACCACGCAGCCCCCAGGAAAAGGCCACCTTAATCAAGTTCCAGGTTAATAACAAAGATCAATATTGGTTTGGCTTACAAAATTTTTATGTGATCACCAGGTATAATCACAGCCGTTATTACGCGATGGCTGTGTACCAGTTGAGCCAATTGATAAAAGCTGAAAATAAGCTGAGTTAAAGGATTATATGAAGAATTATAAAACGATGGCCAACCTGCTGTGTATGTTGCTGGTACCGCTCTTAGTGGTGGGTTGTGCTAGTCAAGAGACTAAAACCGCTAAAACTAATGCTGGGCGCTACAAGGTGGTCAAAGATTACGGCCCTGATGCAAAGATAGATGTGTCACACGTAGCGGATGCAGTACCTAAAGTAGAGCCATTAAGCCGAGGTGGAAACCGCAGCCGCTATAAGGTATTTGGTAAAGAGTATTCGGTATTAGCAAGTTCTGCCGGATACAGTGAGACAGGCGGTGCTTCATGGTACGGCAAGAAATTTCATGGATATCTGACTGCCAATGGCGAGAAGTATGACATGTTTAAGATGAGTGCCGCGCATAAGTCTCTGCCAATTCCCACTTATGTTGAAGTGACGAATTTAGCCAATGGCCGCAAAATTATTGTGCGAGTGAATGATAGGGGGCCTTTCCACAAAGGGCGTATTATAGACTTGTCCTATGCGGCGGCCTCGAAATTAGACATGTTAAAACAGGGGACTTCGCAAGTATCAGTGGTGGCGATTGATCCTAAAACATGGCAGCAGTCCCCTGCAGTAACAGCGCAAAAGGTGGCGGTGACACCCAGCAATCCAACGGTGGATGATGAGAGAGAGGCCGTTGGTCAATTTTTGCTAACCAGTGCCAAGAAACCCAAGGTGGTCGACAATTTACAGGCGCCTGTAGCAGTGACTAGCGCTGTTGCTAAGGTTGAGAGACAAGCAGTCAAACATCAGCCTAGAGCCGATCTATACAGAGGTATTCACTACGTACAAGTCGGTGTCTACTCAAGCGAAGAGGCAGCCCATGCGGTGACTTTAAAAGTAAAAGACTACCAATTGCCGGTATTGATCAGTGAAGTGAAAAAGGCGGAGATGAAGCTTTATAAAGTCATTCTAGGCCCGGTAAAAAGCCGTACAGATACACTGCAACTAACAGATGAGTTATCAATGATGGGCTTCCCAGGGGCGCATTTGATCGATTTACCTAAGTAACGCAACATCGCAACTATCAATTACATTTGTACAGCGATTAACCTGTGCATTAATAAATACACATTATTGAAATAAGGAGTCATTGTGACCCTCTTGATTAAAAAGAAATTTGTCAGTGCGCTTATCACCGCAGTCGCTATTATTCTGCCGTTGTCAGTGCAGAGTGCGCAGTTAATACCCGCAGCCCCGAAAATAGCGGCCACTAGCTATATTATTATGGATGCTGATACAGGGGCTATTATTGCCGAGAAAAATGGCCATCAGCAGTTCCCACCTGCAAGTTTGACCAAAATGATGACTAGCTATATTACCGAGTATGAGCTGGCCAAAGGTAATATCAGTTTGGATGACCAAGTGCTGATCAGTGAGAAGGCATGGAGTACTAAAGGTTCCCGGATGTTTATCAAGGAGGGGACCCAAGTCGAATTGGGAAAATTACTGAAAGGTATTATCATCCAATCAGGCAATGATGCCTCTGTGGCAATGGCCGAGTATATTGCCGGCAGTGAATCAGCCTTCGCCAGTTTAATGAATCAACATGCAAAGTTGCTGGGCATGGAGAATACCAAATTTTCCAATGCCACCGGTCTGCCGCATCCCGACCACTATTCATCTCCCTACGACTTGGCGTTATTATCGCGGGCGATCATTCAACAATTTCCCGAGCATTACGGTATTTATTCTGAGAAATACTTCACTTACAACAATATTCGACAGCCCAATCGCAATAAATTATTGTGGCGCGATAAAACGGTTGATGGTTTAAAGACCGGCCATACGGATGAAGCTGGTTACTGTTTAGTCGCATCGGCAAAGCGAGATGGGATGCGCATAATAACCGTCGTATTAGGCACCAAAAGTGAAGAGGCGAGAGCGAGAGAGTCACAAAAATTACTGGCCTACGGGTTTCGTTTTTATCGCACTCATAAACTCTATGCAGCAGGGCAACAGCTTTCGTTGGCCAGAGTTTGGGGTGGTCAAAAATCGGAAGTTCGCCTAGGCATCGCAGCGTCACTCGCGGTGACTATCCCCCGCGGTCAAGCGAAGGGACTGAAGGCGACGATGGATATCAATACAGAAGTTAAAGCCCCGATTGTGGTGGGTCAGCACTACGGTACATTACACATTACCCTAGACGGTAAAGAAGTGAAAAGTGTCCCACTGGTGGCACTAGATGCTGTGGCAGAAGGTGGTTTCTTTAAGAAGCTCTGGGATAGTATTATATTGTTTTTCACCAGTCTGATTAATTAGGGAAGCAGCGAATAAGTCCCCAAATGTTCCCTGTGGATAACTAAGCGGTTAAATCCGCGGAAGAATGCGAAGTGAATGGCTAGTCCTTTGCAAGT
>JABSRA010000169.1 GCA_013215445.1 Oceanospirillaceae bacterium
TAGTTATTTATTATGGCTGGCAGATTGAAATCATGGCTGGCAGATTGAAATCCTTTATTGAAGTGTTAATTACTACTGGTACGCCCATAGAACCTAGCCACCGTGAAGCTACATATGCATTATTCACCTCTAATTTTGAACTTTATCTAAAATTGATAAACCAAGTTTCAGAATTATAAATGAACTAATTTGAATGCGGTATGACTCTTATGCTAACTGTGATTATTTAGCGTTAAATAATTTGAAGAATGCGCTAAATTGCAGCGCAGAATGTTAACTTTGCCACCCATGAAAGATCATTATGGGTGGCCTAATAAGTTATAAGTTTAATACCGCTCTTTACTTCAGTAGTAATAACCTTGCGGCACCACCTTTAAGTTCAATACTAAGGCCATCACCGACATAGCCAACTTCAATATTTCCACTGTCGAAAATACGACCCGAGCTAGCAGCATACCCTTTTTCAATATTGCCACAGTCAAAAACTCTTGAACCCATTTTATTCTCCTTGTTCGTTAATATTCCAAAGTAGTATTAAATAATAATACTGACATTAAAATAACAACTTGTTAACGTTTTTGCAACACGTTGATTGCAGTTTGGTGGGGGAGGTTTTGGTTACTGTTGCAATTAATCTATTACAAATTAACTATGCCTCCTATGATAACTTTATGATCTCAATAAATTTGGCTCTGTGCCATAATACTGGTGCCTATATGCTAATAACAATGACACTCACTGATAATTGCTAAAAGTGCACGGCGTTGTTCATGGAAGACTTATACCACTAGCTCAGCGGCAGGAATTTTGGTTTACGCAAGTTGAAATTGTAAGTTTAATGTTTTGCTGACTAGTAGATAAGTGAGTGTCATTTATAACTATTTATAACTCCTAGCTGAGCTAGTTTAATCGACAGCAATCAGTTACCCTCGTTGTTAAAAAACATCACTAGTAAAAGGTCATAGAATGTCGAACGCTTATGTCAGTAGTTTAGCTATTTACCCACTGAAATCTTCCGCGGCTATCAGTTGTGAAACGGTGAAAGTGCTTGGCACCGGTTTACAGGGAGATAGACGTTTTATGCTGACTAAGTTAGACGGTAGCTTTATTACCGGTCGAACCCACCCAAAAATCAGCTCGATCAGCTCTTATTACCGTGGAGATGATTTAGTTTTACAGCATCCAAGCTGTGAAGAGCTGTTATTGCAGCCACAACACTTTTCCAGCAGTTATTTTCCTACCTCCGTTTGGGGCACATCATTTATGGGGCAGGGTTGCGGGTTGTCAGCCGATCAATGGATCAGTGAATTACTTGGAGAGCCACTGCGGATTCTCTATTTTGGCGAGCAATCAAAGCGTAAGGTAAATAAGCATGAAGTGCACGAAGTGGGCTTCGCCGATGGTTTTCCGCTGTTACTGGTCAATGATAACTCGTTGCAGCACTTAAATCAGCGTCTACCGGCACCGATTAGCATGGCAAACTTCAGACCTAATATCACCATCGCAGGATTGCCTGCCTGGCAGGAAGATGAGTGGGCGAAAATTCGCATAGGAGAGGTATTGTTTGAGCTACCAAAACCCTGCAGCCGCTGTGTATTCACCACTGTTGATCCTCATACTCAACAGCCGGATAAAAATCTTGAGCCGTTAAAGACTTTGACCAGTTATCGTCAGGAGCAAGATGGTACTAATGTGATGTTTGGTGAAAACATGTTGGCGCTCAATAGCGGCACTATCAAAATAGGTGACAAAGTTGAAGTTATTAAAACTAAAGCCAGACCTGTGTACCAGGATAATTGGCAACCGGCTCAAGCCAGATTGGCCAAACAGTTAACTATATCTGCCGATACTAATAGCAGCCAGACCCTGCCTGGTACCGATGTGGCAAGCACAATCCACAACAAAGAATTATTACGCTGTGTACAGGTTATTGATGAAACAGCAGACGTTAAAACTTTCAAGTTTATCGCTGATCCTATTGTTCGATTTGGCTATTTACCCGGACAATTCATCACCTTGCACGCCGAAATAGACAAGCAACTGGAAAACAGATGTTACACACTATCGTCAAGTCCCTCTCGACCAGATCTGATTTCAATTACCGTGAAAAGGGTCGAGGGTGGCTTGTTCTCCAATTGGTTGCATGACTCTTTTGCCGTAGGTTCAAGCATAGAATGCACTAAAGCCAGCGGTGTTTTCTACCTGCAAAGTTCCAGCCGTGCTAAGTTGTTGTTATTGTCCGCAGGCTCCGGCATTACGCCTATGTTGTCGATTGCACGTTACATTACCGATCTGAGTTTGAACATAGATGTTCAATTTCATCACAGTGCCCGTACTGATGAAGATCTGATCTGTTTCGAGGAGTTGCAACTGTTGGCAGCTCAGCATGCTAATTTATATTTATCTTGTAACTTTACCCGTCAAAGCGATGTTGCTAACTGTGACATCGACCACTTTTTTGGTCGATTATCGACCGATATGTTAAACCAGTTCAGCAGCGATTTACTGGAGCGAGAAGTGTTTGTCTGTGGTCCAGATGAATTTATGACAGCAGCCAAAATGCTGCTGACTCAATTAGACCTACCTGGCTCTCAGTATCATCAGGAAAGTTTTGTTATTGATGTTGCCCCCCCTGAGCACGATGCCTCTAACCGTACTTATAAAGTTAATTTCTTGCAGTCGGGTATCGAAGTACAAATATCAGGCGACCAGACGATTCTAGCAGCGGCAGAAGAGGCGGGTATCACTGTGGATTACAGTTGTTTAGCGGGCATTTGTGGCACCTGCAATAGCAAGCTGGTCAATGGTGAGTTGCACGCTCCCAACGCCATGGCGATTGATACCGAAGATGGCAGTGGTGATTTTCTTCCCTGCTGTAGTTATGCTCGTTCAGATCTGG
>JABSRA010000170.1 GCA_013215445.1 Oceanospirillaceae bacterium
CTCACCTTGATCAATGCGCTGTTCGGATGCGATGCTGTGCTGCTCGATAAACTGATTAATTTCTGTCTGTTGCGATGGCAGCCCCAACTGGTCAAACAGAGAGGCTAGATTGAAATGATTACTGGTATCCATGATAGTGCCCTCACCAATGCTATACAGCCATCAGTTTAGCACTTTTAGGTAAATAGGCGATATTGAAAGCTCGGTACTCATCCTAATTGTCGCAAGTCTCATAGGGACCTTGTGGCAGATTTTCGAATTTTGAATACTGGCCGATAAAAGCTAGTTTAATGCTGCCGAGTTAGGTGACGCTCCGTTACGCTGCTTTACCAAGAGTATCGGTGCAGCTGACTACTCAGCCTAACCCTAACCCTAACCTTAACCTTAACCTTAACCTTAATCCTAAACTTAATCTTCGAAAGTTTCGTAGCTACCGTGTGCCAGATTTTCGAATTTCGAATACTGGCCGATGAAAGCCAATTTTATGCTGCCAATGGGTCCATTACGCTGCTTTCCCAAGATAACTTCAGCGATACCTTTGTCGGGTGAGTCCTCGTTGTAGACTTCATCGCGATACAAAAAGAGGATCACATCCGCATCTTGCTCGATCGAACCCGATTCACGTAAATCAGAGTTAACCGGGCGCTTATTCGGGCGCTGCTCAAGAGAGCGGTTGAGCTGAGAAAGAGCAACGACCGGGCAATTAAGTTCTTTGGCCAACGATTTTAGAGCGCCTGATATCTCAGAGATTTCCTCGGCGCGACTGGCGTTAGCACGCCGGCTTTTTATCTGCATTAACTGAAGGTAATCGATCATGATCATCGATACTTCACCGTGTTCACGTACTACACGACGCGCTCGACTACGCATTTCAGTGGGGCTAAGACCCGATGTATCATCAATAAACAACGGTTTATCACGTAGCATATTGACCGCGGTAGTCAATTTCGGCCAATCATCTTCCTCGAGTTGCCCGGTGCGCAAACGAGTCTGGTTAATTTTACCCAGAGAGGCCAACATTCGCATGATTAGCTGATCGGCCGGCATTTCTAGTGAGAATACTAATACCGGTTTATTCTCTGCCATCAATGCGTTTTCAACTAAGTTCATGGCGAACGTGGTTTTACCCATAGAGGGGCGTGCCGCGACGATAATCAAGTCCGATTTCTGTAGACCTGCGGTCTTTTCATCCAAATCATCAAAACCAGTCGTCACACCGGTGAGCTGATCTGAGTTATTAAACAGGAAATCAATTTTATCAACTGCGCCTTTAAGCAGGTCATTGATCGGGATGAAACCGCCTTCGCTGGGTCTACTTTCGGCGATTTCAAAAATGCGTTGCTCTGCTTCATTGAGTACTTCTTGGGCATCACGACCCTCAGTCTCAAAAGCACTGTCGGCAATTTCCTGCGAGACTGAGATCATCTGTCGCAATAGCGCTCGATCGCGAACGATAACAGAGTAGGCTCGCAAGTTTGAGGTACTCGGAGTATTGCGCGCCAATTCAATTAAATAATCAAGACCACCCGCCGCCTCTAAATCACCACTGCGATCCAGCTCCTCAGATAAAGTGACGACATCGACCGGCTGGTGATTATTAATTAGCTTAGTCATCATGCGAAAAATTAAACGATGATCGTGGCGATAAAATAGCTCTTCGGTGACCACTTCACTGACCACATCCCAAGTATTGTTATCTATCATCAAACCACCGAGCACTGATTGCTCAGCTTCTATCGACTGCGGCGGTTTTTTAATTTTTTCGATGTCTGCATCGTAATCAGAATTATTGGAGAATTCAGGGTAATCCATTTAAGCATCCGCTGGCGATTGTATAGGGAAAATAAGGCCACACTTTAACATATAAAAGTGTTCTAGAGCGGTATTTACTCCACCCCAATCTTCAATTATGTTTCCCATTTCTAAGCGTGGCTGAACCGCAGCCCAAGCATTTTCTCACCACTTTATTTAGCCCTGGCACTCTCGGTCAATCTAATACTCGCATCACAGGCATGCGCGAGCTCACTGCCCTTTTTAATGAAGTGTTTAGCAAAATAATCTAAATGTTCGGCGTGCTCGTGAAAATGATGTGGCGTCAACACGGCAGTTAATACTGGGACTTCTGTTTCAAGTTGGACTTGCATCAAGGCATTACACACTGTTTGTGCAACAAAATCATGCCGATAAATCCCCCCGTCCACCACCAATGCGCTGCAGGCAATGGCAGCGTATTGACCGGTCTTAGCCAGTAATTTCGCCTGAAGTGGTATTTCATAGGCACCCGGCACGGCAATGATTTCGATGAGGTCTGTGTTGTAACCGCGCTCCAGCAATTCGGCGCTAAATCCATCGAGGGCGTTTAAGACGATGTCTAGGTGCCAGCTTGCATGGATAAAGGCGATGCGCTTGTTCTGGGCATTAAAGGGATGTTGATTCGCTGTGCTCTGATTCATTGTTAAATCCTAACCATTCTAGATTAAATCAGGGCAAACGGACAGGCAAACACACCCTCCACAGACGGCGTGACTTGGCAGAGGTAGCTATACCACTGCAAAAATGACTGGCGTGTTCTCTATCATCCGGACTTTAATCTTAAATTCGGTAGTCGAATCCAAAATAACCGTCGGCTCTGGAATCACACCAGATCTGCTGACCCCAATTTTTACTGAAAAAGTTGGGCGCTCGCGGGCTTAGATATAGATCCTTACCGCCGGTGGGGAATTACACCCCGCCCCGAGAACGAAATGATCTTACCTATCAGTAAAATCAATAGCGCAATATACGTTCTTTAATCTATCTTTGTCAAAGGTTGATTGAGGAAGTAGCGAATAAGTTCCCAGATGTTCCCTGTGGATAACTAAGCGGTCAAATTCGCGGAAGAATGCGAAGTGAA
>JABSRA010000171.1 GCA_013215445.1 Oceanospirillaceae bacterium
CGAACTGGGTACAATACTACCAATTAGACATCGATGGCCTACATCCTCAACAAAGTGCTACGACAACTCCGGCTGTAGAGACAACTACATGATACAAGGTTGCTCTATAGCCAGATAACGATGCTCTCGGTCCTCTTTTCCGGGATGTAAACCGGCTAGAGCAGCCCCAGCGCCAGAGCCGGAAAGGCGATGATCAATCCCAGACGCACAATATCCGATAAAACGAAGGGGAATACTCCCTTAAATATCTCTTTGATCGGGATGTGCGGCGCCACCGATTTAATCACAAACACGTTCATGCCCACCGGCGGCGTGATCAGACCCAACTCCACCGTAATAACGGCGACGATGCCGAACCAGATAGGATCAAACCCGGCGCTCTGAATCAGCGGGAATACCACGGGGACCGTCAGTAATAACATCGCTAGAGAATCCATCACGCACCCTAGCAAAATAAAGAGCAGCAGCACGCAAAAAAGTACCATATAGGGACCCAGCTGCAAGCTTTGCACTATTTCTACCAGTGAAAATGAGATCCTTGAAACCGACAAAAAGTAACCAAAAATATCTGCACCTATGATCATAAAAAAGATCATTGAAGACATCAGCAGCGTCTCCTCTACTGCCGAGCGAAACTGTACGAAATTCATGCCGCGCAGCACTGCAATTAAAAAGGTGCCAGCGGCTCCCACGGAAGCAGCTTCAGTGGGAGTGAAATAACCGGCGTAAATACCGCCAATAATCAGTGCGAATACTCCCGTGAAGGGGATTAATCCCTTCAAGCCCAATAACTTTTCCCTCAGTGTTGTCTCGTCTCCCGCCCTCGCCAAATGCGGGTAGAGGTGAACGACAATCGCAATCGTGACACAGTACAGCACCAAGCCCAACAACCCGGGAATAACCCCGGCGATAAACATGGCACCCACTGACTGTTCAGTAATCAAGGCGTAGAGTAGCAGGGCGATAGAGGGGGGAATCATGATACCTAAAGTCCCACCTGCCGCCAGCGTTCCCGCGGCTAATGATTGGGCGTAACCATTTTTTTCCATCTCCGGTAGTGCCACTCTGGACATGCTAGCGGCAGTGGCCAGGGAGGATCCCGAGATCGCGGAGAAAATCCCGCAGGAGGTAATACTGGCCAGTGCCATACCGCCGCGCCAACTACCAAATAAGGTGCGGGCACCCTCAAATAATTCTTGGGACATACGCGCTTTCGAGGCGAACACCCCCATCATTATAAACATCGGTATCGGACTGAAACTATAGTTTGATAACGTCTCGAAGGGGCCGCTATCCAAGATCGCCAACGCTGGCTGGAAGGCGACAATCACACTAAACCCAATAAAACCGGTAGAGGCCATCGCCAGTGCCACTGGCATCCGCAAAGCGATCATCACTAACATCAAGCCGATACAGATAAAGCCTATTAGTGGCGCGCTCATATTGAATTATCCTCTGAGAGATTGAATAGGTAGTGCAGTGCGCAGCGCAGTGCTGACAGCGCGAGCATAGCGGTGGCAAAAAAACTCACCCCATACAGGTAATACATTGGAATCAACAGATCTTGAGTGGTCTCTCCAGAGCGCAGTGACTGAGCAATGGCGTGGTAAAATCGATAGCTCATACCTAGGGCAAGTAGCATAAAACCTGTCATATAAACGACTTGCAGGGCGTTTTTAGCACGATTAGAAAGATCCTCAGTGAAGAGATCAACAACCACTTGAGCGCGATTTAGTGAGTGGGGAAATGAAAATAGCACCACCATTAACAGTGCATATTTGATCAGCTCTACACCGCCAATAAAGGTTAAATCAAGGAGCCCACTGGTGACTTGAAATAGCCCTCTACTGAGCACATCGGCCAAGGTGATGAACATCATCGCAACTAACAGCATGCCACTTAACACATACATTGCGTAACTAATACGCTTAAACAGCTGGTCGTAAACTGCCATTTAAATTCTCCTACTGCCAGCCAGTTTGGCTGCATCAGCTTTGTCTAGATTCTATGGAAAAGGCTAGATAGCAGGGGCTCGAAGCCAACCTATAAACAGTCTTTAATACGTGGTCGTATAATAGTCGCAACTATACCCAGGCCAAGCGTAGTTGCGCCTGAGTATAGGAAGTTTATGTATTCAGCACTGAGTTAGCCAGCGATATGTTTGCCTCAAAGTCACTCAGTGCAAGGGATTTACTTAAAGACAGCTAGCGGCCAATTGCTGGGCGCGCGCATACACCTTATTTGCCGCAAGACCTCTGCCCTCCAACTCCGCAAGGTAGTCTTTAGTCGCTTTATCTAAGATAGTTTTCCAGGCTGGATTCTCCACCCCTCCCTCGACGGTATAAATTTCATGCCCCAGCTCAACCGCTTGAGCACGACCTTTAACATCCAATTGGTCAAAGACTTGGGCGGCGATTTTAGACCAGTGGTTACCCGAGTTGTCATCGATGACCTGTTGCAGTTCGACGGGCATACTGTCATAGACATCTCTATTCATAGTGACCACAAATGCCAAGGTATACAAACCACCTATTTCAGTGTGTTTTGGCGGCAACTCATTGAGACGAAAAGACAGCTGACCCTCCCACGGCAGGGAGACA
>JABSRA010000172.1 GCA_013215445.1 Oceanospirillaceae bacterium
TTGAGGTCCGGCCAGCATTCGTACGTAAACGGACACCTTGGCGTGCAGGCCTCTAATTTACTGGGTTTTATTAGTGAATTTTCAAATCGGTAATTTACAAGAAACTTGGCATTTCTGTATAGCTCAGGATACAACAATCGTAAGCGATCATTATAAACCCTCTTCATTTCACCGCCCGTTCAGCTAATCTACCCCGCTATTAATTCACAAATAATTAGCGGAGAAGATCATGTCTAGAAAAAGCCCCGTCAGAAGAACTAGCGCTCAATGGCACCAAATCATAGAGGATCAAAAGAGCAGTGATCTAACGATCAGTCAATTTTGTACATCAAACGGTGTAGCCCTTTCTAATTTCTACCAATGGAGAAGCAAGCTAGGTAACCAAGTTAAAGAGTCGCAGGCGAGTCAAACCAAAGAAGCTGCCTCATCAGAAGACTGGGTAGCATTAACTCCTCCGCCATCCACGGTCGATACATCATCCTGGGATATGGAATTAAATCTGCCTAATGGCGTGACGCTAAAAATGAGGTCTCAGTAATGCTTTTACAAGATCCCAATCTTAATGTCTGGCTATATAACCATGCCACTGACATGAGATGCCAGTATGATGGCCTAGCTGCACTCGTACAATCGAAGCTCGCAACATCTGCCTCCAGTGGCGACCTATTTGTTTTCGTCAATCGTCGGCGAACGATGATAAAAATACTGTATTACAGCAAAGGTGGTTATTGTCTTTGGGGTAAGCGTTTAGAAGAAGGTCGATTTCAAAAAGTAGTTGGCACTGCCGAGAAAGTCCTTTTAAATTGGGCGCAACTACAGTGCTTTATCGACGGTATTAATTGGCAGAAAATGGCTAAAAGTAAGCGATTTATCCGTGAAGATCCCGTATAATCCAACCCATGAAATCCAATGAATCACAGGCCACTTTAGAAGAAGAAAATACGCATCTCAAAACAAAAAGTTTGGAGATGGAGGCGAGAATCTCTTCGCTTCAACAACAGGTCGACTGGTTCAAGCGCCAAATATTCGGTCGCAAGTCAGAAAAACAAATTATAGATGAGTCCCATCAGCCGATGCTTACAGGCTTATCAGGCCTCCCATTACCAACACTGCCGCAAAAATCCGAAACTGATATTAAAGCGCATAAGCGCAAGTCAAATAAAGCCCTCACAGGTCAAGAAGTCAATGACACCGGGTTACGTTTTGATGACAATGTTCCTCAAAAGATTATTGATGTTCCCGCCCCCGAGTTGTCCGGTGAAGATGCTGATCAATATGAAATAATCGACTACAAGGAAACGGTTCGTTTAGCACAGCAGCCTGGTAGTTATACTGTGCTAATTTATCGCCATCCCGTACTTCGCTTTAAGCAAGAAACTATTTCCGTTACGCCTGCTCCAACCAATGTGCTTGAGGGGTGTTATGCGGACGTTTCACTCCTTGCCGGTCTTATGGTAGACAAAGGTGTTTATCATTTACCACTTTATCGTCAGCATCAACGTATGTTGGATTCAGGTGTACAGGTGAGTCGCTCCACTTTAATTAACTGGATGCAAAAGGGGATTGAGCTTCTACGGCCCATTTATCAGGCGCAATGGAAGCGTGTTTTACAAAGCGCTGTATTGGCGATGGATGAAGTGCCTATTAAAGCAGGTCGAAAATCCAAGGGCAAAATGAAACAAACCTATTACTGGCCAATTTATGGTGAAAACGATGAAGTTGTTTTTACTTGGTCAGCGAGTCGGGGCCACCTTCATGCTGTGGAACAGCTTGCTGGCTTTAGTGGTACGTTGTTGACTGATGGTTATGCTGCTTATGAAAAGGCTATCGCTAAACTCAATGAGAAAGATGCCGGTATTATCCATGCAGCTTGCTGGGCTCACAGTCGCAGAGGCATAGAAAAAGCGCTAAAGATGGAACCAGAACATGCGCAAAGTGGTATCGACCAGATAGCAGCACTGTATGTTGTCGAAACCTATATTCGTGACAATAACTTAAACGCCGAGGAAACACTTGCCTATAGGCAAAAGTATAGCGAGCCGATAGTCTCTCAATTTTATGGTTGGGTTTACGACCAGAGGCAACGAACAGATTTGCTACCTCAAAATCCACTGGCTAAAGCGTTAAATTATATTAGTGAACGGCAAGCGGAGTTAAAAGTATTTCTCACCAACCCCAATGTCCCCATCGATACAAATCATCTTGAGAGAGCCTTGCGCGTTATTCCTATGGGGCGCAAAAATTATTTATTCTGTTGGACCGAACTCGGTGCGGAACAGCTTGGCATTTTGCAGAGTTTGATGGTCACCTGTCGATTACAAGGTATCAACCCTTACACCTATCTTGTCGATGTACTGCAGCGAGTGGGCATGCACCCAGCATCTGATGTTGAGGATCTTACCCCTCGCATGTGGAAAACTAAATTTGCAGACAATTTTTTAACTTCAGATTTAGCTGGATAGGGGGCGTCTAACCCCAGAATGAACGCTTACATTCAATATCCGCTCATTTTTATTATTGTTTGTAGAAAGGGGAACCCTAACATGCAGATACGGAATCTACGGTATATTTTGGCTTAAT
>JABSRA010000173.1 GCA_013215445.1 Oceanospirillaceae bacterium
ATTGCAGATGAAACCAGTGTGAAAAACTGGATAGAGGCTATTACAGCAAAAACCGACGGTATCGATATTTTGGTAAACGCCGCGGGCATTCAGAGCTACGGGGATATTGAAACAACCGATACCGCCCACTGGGATAGCGTCATGAACATTAACCTGCGCGGCTGCTTTTTGGTGGCTCACTATGTCTACCCGCACATGAAGAAACGGGGAAAAGGCTCGATCATTCACGTCGCATCTGTGCAGGGTCACGCCAATCAAAACAATGTACTCGCCTATGCGACTAGCAAGGGTGCACAGCATGCCTTAACTCGGGCAATGGCGGTTGATTGCGCCAAACACAATATCAGGGTCAATTCAGTGAGCCCCGGGTCTATCCGTACCCCGCTGCTGGAGTTTGCCGCAGAACAATTAGTCACCCCAGATAAGTCTAAAGCTGATTTACTGCTGGAGTTTGGGGCAAGTCACCCGATCGGCAGAATTGGTGAAATCGCTGAAACCAATGAGCTAATTGCGTTTCTTGCCAGTGAACGCTCCGCTTTCTGTACGGGTGGAGATTACAAGGTTGATGGGGGGCTAACAGCAGCGTTAGGGTTTTAAGCCTCTCTTGGCAATTATTTCAGTGATGGACGGGGAGTTGCTGCAAGATAGTGCACAGGCTACCTTGGCGGCGATAAGGGCAGAAAATCATTCCCTGGAAGATATACATGTTGGCAGAGATGTTGGTAGTGGCAGTGCAGAAAAAATTATCTGTATCGGACAAAATGACTCAGACTCAGTCGCATAGTGGGGTATGCCGATCCCTTAAGAGTCAATTGTTTTTTAAGTATAGCAGTGCCATTAGTGGTCCCAATGAGCAGATAATGATCCTACAGCTGCTAAGAAAGCTGACAGGCAGATTGAGTGGGCGGTGGTGATCACCAAGCACTGCTGCAATGTCACAGAAGATCAGGCGCTAGCCAGACAAATCTACTGATAAAATCAATTTTTAGCGGCCGCATTCGGTTAGTCATATCTCGAAGTGCACGGCCCTTGCACCAGGAAATCTTCTTTCACCCCCTACACCTCGTATAGCTCAAACTATTGACCCGGTTTGCTTAGCATATTGGGCATTGAAGTGGTATTGACAGTTAAGTGACAGCTTGAGGCGCTGGTTAGCTGGCAATGTTAACCCATGATGAGAATGTATAGCTTTGTTTTTAATGAGTTTGTAGTCATTATTCCTATATATTTGACGACTTGTTGCTTAAGCGAAATGTTGTGCTATACCCAATGTATAAACATTTTTTTACAACGTAAGCAGAGTTAATTATGATAGATCGCATATGCAAAAGTATTTTAGACTCTTTAGATTCATATATTGTAGTGGTAGATGAACACGGCGTCATTACTTTTACCAATCAAACCTGGGGTCAGCTTGTTGAACAATTAGGCTCTAGTTGTGATATCTGTTGGCTGGATAAAAATTATTTTGATTGTTGCTCTATTTTACAGCTTAACTCTACTGAATATCGGCTAGCTTGCCAGCGAGGTTTTGCACGGCTACTAGCGGGAGAAATCAGTGAGTTCATTATTGAATGCTCAAACTGGACGCTAGAGTCAAAAATTTGGTTAGAAGTCACGGCCAGTATTGTGGTTTATGATCAGGTTCGCTATGTATTGTTAAATCATCGTAATGTGATTGACCGTAAAAAGAACCAAGAGGAAATTTTAAAACTGACCACCAAGGATGCAAAGACTGGGTTAGCTAATTATCAGGGTTTCAAGGCCTTTTATGAAAACGAGTGGCAGCGATCAAAGCGTAGTGGATCAGAGGTGGCGCTGTTAGTAGGAGAGTTGTCAGTAGCAGGTTTACAGACCAAACAATGCTCTTTAGTGGCGAATGTTTTCTCAAAGCATGCCAGGCGTGCCTGTGATTTAGCTTGTTCGATTAAAGCCAATCAATTTTCACTGGTGCTTGGTCAAGTGACTAATTTGTCATGTAAAATGATCGCTGAAGAAATTTTTCAAGAGGTAGCGGCGATTAATCTATTGGACAGTGACGGCTTGAAAATTAATATTAATATTGGCTTTTCATCGGCGGTACCTACTTTAATCGATGATTCAAACATGCTGCTTAAAGCGGTTGATTTAGCATTGTCTAAAGGTAGAGAATCTTCACAAACCAAGATTACTGGTCACAGCCCGACGATTATTTTTAAACAGCAAGATAACGTAAAAAACTAGCCAGCTTTACACTCTCTGTCAGCAAATATCTACAGCGGTGTGTTGAACATCTTCTCTATGGGGCGCTGTCGATTCCAACCAACGCAGCCTTCCGTCATTATTAAACCTTTGGATTGTCACCCAACACCCAGTACCCAGTACCCAATGCCCAATGACTAATTAATCTATTGGATTATTGGAGCTGATTTAAAGCAGCTATTTATCTGCAGCTAATCCCCTATGTGCCCGTGAGTTCAATAATGCTTTGAATTGATGGGCACTTTTTTTCAAGGTGCGCTGCTGGGTTTGGTAGTCGACGTACACTAAGCCGAAGCGTTTAGAATATCCCTCTGCCCACTCAAAAT
>JABSRA010000174.1 GCA_013215445.1 Oceanospirillaceae bacterium
TTTACAAGCGTTCTGACAAAGTCAATGCAGATGAAACAAGATTTCATCTGCATTGACCGCTTAGCTTTCTCTTAAAACGTAAGTGCCCTGCGGGGCGTACAGGATAGTTCGCTGCTTCCCTAACAACCTCCCGGCTGTTAGTGCACTGCCTACTTGTAGTTAGCGCTAAACCCTATTCAGATGCTGACTAAACTTGCTCAAATACCTCCCCACACCCCTATATTCGGCTGAAAACTAGTTAATCAACCCAAGCTCTTTACTCTGAGTTTTTACACAGATACTATGAGCTTATCACTGGGGTCAGATTAAAGTGACTTGTTAGGAAAATCACCGTTATAAAGTCACTTTCTTAGCTCCCCATACTCCCTTCTTTTATGGACATAATGTGCTATTCATGGATTTTAAACGAACCCGACTAACCGTACTTATAACGGCAATCATAGCCACAGGTTGTAGTGCTAACAAATTAGAATCGAACACTGATACCCAAGGCTACTGCCGCAATGGTGGAGAGTCTAGCGATTACAGCTGCGATACTAATTCGAAAAACCCGACAGCTAACCCCAATATCACTGCCAGTAATCCAAATACCGAAGCGTGGATGAACTCAAAGCTCTCGGATATTAAATCCTGGTTGAAAACCATCAAGGAAAATCCAAACGCTGCGATCACCAGCACTAATTCCTCTAACTCAGCGCTATTGGTTCGAAATCCGGCTGCAACTCAGCCAGAATTAATCCGTATTGAAGCACTCACAGAAAGAGGCGATCATCGCATTGCCATGGCTTCGATCAATAACTTTCTTAGCCAACACCCTAACAATTTAGAAGCAGAGCTAACCAAGGGTTTAATACTCAACAATATGGGGGAAAACAAAGAGGCAGAAGCACTGCTTAGAAGCGCTATTACCCGCCATCCAACCTCCCCTGAACTCTATAATAATTTAGCCGTTATCTACTCCAACCAGGGAGATTACGGCAAAGCTATTGAAACATTATTACTCGCTTTCTCTACCCATCCAAGTTACGCACAGGTCAATGAGAACCTCAGAGAAGTGTACGCATCTGTGGCTTCCCTCGCCTACAATCGCGCCTTGGATCTAGACTCTGATAAGAAGCTCACGCCTAATTTGGTAGTATTAAGACGCACCTCAGCGCCTAGCCTTCCCGCGGCTACCCACGAGAGCTTAAGTACCGGCATTGCCGCTAACAACTCATCTAAAACCAAGCCTGCTGTGATCGTTACACCTACCAGTTCCAAACCTGTGGCTGCCAGCACAACCCCCACGGTATTGATTGCACAAACTAAAAAGAAAGTAGATCTACCTATACCTACCATCATTGAAGCTGACATCGCTGTAGATATTGCTGAAGTCAGAATCAAACCCCAGCAGCCGGTTGTGCCTGAAAAAGTGACCAAGAGCGTGGTAAGAGTGGACCAGACCAGCCAAACTAAGACCGCGAAAGCACCGGGTAGCGCGACACTGGCGGCAATAAAAGCAGTAAATCGCTGGGGCTGGACTTGGACCTCACAAAACGTCAGTGCCTATCTTGGATCCTATATAAATAACTACACGCCCAAAGCTAGCATGAAGCACTCCCAGTGGAGGGCCATTCGCACCGCTAGATTGACTAAGCCCTCTTTTATCAAAGTTAGACTTTCCAAGATGAAGAGTAAGCGAATTGCTAACAACCTTATCGAGGTAACTTTTTTACAGAAATATCAAGCGAACACCTACAAGGACCAAACCTACAAACGCTTAACCATGAAAAAAGTTGGCGGAAAATGGCTTATTTCCAAAGAGCAGAACATTTAATACTCGAGCAATACGCTCTTAGGTGTGCCTACCTAGAGAGCGTAGTGTCTTAGATTTATCGACATTATTATCCGCCCCTGTCAGTTCCAGCTACACAGAGTTTTTTGTCTTCCCGAGGCAGGGCTAGCAGCACTGATTGAGCATTTTTTTATTCTCTGTGATCAGTTCCCATATTTATCAAGTAAGTTGCGCTAGCTAACTATCAACCAGGTATCTATCTGCAGAGACGCGCAATGGCGTTATCTGGTAGCTGCCTTGCGCATACTCCAATCTAATACCCTCACAGTAACCAATCGTCTTACCTAATTGCAGATGAGAGTGATCTGAGAGAAAAAATTTACTACCAAATTCAATAAACAGGCCGTGAGTAATCACTAGTGAGGTTTGGTTAAGCGGTGTTGCCATCAACAACTTTTTCCACAATTGCGTTTGTAACATCGCAAACTGAAGGCAATGATTATTGCTTGCTATAATACTGGCGACCTCTTTGAATGAACAGGGCCAATCGAGCACCTTCAATATTTCCGGCGGTAAATAACCTAGTGCTGCAATGGTTTCATCCACTGTTACACCCATGGCTGGATCAGTGTGGATTGCCCTGGGAATTGTACTGCTAATAACCTGACTAAAAGTCGTATTCGCCGGGGATGTACCCGCTATATACTCGGCCAAAGCGATGCCTTCATCACTCAATGTTTCCGTTGGTTTTTG
>JABSRA010000175.1 GCA_013215445.1 Oceanospirillaceae bacterium
ATCAGCGCCATCCATGGCGCATTCGCTCTTCGCAACATCCTGTTGCTACGCTTCAGCAATTTAACCTTGTGCTCCGGCGGTAATCCAAGGGACTTTTTAGTCTGTTGCTAAATTTATAGGATGTTGAGTTCCTGCACTCTCAAAAATCAGTCTAACTATCGACTAAGCTTGCTTAGATCAATAGGAACATAAGCTGTACCCATCTTTCAGATTTTAAACCGGACGCTAGTGAAGCTGAGTTAGAAAAACAACTCGCGTAATTTTTCTCCGGGATTATCCGCGCGCATAAATGCCTCGCCGACCAAGAAGCCATTGACCTGTTGTTCACGCATTAGCGCCACATCCGCGCGTGAATGAATCGCACTCTCAGTGATAATTATTTTATCGCTGGGGATAAAGGGCAGCAACTCAAAGGTATTGTTTAAACTGACCTCAAAGGTATGCAAGTTACGATTGTTAATGCCCAATAATTGATTGCCTAAACTCAATGCCTGTTCCAACTCGTCGCCACCGTGCACTTCGACTAACACATCCATACCCAAATGCAGCGCCAGTTTATTCAGCTCTTGCATTTGACGTTGCTCTAGACAGGACACTATTAACAAAATACAGTCGGCACCGATGGCACGGGCTTCAAACACTTGGTAGGGGTCAATAATAAAATCTTTGCGAATTACCGGTAGCGAGCAGGCGGCACGCGCCTCCACTAAATAGTGTTCGCTGCCGGCAAAAAAATCAGCATCGGTAAGCACCGACATACAACATGCGCCACCCGCTTGATAGGAGCGAGCAATATCGGCGGGGACAAATGGATCACGCAATAAGCCCTTGGATGGGCTGCGTTTTTTAGCCTCGGCAATCACTGCAGGATGACCACTGGCAATGGTGCTGGCCATTGCAGCGGCAAATCCACGTGGGTCTAGATCGCTATCGCGCGCCACGGCAATGCTCTTCTCGAGATCACCGAGGCTTTTGTGCGCCGAGCGCTCATCTATCTCCTCGAGCTTGCGGGCAATTATCTTTTTTAAAACATTCGGTATATCTGACATATCTCTCTCTTACACTATTCGCTAAACGCGCGGCTAAAGGTAACCAGTTGGGTTAATTTTTTCGCCGCAGCACCACTGCTGATCGCCTCTTTAGCCCTCACCACACCGGCGGCAATATCATCGACGATATCCGCGGCATAGAGGGCTGCGCCAGCATTGATGGCGATCATATCTGCCGCTTTTAAATCTTGACCATTAAAGGCGGCGTTAATCATTGCCAAACTCTCCTGGGCACTAAATACCTGTAGCCCATTTAAGCTCTGTGGCTTAATGCCGACATCTGCAGCATTGAGCTTGTATTCGGTAATTGTATTGTCTTTTAATTCGGCGACAAAGGTATCCCCATTGAGGGTAATTTCATCTAACCCGTCAACGGCGCTGACCACTAACACATGTTTTGCCCCGAGCTCTTGCATCACTTGTGCAATTGGCAGGCAGTAGGCCCGATCAAACACTCCCAGCAAATAATGCTTAACACCCGCCGGGTTTGTGAGTGGCCCCAACAAGTTGAAGATGGTCCGCATACCCATTTCTTTACGGGGGGTAATCGCAAAGCGCATCGCCTGGTGATATTGCGGCGCGAACATGAACCCCACCCCCACCTCATCAATGCAACGTGCTACCTGCTGTGGATTTAACGCTAGATTAACCCCTGCGGCCTCCAGCAAGTCTGCAGAACCGGTGGTTGATGACACGGATCGATTGCCATGTTTGGCCACCACCCCACCTGCAGCTGCCACGACGATGGCACTGGCACTGGAGACGTTAAATAAATTCGCACTGTCACCACCGGTGCCGACGATATCAACCGCATTTTGGTGTTCAATAGTGACGGGGATCGCCAGCTCACGCATCACGCGGGCAGCTGCAGCGATTTCCTTGACGGTTTCACCTTTCATCCGCAAGCCCATTAAAAAGCCACCCATTTGCGCATGAGTAGCTTGCCCAGTCATAATTTGCATCATTACTTTCTGCATATCGGCAGTGGTCAGATCGTGACGTTCGGCGACAGCCGCTAGTGCTTCTCTAATATCCATGTTTAGGTCTTCTACCGGTTAGTGATGATTAGTCTTGCGTATCGACAAAAAGTTATTTAATAACTCATGCCCCTGACGCGTTAAAATAGACTCTGGGTGAAACTGCACCCCCTCTACCGCTAATTCGCGATGTTTCAGCCCCATGATCTCGGCGATGGAACCGTCTTCATTTTCAGTCCAAGCCGTCACTTCTAGGCAGCTAGGTAAACTTGCAACCTCAACCACCAGTGAGTGATATCTGGTTACCTGCAAGGGGTTATCCAACCCTGCAAATAATCCGCTATTGTTATGCCGTATCCAAGACGTTTTACCATGCATGACCTGTGCTGCGCGCACTACTTTAGCGCCAAAGGCTACCGCGATACTCTGATGTCCCAAACAGACC
>JABSRA010000176.1 GCA_013215445.1 Oceanospirillaceae bacterium
TAAGCTTCCACGCCATAATCCTAATGCGTCCCCCATTTCCCCCGCGGCAAAGCGAATCAAGTTTTGCCACGATACCCGCTCAATCTCAGCTAAAACAATAGATTCACGGTAGGCAAAGACATTGATTAATAGCCGTTCGGCTTGTGCCGGTTGTAAGGTCTTTTGGGTTAATTGCTCATAGAGTGCAACACAATCAGCAGCGATGACTTTAGGATCATTCTCTACGATCTTCGGAGGGGTATCAGGCAGCATAGGCCACCTCTGAAGAGTGTAAAATGCCTTGTTTTATTTCCCTTAATATTCCGTCTTTCACTTGCCAAGAGAGCGTAAAAATCCACTGGCCTAATTCACCGCGTCGTGGTTTAACCTGATACAAATTAATACGCGGCTCCCACAATCCGATAGCCTCAAAAATCTCGCGGATGATAAAGGGCAATGCCTCATTTTCAGGCCAATCTAAATAATCAATTAAATTGCAACCAAACAACGGGCGCAGCGGATCACTGCCTCTTGGGGTGTTTAAGATAATGCGCAGCGCTTGGCTAATATCGTCTAAGCCGCTCACAATCTCACCGGTCAGCAATTTACCATTGAGCTTGATTTGCCAATGGCTGGGAACGCGATGAGTGCTTACGATTGAAGTTATCATTGGCCAATTGTGGCAATAAAGGTGAGGGGAAGTGTTTAAAGTACTTTAAAGAGAGAATTCCTTTTATTTTGTTCCACAGAAAACACACAAACTTCAATGATTTGGCAGGCTATATTTATTTGGGCTATCTGATATAGTGTGTGCAATAAAGGGAATTATTATGCTAAATGAACATTCAACCCATCTTCTTAAATATCCTGTTTTAGTTCTATCTATTATTTTAGGTATTGGTATGTTAAAGCTTTTTGGCATGCAAATAAGTTCAATTGGATTTGCAGAGTTTCGATTTGAATTAGAAGAATCACAAGATGCGGCAAAAGTTGAAATTCAAAAACTCGCTTCAGATTTAAAAGACCTTCGTAGCCAAATGACTCTACTTGAAAAGTCCCAGCCTATTGATGAGAATAAAATTTTAGAAACAGAACAAGCAAGTTTTGAAGCAGATCAGCAAGCACCTATAATATCTTCTATAATGACTAAGCCTTTAGCACAAAACAAGAAACCATTATTATACCAAAAAACTGGCTACATCTTTGCCGGAAATATCAAGCAAAACAAAGAACTACTACTTTCACCAACAGTGTCCAACTTAGATGGTTATTCAATAAAAAAAGTTGATGACCTTATGAACAAAACTGATTATTTATTGCTTGGAAATATGGTCTTACGCGCAAGTGAACCTCTTAATACCGTCTCTTATTACAAAGGTATTCCTAGCTTAGGTATTGTTGCTAAAAGTACTAAGGTTCAAATTATTGAAACTCCCATTAAAATTGATCGAGGATGGGCTACTCAAGTCTGGATCAAAATTAAAGTGTTAGAATAAGGAACTCACTGAACAGGCTTACCACTTTCCCCAAGTCCTGGCACCACCTTGCTAGTAATATGATTTTGCAAACTCACCGTATCAGCGACAATATCGTTATCCGCGTGTATCGCCCCGTCTACTTGCAAGTCACCGGTTATATTGACTAGCGGGGTATCAAAAGTAATCGACGCTGACGCTTGAACAACGACAGTCTTCACCCCCCGCACCGTCAGTTGTGAGCGGCTGCGGTCATATTCAAACCAGGCACCGTCACTAAATTGCACGTAACGTTTATTTTTATCCGCCACCGGGGGCAAATTCAGTTCATCATAAATGGCACAGAGTATCACCCCAGCTTCTAACCTATCATCCATTGAACAGATCACCCGCTCGCCAATGTCGAGCAGACAATAATCATGATTTTTCAGCGTATTCGCCTGCGCAATCGGCAACCAATCGCTCTCAATATTATCCAGATCACGCCAGATCACCCGCGCCCAGGCACGTGCTGGGTTAATCGCGCTCACAGTACCGACCCGTTGTTTACTCATCTTGAAGATTGCCCTGGCAGAGCAGTGTCGCCGTCCAGCCGCTTGATCTGTCAACACGATGGGACGCCTGTTTAATCAAATAGTCCCCCGCACGTTTACCCAAAAACGGTAAATGCACGACATTACCCGCCACATAACGATAGTCACCGGGCAGGCTAATCTCAGCGGTCAAGCGATCCTCATTATGGTTATCCAGTGCGGCCGCCGCTTGGGTTTTGGCAACCTTGGGATCATCTGTTTTAGTATAAACCACCAACTCATCAGCACTGGCTCGCCCTAACTGGGTCACTTTACTGCGGTGTTTTTTGCCCTGTTTTATATTATCGTATTCAAGGCGGGCCGTTGTCGTCACGCTCTTGACACTCTCGCGTAAATTGTAGCGCGTATCCTTGTTTTTATGGATGCTCATCACCGCAGTTTGGCCACTTA
>JABSRA010000177.1 GCA_013215445.1 Oceanospirillaceae bacterium
CCTATACTTAGTCAGACCAATGCTGTGCTTGAGGGTGGAATTTCTAACAGGGAGCTAGTGCAGTAACTGGGGAAGCCTGGCATCTAAACTTACTTGTAAGTAAGTGGCTTAAATTCAAGAGGAAACTCAAGGTTTAATGTCGGTGTGAGGTGGCAGATGAACCCGTAGTAGTGAGTAAGGCTAGGCCGATGAAAGCCAGTAATGGTGTGGAGGGGAAAACCAAGCCGACTATCAGCACTGTGTTTGATGGGGTCAATTTTAGTCAAAAGCTTTAATTGATTGCGAAGGGGGGAAGTATTCTTTAAGTGTATGAACGACGTTGATATTAATTTATCGGCTCACAAGTATTTCGACGGAAATAGGCAAGACATGACGGCTAAACAGGAATGTGGACGCTGAGAATTGAAGGCCGAGCAATGGAGTAATGAATGACCGCTTAGGCAGATTGCCAACAGGCTAGCACACCTAATGTCATCATGAAGAATCAACCGATAAGTTAAGCGAAACAAACCGACATACCGCAAGCAAAGGCAGAAGATGACAGTTTATTACAGCTTGTACGGGCAATTATTAGACATTAATAATTTGTACAAGGGATTCAAAAAGGTGAAAAGCGCTAAAGGAGCGGCCGGAATAGATGGGCAGTCCGTAGGCGCGTTTGCCATGAATTTAGAAGTAAACTTGAAACAACTGCAACTTGAATTGCAAACCAAGCAATATCGAGCGCAACCAGTTAAGCGGGTCGAAATACCTAAAGACGATGGCGGCGTAAGATTACTTGGCATACCCGCAGTTCGAGACCGCATAGTGCAACAAGTATTATTGAACATACTCCAACCGATTTTCGATACCGACTTTCACCCATCAAGCTATGGGTACAGGCCGAAACGAAGCTGTCATGATGCTATCAGTAAGGCCACGGTATTTATCCGTAAGCACCATTTAGACTGGGTAGTTGATATGGATCTGTCGAAGTGTTTTGACTTGCTTGATCACGAACTAATCATCAGTAGTGTGAAGCGAAAAGTGACAGACGGTAGCATTTTAAAGCTGCTTAATCAGTTCTTAAAAAGCGGAGTAATGATAGGTAATAACTGGGAAGCCAGTACGGTAGGCAGTCCGCAAGGAGGTGTAATTAGCCCTTTGTTAGCGAATATCTACCTAGATGCTTTTGATCAGGAAATGAAAAAGCGCACTCACCGTATAGTGAGGTATGCAGATGATATCTTGATCTTATGTCGCACAGAAAAAGCGGCTCAAAGGGCATTAATGACAGCGACCCAGATACTAGAAAAAGACTTGAAGTTAACAGTCAATCAGAAGAAGACTCACATTGCTCATAGCAGTAAAGGGGTAAAATTCTTAGGGGTAGAGATTGGTAGCCAGTGGACACGGATACAAGCATCAAAACTCATCGGCTTTAAACAGAAAGTTAAACAAATAACAAAGCGCAATGGCGGCATAAATTTAGCTGAAGTCATAAAAAGGCTAAATCCAGTGGTGCGAGGTTTTGTGAATTATTTTAGTATCGCCAATTGTAAACGAGAGCTAAAAGCCTTGGCAGGGTGGATAAGACGAAGATTAAGGGCAATACAGCTGAGGTTGTGGAAAAAGCCATTAAGGCTACATCGACGACTAAAGCAGTTAGGGAAACAGCCACCATTTAAGTTCATCAAGATGAACTCGTGGCGGAACTCTATCAGTCCTTTATCTTGTGTCGCGATGCCAAATCAATGGTTTGAAGAACTCGGATTATATTCAATAGAGCATGTTAATACAGGATGGCTTGCTCTGTCAGCTTTCAGAAAACAAGTTGACAGAATATGAAGAATACATGAGCCGTATACGAGGTCCGTACGTACGGTTCTGTGAGAGGGATGAGGCAGCAATGCCTCACCCTACTCGATGTTTGCCCAGCGAAGCTGGCAAACCCGACAGGCTGAAAGAAGCCTGATCACCCTGACTAAGGGGAAGATAATCTGAATGGCAAGGGCGTTATTGGCTAACGATAGGGTCTAAAGGAAGCCATAAGAAGTTAGAGGTACACAACTAACCGTAACCTGTTTCGGCGGCATTGGTGGATAAGCGTCCAAAATAGCGCGAAGTCCTATACTTAGTCAGACCAATGCTGTGCTTGAGGGTGGAATTTCTAACAGGGAGCTAGTGCAGTAACTGGGGAAGCC
>JABSRA010000178.1 GCA_013215445.1 Oceanospirillaceae bacterium
ATAATATATAGGCGTTACTGTAATCCATTGATTAATTGTGTGATTGAAACACTCTAGGGTGTTGGCCGTGGCAAAATCGTAGTTTGAAAACCTCCAGCAATCTTCAAAAAAAACAACAGCGGCGTTGCAATCTAGCCTGCTGCCTGTCAATTAAGCATGCATAAAAGGAGAATCTTTCATTAGATGGTTGTGCTGATGCAGATACAGACCAGCTTCGGCTGTAATCTTTAGATAGTGGTGCCAAGCTGGATCCGCTTGCATTGCCGCGCGTTTTTGCTCGCGATCAGCCGCGTTTTCATAACACCAGATATGGGTAAATGAATTGATATCACCTGTTTCAGGCAATAGAAAGGCAAAGGGCTTGCCAAGATGTTTGGTTTGCGTGGCAAATCCATGTTCTTTATACAAGTCTAATTGCTTTTTCAGCATACCAGGATGGGTGGTATAGGTACGTACATCGTAGAGCATAATATTTCCTTCGACTAAATCAGGTAGTTAGATATATCAAGAGGTTGTGTGGGATTTGGTGATAGTACTGCTGCTGCATCTGGGTTTAAATAGCCCAGTATTTCACCGGGCTGCGGTATAAAGACTAGTCTTCAAAGTGACCAGCAGCGGCAAAGCGTCCACCCTGATATTGGGTTCTGGCTTCGTTGGGGTCGACTACTTCGTCACGAATGTAAGGCTCGTCTGCAAAAATTTCGGAGCTGTCTTTGGGGTGCCAGCCAAGGTAAGACACTTTCTTGTTGTCCCACCAAACACAGCGGTTGTTGGAGACTCCGTAAATAATAGCATAACCTAAGCGATCTACTTCAAAGATACGTTTAACTAAGGATGTAAGGTCTTCGAAACTCAACCATGTATCCATCATGCGTCGATCGAGGGGCTTGGCAAAGCTTGAGCCGATGCGAACGCAGGCAGATTCAATGTTGAATTTATCATAATAGTATCTAGCCATTAATTCACCATAACCTTTGGATACTCCGTAGATGCTATCAGGGCGTAATTCAGAGCTAGCGTCTAATAAGGTCTCTCTGTCGTGAAAACCAATGGTATGGTTTGTACTGGCAAAGAGTATACGTGTAATGCCCTTTTGTCTGGCTGCTTCGTAAATGTTGTAAGTGCCGATTAAATTAGCGCTTAATATATTGGCGAAAGTGTCTTCGATAGACACACCACCTAAGTGAATTATCTCGTCAACACCCTCTAAAAGCGCTAAAACACTGTCAAAATCAGATAAGTCACAATAGACAATCTCTTCGTTAGCTTGCGCTTGGCCTAAATCACTGATATCCGATAGTCGGATAGTGTCTCTGAAATTATTTAATCGCGTTCTCAGCTCTTTACCAAGACCACCGGCAGCACCGGTTAGTAGTATCTTTGACATCTTTATTCTCTCCTAATTGACAGTTGTGCTCATATTTTTTTGCGGGTGTAAGCGGCACCTTTATAACAGCAGATTTGCGTGAAAGCGTTCATGTTCCAATCTCTGGTAGCAAGAAAGTAAAACCTTGCTGTTTGTATAAGCTATTCACAATGCAAGTATTCCCAGTGGATGCCTTCGGCTAGAGTCAATAAATAGCAGTAGTCACTATTTTAATGGTCTCGCACTGATGCTAATTACTCTGCTCTGTTTTTCTTCCACTGTTCAAAGTCTACCAGCGTTTCGTCTTTAGTCGCTGGGTATAGGCCAATAATCGCTTTCCCTGCTTTAACTTGATCGATAACAAAATCTTCAAATTCTGTCATTTTTGTTGCCTCAATAGCAACTTCATCAGCAATATGTGCAGGGATACAGATAACACTATCCGCATCACCGACCATGATGTCGCCAGGGAAAACGGCAACTTCGCCACAGCCGATTGGAACGTTTAGATCCAATGCTTGATGTAATGTTAGGTTTGTGGGTGAAGAGGGGCGATGGTGGTAAGCAGGGATGTCTAGTTCACCTATAACCGCTGAATCTCTATAACCGCCATCAGTGACAACACCTTTAACACCGCGAACTTGTAGGCGAGTAATGAGAATGTCACCCGCACTAGCTGCACGTGCATCTCTGCGACTATCCATCACTAATACAGCGCCTTTAGGGCATTCTTCTACAGCAACACGCTGCGGGTGCAAAGGGTTCCTGAATTCGACTAAAGTGTTCAAA
>JABSRA010000017.1 GCA_013215445.1 Oceanospirillaceae bacterium
ATGCCGTTTAGCTTTAGGCCTGATGTCTACCCAAGCAGTAGTTTTACCTGGTTGTTATTGGCACATATCGGCGGGGCTATGCTCGCGGCACTTGCCGGGCCACTACAGTTTTGGGGTGGTTTTCGTCGAAAATATAAAAAAGTGCATCGTATAATAGGACTGAGTTATCTGGCAGGGGTGTGCATTTCTGCGCCGGCAGCGCTGATAATTTCGCCGATTTCACAGGGGGGGTTAACCACCCATATAGGTTTTGCGATGTTAGCTATTCTCTGGGCTGGGGCTACTTTTATTGCCTATTACCACATTATTAGCAAAGACTGGCGTGCACATCAGCGGTGGATGATTCGCTCTTTCGCACTGACCTTTGCCTTTGTTACGTTAAGATTATGGTTGGGTGGATTGGCACTGACAGGTGCGCCCTTTGACGAAGTCTATCAAACCACCGCCTGGTTGTGCTGGGTGCCAAATTTAATTATTGTCGAGCTGTATCTTGGCATGCGGGCCAATAAATTTGCCGTCTCCAGTGTTAGTGAGAAAAGTACCGGCCTAGGCAGTGGCGTATAATGGTGAATATCTTAAGTGATATTGACGATACTCGCGGTGTTAGTGAGACGCCTGACTAGGCATCCTCAAGGTTTTTCCTTGGCCTGATGTAGCAACAAGGTGGAAAAAGAAAAATTATATTTTTTAATAGCTGGCTGGTAAACCTTAGAGTATTTTCTGAAATTAACTGCTTGCCAATTTTGCTGAATAAGAAAATCATAGTATTGATGAATGTTAGTACTATGTAATAACGCTAGACTAGAATCGCTGGTGAGGCCCGGGTCTTGTTTAAAATCAATGCCGTTAAAATAGTCGTAGAGCATCACCAATGCAAAACCGCCATCGGTAAAATGGCCACCTATTGAAGCTGCCAGCCGACCACGATTTACTGCAAAAATGGCTTCCTTGGTCCAGTCAACACCACCACTGAGGATGTTTTTATCGGGGCTTTGACGGATTGCCTGGGCTGTGGATAGCGCCATTAAATCGCTAGCATTCCAGATTATCGCTAGATTTACGTACCTATCCATCAATAATCGCGCCTTGCGGTAGGCATTTTCTGCTTCCCAATGGCCGAAGACAATTTGCTTTAGTGACACATTATCTTGTTCTGCCGTTGCGGCGCGAAGACCTGCATTGCGTTGTCGGGCTGCTGTAGAGTCTCTGGTGCCGGATATGCCCACAACTTCTATGACTTGGGATGGCTTGTTGGCTTTTGCCACTTGTATCAAGTGCTTCGCCAGCAAGTAGCCAACTTTTTTTTCATTCGGGGCTAAGAGACCGAGATAATTTTTAAAGTACTGTCTGGGTAATCCTATAGTGGCCGCGCTATCCTCTGGGGGTGGGGAGTTAATGATGAAGATAGGTACATTGTATTCGTTGGATAATTGTAAAATATTTGCTGAGATACCACGGTACAGTATCGCCAATACGGCTTCGGGCTTTGGTTGGGCGGACATCACCTTTTTGATCAATGCCAAGTAGGAATACCTACTACCTACTTCATTGAGTACCACGGTTAGATCAATACCCAGGTCTTCGGCGCTGGCTTTGGCAAAATTGTGTACTTGCCCCCAGAAGTCCTCATTATTATTATTTGGTGAAATAAGGACTATTCTTAGCGGTATTCGCTGCTGCTCTTGGGCGGTGACAGATTGACCGACGTTAAAAATCAACAGGCAGAATAATGATGTTATCCATGCAAACTTGGTTATCATCGCTAGGTTATCCTTCATAAGCGACTAACATCTAGTGTGTTAGTCGTGCAAATTAGTCACTTAAGGCCTTCATTAAAATTTTACTCTAGCAGCTATCAATATAAGATTATTTCGTAATTTGCTAGCAAGTGGTTCGCCATCAAGATGTTTAAGTGACGATAAATTGTGGCTAAATTATTGGTGTGATCTTTATATGCAAGCGATTGAACGGCCAACGGGTGTGCCTTATTGAAAGAAAAAACACAAAAGCCAGGATAAACTAGGTAATGAATGATGCAGGGAAATATTGACTGGATCATTAAAAGCGAGAAATCTAGTCACCACTTCACACTAGTGTTTGCATCTTGCTGTACAATGAGTTTAATGCAAACCATTTTATATAAACTTAAGGCTGACAATGACCAATAATGACGTAATGCGCCGCATGCGCTATATCTTTGACATAAATGATTCAAAAATGATCGATATTTTCGCACAGGCCTTGGTAGAGGTCAGTCGCGAGCAAATTAGTCAGTGGTTAAAAAAAGATGATGACAGTGATTTTATACGCTGTAAAGATATCGATCTGGCCGCTTTTTTAAATGGTTTCATCTCTTTTAAGCGTGGCAAGAAAGAGGGGCCTGCGGTTGAAAATGAGCAGCGTCTTAATAATAATGCGGTATTGAGAAAAATTAAAATAGCGCTTAATTTACAGGGCGATGATATTGAAAGTTTACTAGAATTAGCCGGAATGCCTTTGAGTAAGCACGAGATAACGGCATTTTTCCGCAAGAAGGGTCATAAAAACTACCGTGAATGTAAAGACCAAGTATTACGTAACTTTTTACAGGGGCTGTTATTGAAAACGCGCCCTACAGAACCTGCCTTTAGCTGGGATAAATAATCACAGCCACAGGCTAGTTTTGCTGGTTGGATAGTTGGACTGCTGATCACTGTTAGCCAATAACAGTGATCAGCAGAGTCTTTACTTTAGATAAACCTCAAGGTCTGTCCATGGAGGATAGGCTTGCTACCATCAGCTATTAATTAGTGATGGCAACCACAGTACTATACTCGGGAAGGCAATTAATACGGCGATGGTGACGACATCGGCGGCGAAGAACGGGGTGACTCCCTTGAACACATCCTGTACTGAAATGTCTTTGCGTACCCCAGCCACCACAAAACAATTGAGGCCTATAGGTGGAGTGATGAGACAGAGCTCACACATTTTAACCGCAATGATGCCAAACCAAATAGCACAGCCCACCCCCGAGACACCGAAGGCTGAATCTGCCGCTGTGACATCTTCTCCCCCGTTTAAAGCAATCACTGCAGGATAGGTGATGGGTAGGGTCAGCAGTAACATTCCTATCGCATCCATAAACATGCCCAGTACCGCATAGGCTAATAAGATGCAGATTAGGGTGATCATCGGGGTTTGATCTAAACCGGTAATCCAGTCGGAAAAGGCGGTCGGTAAATCGGCAAAACCCAAAAAGCGCACGTAGAGCAGGACTCCCCAGATGATGGTGAAAATCATCACGGTGAGCTTAGCGGATTCAATCAGTGCATCTTTTAGGCTATTCCAGCGCATGCCTTTATACAGCGCCATAATCAGGATCACAAATGCACCGAGGGCACCGGCTTCTGTGGGGGTGCCAACACCTCCATAGATACAGATAATGATGATGCCGACCACAAAGAATATCGGGAAGGTACCCGGCAGAGATTCAAAGCGTTGTTTCCAGCTAAAGCCGGTCACCGGAGGTCCCAAGTCTTTGTTGAGCGTCGCCAGTAAAATTACCAGTCCCGCATAGATAAACGCTGAGAATATCCCCGGTAGAAAACCAGCCATCAGTAGTACCCCCACGTCTTGTTCGACGATGATCGCATAGATGACTAAAATTGCCGAGGGTGGAATAAGAGAGGCCAGTGTTCCACCCGCCGCTACAACACCGGCGGCAAAACTCTTTTGATAGCCCACTTTTAACATTTCGGGGATGGCGATTCTGGCAAACACTGCCGCAGTGGCGACAGAGGCGCCGGAGACGGCGGCAAAGCCTGCAGTGGAAAACACCGTGGCAACGCCCAACCCACCGGGTAACCAGCCAACCCAGCGTTTAGCTGCGGTAAACAGCGCCTGAGTCAAACCAGCATGATAGGCAAGATAACCGATTAAGATGAAGGTGGGGATCAGTGAGAGGGATAAGGTGGTTACTTTTGAATGCGGAATAGTGCCGGCCATTTTCATGGCGACCAATACCCCTTTTTCAAAACCTAATTTCGCACTAAATATCCAGACCAGGCCTAAAAATCCACAGGTGGCAGCGGCAAAGGCCACGCGTACCCCGATAATGACTAAAAACAGCATAAATCCGGAGACAATTAAACCAATGTTAATGGAATCAACAGTGGCAAACCAAGTTGCGACAGCGCTCATGCGTTTGGCTCCTGCGAGTTGGAGACAGTGGCCGCTTCATTGGCCGCTTGGGTCGCGGCATCTTCAACGAGGGGGACCGCGACAGGTGCAGTACTGTTATGGTAAAAAGCGCGGCCATAGCCCCATAGTTGCAGCACTAGGCGCAGCGCTAGTACACTTAAGGCGAAAGGTACCACTAGTTTTGCGGGCCAAATTTGTAAACTTATATCCATGGAACTGTCACCGTTGATAAAGGCGCGTAAAAAATGTAAATAGGAGCCGTAAATAAGTACCATGGTGATCATTAACATCACCGCTGTTGAGATGAATTCGCTCAGCCAGAGGATTCTTCCGCTCAGGCGTAATACTAATATGTCCATGCGAATATGGCCGCCTAATCGCTGACAATAAGCGATACCTAAGAAGGCAAAGACAGCCATAAATTGTTCTACCCAATCGATGTAACCACTCACCGGTAATGAAAATACCCAGCGCCCTAGTACATTGACGACTGCTAGTATGACTAACAAAAATATGGTGATACCACCGAGCAGCGCTAACAGTGTTTCGAGTTTAAAATAGAGTCGATCGAGCTTACTTAATAAGCTGTTATCTTGGAGTATATCGCTACCACTAGACATAGTGACCTCGTTGAATAAGGAGGGGTATAGAAGACTAGCCTTTTAAAAAGTTGCTTTTAAAAGGCTAGTGGAGATTATTTACCAATCATTGAACTGACTAAATCGTACAATTCTTGAGCGGGTAATCCCTTGTCGGTCATGGTGGCTATCCACTCATCGCGAATCGGAACAGCGGCAATTTTCTTGAATTCTGCTAATTCAGCAGTGCTAAAAGAGATTTTTTTAATGTTCTTCTCAGCGAGCAGTGGCGCCCACTTGTCCATAGTTTTGCCCTGGTAATTGGCAATGTAATGGTCAATAGATTCTTCCACAGAACCGAGTAAGGCTTCTCTATTGGTATCACTAAGCGCGGCTAGTGAATCAGAGTTGACCACCACTGGGCAGTTAACGGTTCCGGGGTTTAAATTCTCTGTCCACCATTTTGCTGCTGCCGTAGTACCAAAGGCCATATGTGCATGGGGTGCAAAGGCGACCGCTGAAACCACGCCTGAATCAAGTGCCATGCGCACTTCAGTCGCCGTTACTGACGTCGGTACGGCTTTAATACTGGCCAGTGCTTGACCGATACCGCCTGTGGCGCGAATGCGCATTCCGGCAAAGTCAGTTACTTTGGAGGGGGCTGTTCCGACACCAATGATGTTGTACTGGGGTAGGGGGGTGGGCATTAATAAAGTGGCATTCCAGCGCTGTAAGTCTTTGATGACTGCTGGGTGTTGGTAGAGTGCCATCGAAATTTTAGCTTCTTCAACTAAGCTAGATATACCTAAAAATGGTAGTTCCATGACCGTGATGCTGGGATTTTTGTCGCGATGATAGCCCGCGCAAAACTGTGCCATTTCAAAAGCGCCGATTGAAATACCATCGAGGTTTTCTTTGTTTTTTGAAAGACCGCCATAGGAGAGCTTGAGAGTGAAATCACCCTTGGTTTTGGCTTCTACCAGTTCGGCAAGTTTTTCTACATGTACGGTGAAAGCACGAGGCTTGCCCCAAAGTGATACATTCCATTGCGTGGCTGCAGCGGCCTGCAGGGAGAGTGAACCGAGAATGACGGCGGAGGCCATCGCTAATTTGTTGAACTTCATTATAATTTCCTCTTTTATTGTTTTAGGGGTTGATTCTACGCAAAGGTTTTTCAATGTCCAGTATATTAAGGAAGAGAAAATGCTCTGAGCCCGAATCTTGCACCCAATCGCTGCTGCTCTAGCTTGCTCCTTGTTTTTACGGACTTTTCTTGCTCAATCAAGCGGACACTCTGTGCGGAGTTCAATCTAAAAAAAGCCTGTAAAAACAACTAGCGGTGCTATCATCACGGCATTACAGACAATATTAGGGTCAGCAGCTTTTCCATACAATAATGAGATAGTGTATGTAGATGCGGTTTGCGATACTCGTGTTTAGTTGATAAAAGCGGATTTGAGTCGATAGTTCACAAACGTTGTATAGTTGCGTAGCTCAGTCTGAATCAGAGGAGTATAGTGAGGTCGATTTCCCCCGAATGTTACATACAACCGCTTGCTTGATCAATTTACGGCTTTTATTGCTCGATAGACAGTGCTCGCCCGTTAGGAGGCTTAATGAAAAAATCCTGTAAAAACAATCAACCGCGTTATAATCAATGTATTGAATATGACATTCAAGCGTGAATAGGTGAGTGAATACTGTTGAGCTATTTTTAGCAACATCAGTAACAGCTGCAGTAGGCAATCGCAGCTGATTTTAGCTTGATCATACTGGCGCAATCGCCGCAATTTTAAAGAATTAATTTCAACGAGATATGAGTGATGAATAAATCAGTTTTATTAGCTTTAAGTTTGGTAGTGGCGCTTGGATTATGGATGTCATCTGGTGGAGAAGGTAAAGCTGATGAGCAGGATAACTCAGCCAAAGAGGAGCCTGTTAAACCGTTAATGAAAGTGACGGTCGTTGAATCTAACATTGAATCGGTGCAGCGCTTCGTCATAGTGCAGGGCCAGGTCGAGGCTAATCGCTCAGTCGATATAAAGGTGGAAGTCGAGGGGCGTGTGGTCGAGATTGCGGTCAATGAGGGGCAGAGAATTCTGAGCAATACCTCAATACTAACCTTATCAGCGGATTACCGTTTAAAGCAACTAGCTGAGGCCAAGGCAATTCTCAGACAGAGAAACAGTACTTTATCCGCGAGTTATAAGTTGAAAAAACGTGGCCTATTGGCCAAAAATAAACTAATAGCAGACCAAGCGGACGTCCAGAGTGCGAAGGCAAAGTTGGCGGTTATTCAACACGCTGTCAACAGCACTAATATTGTTGCTCCCTTTGCTGGCGTATTGAATTCAAGAGTGGTTGAAATTGGTGATTACCTGCAAAAAGGCAATCCTATCGGCACCTTAATTGATGATAGTATCCTCAAGGTTACCGGACAAGTTCCCCAGCGAAACGTCGGTGATTTACAACTTAATCAAGCAGTGGCAATAGAATTGAGTAATGGTCTAAATGCTTTTGGTAACTTGGCTTTTATCTCGCGAGTTGCCGATCCTGTCACCCGCAGTTACCGGGTCGAAGTTACCCTAGAAAACGCACAACTAAAACGATTGATTGGACTTACCGCCTCGCTTAAATTACCGCTGGGAACCGAACGGGGTCACCTGTTGCCGAGTTCAGCACTTGGGTTGAGTACTACCGGAGACTTAGAGGTGAAATTGATCGATGCTAAAAATCAAGTTAGCAGCGCAATTGTTAATATTATTCGCACCGATAAAGAGGGTTTTTGGCTCAGTGGCTTAAATTCTAAAATAACGGTTATTACTGAAGGCAAAGACTTTGTTACCGAGCGTGAAATTGTCGAGCCAGTGATGCAAGCAGTCACGGCAATTTCGGCTAAAAGTAATACCAACAACAATCAACTTGCCATTAAGGAGTAACGGTAATGGTGAGTGCAATTATTGGTGCGGCGATAGATAGATCACGCACGGTAGTACTGGTTTTACTGTTTATTTTGATCAGTGGTTACGCAGCTTATAAAGCGATTCCTAAAGAAGCGGATCCCGATGTGGCTATCCCGATCATTTATGTCTCAATTTCCTATAGTGGTATTTCCCCAGATGATGCGGTGCGCCTGTTGGTGCGTCCGATGGAAAAAGAACTTAAGACTATCGAGGGCATCAAAGAACTGAGATCTACCGGTTCTGAGGGGCACGCCTCGGTGGTTTTAGAATTCGAAGCCGGCTTTGACAGTGAAAGAGCTATGGTTGATGTACGTGAAAAAGTTGATATAGCCAAATCAAAGTTACCGGAGGGCGCGGATGAGCCCTCGATCAATGAAGTTAATGTGGCCTTGTTCCCCGTACTGAATATTTCTCTCTCGGGTAATGTTTCCGAGCGAGTGAAACTCAAAGCGGCAAAAGATCTCAAAGAGCAAATTGAAGGCGTTGAAGGTGTTCTGAAAGTTGAAATCGGTGGTGAACGTGAGGAGCTGATGGAAATTATAGTGGAGCCACAAGCGCTGGAAACCTACCACTTAGACTTTTCCTCGATTATCAATATCGTCTCTTTAAACAACCGCCTAGTAGCTGCGGGAGCCGTGGATACAGGTAATGGACGCCAGGTATTGAAAGTGCCGGGAGTGGTGGAAAATATCGATGATATGCTGGCGATGCCGATCAAGAGCTCCCAGGGTACTGTGGTGACATTGGGGGATGTGGCTACGATACGACTGACTTACAAAGATTCAGAGGGCTACGCCCGCGTTAACGGTGAATCCGCGCTAGTGCTAGAGATCACTAAGCAGGTCGGTGCCAATATTATTGATACTATTGAAGAAGTGCAAAAGATTGTCGAAGAGCGACAAAAAGCTTGGCCGAGTGCGTTGAAATATGACTACATATTGGATCAATCGATCCAAATTCGTACTATGTTAAACGACCTAATGAATAACGTGCTCAGCGGTATTATCTTAGTAATGCTGGTGGTCCTCGCCGCCATGGGGATGCGGGCATCACTGTTAGTTGGACTGGCTATACCGGGCTCTTTTCTCGCCAGTATTATGATTTTGAATGCCATTGGCTTTACCCTAAATGTGGTGGTTTTATTCAGTTTGATCTTAGTTGTCGGCATGTTAGTGGATGGGGCCATTGTGATAACGGAGCTAGCCGAACGTCGCCAGAAACAAGGTCTATCGGCAAAAGATGCCTTTAAATACGCAGCCTCGCGAATGGCGTGGCCGGTAATAGCGGGTACGGCAACTACCTTAGTGGTCTTTATGCCGTTGATGTTTTGGCCGGGTGTGATAGGTCAATTTATGAAATATTTACCGGCGACGGTATTGGTCTGTCTAACGGCGTCACTGTTTATGGCGTTAATTTTTATCCCGGTTCTGGGTTCAATTACCGGTTTTAAAAAGCAGCGTGGTGAGGTGGTGCTTGAGGGTGAGTTTGACCTGCCTAAAGGGCGTTTTAACCAAGGTTATCGGGTGGTTTTAGGCGCGGCCTTACGCTTCCCTATTATTACCTTATTATTGACCTTGATTTTTATCGGCTGCACGGGTTTCGCCTATTCAAAATTTGGCAAAGGGGTCGAATTTTTTCCCGATGTCGAGCCTGATATGGTGCTGATTAATCTGCATGCCAGGGGGGAACTTTCGGTCGATGATAAAGATAGACTGTTACGCAAGGTCGAGGCAAAAGTAGCGGATATTAAAGGTTATAAATCCATTTATGCGAAGAGCTTTAACAAGAACAGCAGTGAAGATGTGGTCGGCGTCATCCAGTTTCAATTAGATGATTGGGATAAGCGCTTATCGGCCACTGAAATATTACAGCAGATGAGTGATGCTACTAAAGATATCCCCGGTATCATTGTTGAAACCCGCAAAGCAGAGGGTGGCCCGTCTTCCGGCAAGCCTTTTCAGTTGCATGTATCGGGCATACACGGTGATGAGATTTTTAAAGCAGTTGCAGATATCCGAGCGGCGATGGAGCAAGCAGGGGGTTTTGTCGGTGTAGAAGATGATCGGCCGCTACCTGGTATTGAGTGGCGGATCATTGTCGATCGCGAAGAGGCAGCCCGCTATGGGGCTAGTGTTGCCGCGGTTGGTGAGGCGGTTAAAATGATTACCACCGGGATTAAATTAACCGATTATCGCCCTGAAACCGCCGATGACGAGGTGGATATAAGATTACGTTTTCCCAAGGATAAGCGTAATTTGGATCAATTGATGCAAATGCAGCTATTGACCTCTGATGGTTTAGTGCCGCTAAGTAATTTCGTCACCCTAGAGCCAGGCGCTAAAACCGGTGCGATTAATCGCACTGATTCGCGCCGTGTGATTACGATTCAGGCCGAGGTGGAAGAGGGGGTGTTAATGAATGATAAAGTGCTGCAAATGCAGGACATGCTGGCTGAAATAAAATTTGATCCACAGATACGCCTTGAATTTAAAGGCGAGGATGAGCAGCAAAAAGAGACCGGTGAGTTTTTAGCCAGTGCCTTTTCAATTGCTATATTTATGATGTTTCTGATTTTAGTAACGCAGTTTAATAGTATTTATCAGGCGCTTTTGGTTTTATCTGCGATTGTGTTTTCAACCGCGGGAGTGCTGTTGGGATTAATGATTACCGCTCAACCTTTCGGTATTGTGATGGGCGGGGTTGGTATCATTGCGTTGGCGGGTATTGTGGTCAATAACAATATAGTGTTGATAGATTGTTATAATGAGCTGCGTAAAAACGGTTTCAATGCTTATGATGCGGCACTGCATACCGGTAGTATCCGTATGCGCCCCGTGTTATTGACCGCCATTACTACCGTGTTGGGCTTGATACCCATGGTATTGGCGATGAATATCGATCTCATAGATCGCAATATAAGTTTTGGTGCTCCCTCGACGCAATGGTGGACGCAATTGTCGAGCACCATTGCAGGGGGACTTACTTTTGCCACGGTACTGACCTTATTTTTAACCCCCTGTTTGTTGGTGCTAGGTGAAAGGCAATGGTTTAGCTTTCTGCGTAGAAAAAAGAAGCAGCAGCTAGTGCCTCCCGCAGTGGCTGCAGAGCCCACAGTTTAGGGGTCGCAGTACAGCCCGGATATTGCAGCCAAAAGTTCTTCTCCTAACTTGCTATCACGGCATTGCAGGCATTATCCAAGTTAGCGATAGCACTCTAAAAATCCTCGATGTCGAGGATTTTTTATTTTTTGAAGCGCGCTAGTTTCACTCTGCCTTTGCCAATTTGTCCACAGCAGGGCAATTCAGGTCGATTTTTTAAGGAATTAGCAGAAAATCCTGCCTCGCTAAGCGTGAAATTCGCTATAATGGCGGTCTTTTAATATCCTCACTCTTTTTTGCAGGTAGTCACAATTCAATGATGAAAAATTTTTTAGCACTGGTATTGATAATCGTCAGCGGTGCTGTGCATGCGGGGATAAGTGATTTATTTAAAGATGAGAATGGCAGTACTAATTGGCAACATTTAGCCAATTGGACCAGCGGCAGCCTAATCATCATTTTGGCAATAGTGATTATTAGCTTAATTGTCGCTCACCGACATTTACGGAAATCTAATCGACAGCTACAGAATATTCGCGATCAGCTTGAAGACCGAGTGATAGAGCGTACTGCTAACCTCGATAGAGCCAATCAAAATTTGACCGATTCAAATCAGTTGCTGGGGGTTGAAGTCAAACAACATCTTGAAACCGGCTTACGCTTGCGCAGTTCTGAGTCATACATTAATAATATTTTGGCATCAATGCCGCTAGTGCTGGTAAGTCTTGATGACAAGGGTCTGGTCACTCATTGGAATCCAAAAGCTGAGGAGCTATCAGGTATCGCTGCAACCTCGGCAATCGGTAAGAATCTATGGTCAGTCTATCCTGAAATAGTATTAACGTGGGAGCAAGTGACCAAGGTGATAGACGAGGGGGAGACGTACACTTATCCCCATCGGCAACGAGGTATCCATTTTTACGATGTGACCTTGTTTCCACTGCGAGGGGATGAAAAGCAGGGAGTAGTTATTTTGGTTAATGATGTCTCCAAGCAAAAACAAGCCGAAAATATGCTGGTGCACAATGAAAAGATAGCATCAATGACTGAATTAGCCTCGGCAATGGCGCACGATATCAATACTCCTCTTCAGGGAATGTTACTGGATCTGCAAAGTTTTCAGCAATTATTATCCAAGCAAGCTGACAGTGAGGTTGTCGGTCAGCAAGCGGTGAAAATGCTGAAAAATCTATTGTCTGATGCTTCCAAAAGAGCGGAAACGGTTGCCTCTATCGTTAAGAATTTACTCAGTTTTTCACGGGGGCGGCATGAGCAGCAACAACTGCAACAAATTACAGTGTTGCTCGATAACGCGATTATGTTGGCCACGGACATGTTGGTGCTTCCCGGTGCTTTACAGTTTAATAAAATTGCCATCGTCAAAAATTATCAGCCAAACTTACCACTGTTAAATTGTTATCCGATAGAGTTACAACAAGTGTTTTTGAATATAATTCGCCATGCTTGTTATGCATTAGAAGAGGTTTCGGATCTTCAGTCGCCACAAATATCGATTAGCGTCTCTCTTGAAGTCGATAGTTTGTGGGTAACTCTGGCGCATAACGGTGCTGTTTTATCGGATGAAGAACAGACCACTATTTTCGAACCCTCTTTAAGTGTCATCTTGCCACAGCGAGATGTTGACTCGCAAAAACGGCTTTCATTTTCAAACTTTATTATTACCGATCAGCACCAGGGGCAGATGGCGGTCACTTCTGATGCAAAACAAGGTACAAAATTTCACATTCAGCTGATGTTAGACAGCGTTAGCTGATCACTGACAGCGATGATGTGCTTTGAAGATCTATATCGGCAATCTCAACGGCTCGCTCAACTCCAGGCGCATCGTCAATTACTCTGGCTCAGTGGTGAGCAAGAGTGGTGCTATCGGCAATTGCAGTCTATTCGGCCGCTATTACTGGCCCAGAACTCTGTCGCCGTGCTTAATAAAAAGGTTATTAAACAGCACTTCGATACCGGGCTGCAGCGCAATATCTGTCAATCGCAGGTTACCGCTAGCCAGTGTTCAGGCTTTTTAGGGCAAGAGTTAGAGAGTATCGTGTTTGATGGCTACAGTGGTTTTCATCCGGATAGCTTGGCAATTATTAGCGGTACTTTAGTGGCCGGCGGGGTCTTGGTACTGATCACTCCGCAACAGCATGATTGGCAGGGTTGGCAGGAACCAGAGTTAGATAATCTCTGGGCGCAACCTTTTACTGTGCAGGATGTGAAGCGTAATTTCTTGACCTGGTTAAAACAAATACTGCGCCAAGATAACGCGCTTAGTCGATACTCGCAAAATGGCACAGCAGAAGTGCCTAAGTTGGCCTATGACCTGGATATCTCCAATTTTGCTACTCAGGCACTGCTCGAACAAACACGATTTGTAGAGGGTTGTGCTGAGTACCTACTCTCTAATGATACTGCCTCTGCGGTATTAGCCGCTGCCAGAGGGCGGGGCAAATCTGTGGCTTTAGGGCTGCTAGCGAATGCTTTAGCTCAACATCGAACCTTGTATTTAAGTGCCTGTGATGTGCAAGCGGTACAGCAAGTTAATCACTTTGCCAGCTCAGCTCTGCCCTATTTTTCACCCTCTCAACTGCTGGCCGATAACTTCCAGCCGGCGGCTAATGCACTGTTGCTTGTCGATGAAGCGGCGGCAATTAGCGTGGATGTATTGTACCAACTGTCTGTGAAGTTTCCACAATGTGTGTATAGCACAACCACGCAAGGCTATGAGGGAACGGGGCAGGGTTTTGAACTACGTTTTTTACAAAAACTATCCCGTGCTGATATACCTTATCGTTGCTATGAATTATTACTACCGATGCGCTGGGCGGCTAATGATCCCGTGGAAAATTGGCTAAATCAATTATTATTACTCGATCTGTCACCCGTGCAGTCTGCTGTTGCTCGATTAACCGTGCAGGAGAGTACGAGTGATTACTGCATCGATAAGATTGAGCCGCAGCAATTGATCGAAAACCCTAAGCTATTGCGCCAATTATATACTTTATTAACCCAGGCGCATTATCGTACTAAACCCAGTGATCTGAGAATTATATTAGACAGCCCCAATATGCATCTTTGGTTAGTGCGTGTTGAAGGCAGTATCGTTGCCGCCTGTTTAGTGGCCCAAGAGGGGCCACTGCAGAGTTTTACAGAGGATGGGCAAGGCATGAACGGTGAGCAGTTATCCCTCGCTGTTTTTCGAGGGTTGCGGCGTCCTCGGGGGAATTTAATCCCACAAATTTTAATCGCTCAAGAGGGTGAACTCGGCGCAAAAGCCTTTAAAATAGCCAGGGTAGTTCGCATCGCGACGGCGTTTTCTCAGCGGCGAAAATCCTTGGCGAGCGCATTACTTGATGAAGTAACGCACTGGGCTAAAGCGCAGCAGTTTAACTACATAGGAGCCAATTTTTCGATCCAAGATGATTTACTTAAATTTTGGCAGCAAGCGGGCTTTACTCTCTTGCGAATTGGCAGTCAGCTAGATAAAGTGACGGCCAGTTATAGCGCTTTAGTACTTAAAAATCTGGCCGGTGATGATGAGCTTATTAGGCGTTTATCCCGACAGTTTTATTATAAATTTACCTATCAAAATGAACAATCGATGCTAATGACGCATTCGGACACCAAGCTATTTCTACAGCAGCCAGCAGTTAACCATCTACAGTATTTGCAGGCTCAGCCTGGTTATCAGTTGTGGTGTAAACAGCAATTAGAAAGTTTTGCATTTTACTATCGACCGTTAGAATCTATCGCTTATCTTTTGCACTTGTTACTGACTGCCTATCCAGGATGCTGGAGCAGTGCTGCGATAGGTACTGTGTATGCGCGAGTCTTTTCGCTGTGTATTATTGAGCAAGTAGCCTACGAGGCGATATATAGTCAGTGTCAATTGAGTGGTTATCGCTCGCTCGTGAAAGAACTTAGAGCGGCAACCAGTGGGTTTCTTAGAGAATTAGACAGAGAAAAGCCCCATGCCAGGTGACGGGAAAGGTAACACAGGGCAGTAGCAGCGAAGGTTTTTATTAAGAGTATTAAACAGTGACAATAGAGGCTTATCATGGATTTAAAACCTGAACATCTGAAAAAAATAGCAACGATGAAGATGCCGTTTGGAAAATATGCCGGAAGGGTGTTAATTGATTTACCTGAGCCCTATGTCTGTTGGTTTGAGCGCAAAGGTTTCCCTAAGGGAGAATTGGGAGAGTTGTTGGCGACTTTGTACATAGTGAAGCTCAACGGCTTAGAGTCTCTGTTTAAGCCGTTTCGTTAAGCCCTGTCGCTAGGTGAGATAGTGGCTGTGACTGGCCATTTTTAAGCTACTAATGATCGAGATGCCGTTTTACCCCAACAGTTTTTGCTCTAATTTGTTGTTTCTCGAACGACGATTTTTCTGCTTGAAATCTACAGGACTGAGACCATGCTTGTTTAATAGCTTATAAAAGTCAGTACGATTGCGCTCGGCAATTCTGGCGGCGTGCGTAACGTTACCTTCTGTTACTTGTAACACCTTGGTCAAATAATCCCTTTCAAAATTGGCGCGTGCCTGATTAAACGATAGCATTGCGGTGTTATCATCACAGATAATAGAGGCGATTAACTTCTCTGAAATTACCGGGCTCGTGCTGTCGATAACCACTTGTTTGACGACTTCTCCGAGCTGTTGTACATTGTTAGGCCAAGTGGCTTTTGCTAATAAATGTAAAGCCCCTGGCGAAATATTACGTACTTTTCTATTGTGCTTTAAACTGTGTTCCGCAAGGAAGTGTCTGGTTAAAAGAGGAATGTCTTCTACTCTGTCGCGCAGTGCAGGAATGCTCAAGGTGATAATGTTAAGTAGGTAAAATAGTTCTTTATCAAAATAGCCCTGCAACATGATTTGTTCTAAGTTAATTTTGCACGAGCAAATTATACGTAAATCGCTGTCAGAGTTAGGCGCAGCGGCAATAGCACGTTGACAGCTCTGTAAGCTAGTGAGTAGTGAAAGTTGTAAGGGTGCTGCTAATTTATTGATGTTGTCTAAGAAAATAGTCGCTTTGGTGTCTTTGTTGAGGTTGTTGAGAAGCTGCTCATTTAATTGGTCTTCATCCAGTTTTGCGCAATCTATATAGATAAATGGTTTTTTATCGTTAGCTGCCACTGAGTGGATTGCCTTCGCCAGAAGTTTTTTACCACATCCCTTAGCGCCTTGGATTACCACGTTGATATTAGATTCTGCGACATGGTGTGCCTGGTCTAATAATTTTTCCATTTCTTTGGTGCAGGTTAAAATTCCGCTTTTCCAATCAGTATTATTGCGTCTCTTGGTCGACCTTAAAGCATTGCGGGTAATTTCGGTTAAATGGACAGGTTGCACAGGTTTAGCGATAAAAGCATAAATGCCCCTTTGGGATGCGACTAGCGTTTCTGCTAAAGCGGTACTATTAGTGGTGATTAATATAGGCAGCAACTGGTGTTGAGCTTGGGCTAATTTATACAGTTTGTTGCCATTAACCAAACTTAATTGGAAATTAGTGATGAGTAAATCGATTTTATTTTGTTGTAATATAAACAGTGCTTGGTCGCCATCTACAGTACAAAAAATCTCATAGTTTTGCTCTAGTAATAAATGCTTAACATGCTCTAAGTGCTCTCGATCCTCATCGGCAATCAGAATAGCTGTTTTAGTCATCATTCCCTAACCGCTCCGTGTGAAATAAGCTTATTCATTAGATCCATCTTTCTATAATAAGGTGAGTATATTAAACAGTGTTACAATTGAACGTAAAGAAGCTTAATACTAGCTGTCTGTTGATTAATATATACTGAACAAGAGAGCTTTATTGTATTTTCAATTGCATCTTTAATCTGACGAATTCGTTATTAAAGAGTAAAAAAAAAGAATATATTATATTGTTGATAAGACGACTTGATTTTTTGTGAAAGACAACGTTATCTTTTTAGATTTTTAGTATACAAATATGTTATCCCTACTAATAGATTGTTGCTAGGGTTGGCTTACCATGACGGTTACTGTAAATGGTTAAATTCACCACCAAGAGTATTTCATAAAATAATTTTTAAACCAATTTAGTTTTAACATATTGTTTTTAAAATGTAAATTAGTTTTCATGACTTGAGTAATAGCAGTGAATTTATTTTCGAGTAAGTATTTGTACGTACTGGGTGTGGTGGTTTTATTAATAGGCTGTGTTGATACCGTTAAGCCTCAGTCGGCGAATAATCAGCAAAACTTCATAAAATATTTAAGAGGTACTGTGTACCTAGAAAATTCGCAGTACGAATTACGCCTTTGTGGGTCGAGTAGTATCGTCAAATTATTGGACCCTAATAATAAATTAATTTCACATATATATGAAAATAATGAAATTATCCCGTCGATGTATGTGGAGTTCAAAGCAAAGGCAGTAAATATACTCGATTGGCAGCTAGAGCAATTGTTTTTCATCTCCAAGAAACCCAAGAAATGCTCTGACAAGGTGCTAACGCTTGAGTATTTGGTCAGTGCTGTTGAAGGTGATTGGCAAGCTGAAATTAAAGGTAATCAAGTTAATATAAATAAACGTAATATATTTACTCAGCTGGCGTTTGTATCCAGTGAGGATAAGTGGGGCCGTTGGTCGGGAGAAATGCTCTTACCCAAGGGGATTCGCTTTAACATGGAGATAGTGCTGCGTGATAAAGATTGTATCGATGCTCTTGATCAATGGTACAGTTTAAGTGCCACGCTAAAGATCAACCGCGAGGTGCTAGAGGGTTGTGCGCGCACTGGAGGACGCGTTGAAAGTTTTGTCAGTGGTAAATACAGTAATTTACTGACGGTAGATGATGCTTTTATCGTGCTTAACCTCAATGAGGATAATTCAGCGGCATTGATTTTAGATTATAGAAGTGGTCATCCGCTGGTGGTTAATCGCGGACACTGGAAAATGCTAGAGAACCAAGTCATTGCCCTAAACTTGCCGGCAGCGAGTCATCAGCTGCAAGGCAGTGCTATGTTATTTCAAGTTTTTGATAATAAAGAATTACGCCTAAAGGGCTTCTCAGAGCTGTTAGGTGGGGCGGGCTTAAGGTTGCTGCCCCTAGAGTGATACCTCAGTCCTAAGCACTGTTACTTAATCAGAATTCTCACTTTGTTGAATCAGTAGCTCTCGAGCTGCATCTATCTGGGCTAACCTGTGTTTGCTAATACTATGGTTAGTGTTGTTATCGCGCATGATTCTTCGGTGGGCTTGGACAATTTCTTCCCGGCTAGGGCTATCTTTTAAGTGCAGTGCTGCTAGTGCCTGCTCCCTGTTTAAAATTAAGTCAGGCTGACTGACTGGGCCCGCCAGTAAGCGAATAAAGGGTATCAGCAACTTAGTCAGTGCTATTTTTCTATAGAGGGCCATTAGTAGCAGGGGAATGCCTGTGAGTAGGGGGAGTCTACCGGTGACTAGAAGAATGATAAATAGGCAGCCCAGGCAGATGAATAATCCTTTCAGTGCGGTGATTCCTTGTTTAGTTGTCGCATTTCTAAACCAATAGACGATGGCAACAATAGTGCAGACTAACAAAAAAATAAAAAAAGGATTCATAGTTTACTCGGCTAAGCTGATTTATAGTTTAGAAATTGTAACGTATCATCCGGCATTAGGTATATTTATTAATGGTTAATCTGTTCTTTTATTTGCTGTTTTTAGGTGTGACTCTCACAAATTAAGGTTTTAAATTTTGAAAAAAATAAGATTAGTTGGTCTGTTGTTGGCGATTATTTATACCTCCTTTTGTCATGCACAAAAACAAATAATTACCTTAGGTTCCGGCGTTGAAACAGGCGTTTATTATCCTACTGGTGGCGGGATATGTCGGATAGTCAATAAACTCAAGCGAAAACCTAAGATTCGCTGCATATTGGAGGCAACCAACGGATCTGTATCCAATATTGCGCGAGTGCTAAATCATAGCTTGGATGTGGGAATCGCGCAATCTAATTGGATTTACAAGAGCTATCATCAAGAGCAACAAAATGACTCGAAAATAACCAGCGCTGGTGCTGATCAAGGTGCAGAGTTGCGTACGCTGTTGATGCTATACCCTGAGTACTTTACGGTGATAGTCCCCAAAAGCTCTGATGTCTACAGTTTTGATGATATTAAGGGTAAACGAGTGAGTATCGGTACACCGGGGTCTAGTCTCAGAGCGACGATGAACGATTTGCTGGAGAAAAAGGGCTGGCACTATCAAGATTTTATGCAAGTGCTCAGCTTAGATGCCACAGATCAGGCGAGCGCTCTGTGTCAGGGGCGCATCGATGTTATGATTTATATCGTCGGGCATCCATCGGGTATGGCCAGAGAGGCGACAGATGATTGTGATTCTCGCTTGGTTAGTGTCCGAGGGGCAGCAGTAGACCAGCTGCTGATAGAAAATAGCTATTATCGGAGGGCGATGATTCCGGGGGCAATCTATCGCGGCAATATTAAATCGGTAGCTACTTTTGGTGTCAGTGCTTCTCTATTTGCCAGTACTGCGCTCAGTGAGCAAACGGCATACTCTTTAGTGAAGGTGATCATGGAGCAGTTGAATGAGTTTAGAGGATTGCATCCCGCCTTTGCTCGCTTAGATCCTGAGCAGATGGTAAAAGGACCCTTTGCGGCCCCTTTGCACAAAGGGGCGTTGCGCTACTTTAAAGAAGTAGGGCTAATAGAAGATAATTAACACTGTTATCTTGGGGTTATGCGTTACTGGTGAGTTGTTGTGGTAGGACGGTAGCTGTGTTTAAGGTTATTTGAAAATGCGCCCCTTTGATGCTTGGCAGGCAGTGTATTTCTCCCTTTAGTAAATGATGTACCAAATTGTAACAAATATGCATGCCCAGTCCGCTGCAGCCAATATTCCTTTTGCTGGTCGCGAAAGGCTCAAATACCTTGCTCTCCCATTCATTATTTAAGCCAACGCCGCTATCGGTGTAATCAATAATAATGCTCTGCTCTTTTTGGGTTATAGTGATTTTAATCGAAATTTTATCTCCAGCTTTGCCAGGTCCGTGAATAATGGAGTTAATGATCAAATTATTGAATATTTGATAGAAACTCCCAGGATAGCTGTCAAGCTCAATACGAGGGTCGCAGTCGATTGTAACGGTGGTTTTGCTTTTTCGCAGTTTAGGTTTAAGTGAAAGTAAAACTTCATTTATATAGTTTTGCAGATTAAAGACTCTGCGCTTTTCAGTCGATTGATCGACAGAGACTTGCTTAAAGGCGGTAATTAAGCTGGCGGCGCGCTGTAAATTATTACTGATCATTGCACTGCTTTCTGCGGTTATGTCAGCCAGCGCACCAGTGTATTGTGAAGTCTGTTGTTGTAAGTAAGATACGGCAGTATAAGCGATGCCAATCGGCGTGCTGATCTCATGTGCAACACCTGCTACCAAATTACCAAGAGAGGCCATTTTCTGGGACTCTAACAATTGTCTCTGGGTCTTCTGTAAATTGTCTAAACTCAGTTGCAGTTCTAGGTTGGATGATTGCAATTGTGCGGTACGCTCTTGAACTCGTATTTCCAGCTCTAGGTTGAGTAATGAAAGCTGCTGCTCGGCAGTTATTCTCTTTTGCATGTCGGTGTGCATACCAAATTGCATTTTATTAATAGAGTCGACTACGTTGGTTAGCTCGTCAGGGCCACAGTTGTCTCCTCTATGTAATTGTAGCTCAGAGTTGGGTTTTTCCAGTTGAATACTGCGGGCATGACTGGCCATTTTTATCAAATGCTGGGTGACCAGATGATGAAAAATAGAGAGGATAAAGAGCGACACAAGGAAGGTCTTGATGCTTTGGGAAAGCAATATAAGCAGCGCCTTGTCCCACAATCTGTGGTGTAAGTTATCTAGGGTGATGACAAGTTGTAAAGTCCCTAACAAGTATTCTTTATCAATATCTGAGTAGGTCAGTTTATATTCTTTTTCCAGCACTGATGCGTTTGATCGTTCGCCACTTGAATAGCGCTCATGAAACGGCGTTGTTAATAATACAAACTCTACGTCCCGCAGTTTTTTAATGCCATCTAATTGCAATTGAATTTGTTCCGGGCTTATTTCCCAAAGGCTGTTCTCTAAACTAGCGAGGGAGCTGGATTCAATTTGCTTTATTTGCTCATCGATAGCTGAGCGCTCGTATGTGTAGTCAAAATAAAGCTGTGATCCGGTTGCTAGCAAGGTGATTAATGAGCTGCATAGAATGATCGACGTTAATATTTTAAGTGCCAGTGGATTTTCGGTTTTGTAGTGATTAAACAGGCGTCTAATGGACATTTTAAATTCCAAGGTAAAGAAAATCATTGCTAAGTTATCGAAGCTAATAAAAAGATTAAATCCCATCCGTTCTATTTTTTCTAAAAGTATTATATACAAGCATGGTCAATCTGGAAGAGTAGGCCTGCATATTAGTGCATTTATAGCTGGGTGGGAGGGGTGGTTGACTGGCTTTAAGGCATGACGTTGTTTTTCAGTCAGCTGTATATTGGTTTAAGGCGTTGCTAGTAAAAATTATTAAAAATGACCAGGCAGGAAGAGGCTAAAAGAGAGGGTAACAGTGATTTTAGCTGAATTGGCACGGAAGGATGCTTAATTGGCGCGGCAGATAGTAAGAGTGAAGTTTTTTATAGGTATTGTTGTACCATGATTGATCACTACTGAATCATAGCTTAAAAGCATGCGCTGTCTGTGCTTTATACGGCACAGTCAAATTGTTTTTAGGGAACAATATCAGCCATTATCAGTAATGTTTCTATAAATAGCACTTTGATAATAGCAGGGCTCTCTCCGTATTGGCGAATAGGTATCACTGACCGATGAGGTAAAGCCTGTTCACCAATTTATAACTTTCACATAAAAATAATAAGGGTTCTTATGTCTCTTAATAAAAAATCAATAAAAAATCAATTAGCAGCTGCAATTTTTTCCGGCAGTATTGCTATTGCAGCATCTTTCTCAGGTGCTCTCTCAGCAGCAGAAACTTTCGTTACTATAGGGACTGGTGGTCAAACTGGCGTTTATTATGTGGTAGGTGGCTCTATTTGCCGTTTAGTGAATAAAAAAACCAAAGAGCACGGTATCAAATGTACCCATACTACAGGTGGCTCCGTTAAGAATATCAATGGCATTAAAAACGGTGACCTAGATATGGGTGTTGCTCAATCTGATTGGCAGTTCCATGCGTACAATGGAACATCACCAGAGGAGTTTCCCGAGGGAGCGTTTAAAGAGTTGCGTGCTGTGTTCTCTGTTCACGGCGAGCCCTTCACCGTTGTTGCCCGTAAAGATTCAGGTATCAAAACTTTTGCTGATTTAAAAGGTAAGCGTGTAAACGTGGGAGCTCCAGGTTCAGGACAACTAGGCACAATGAAAGTTGTGATGAAAGAGCTAGGTTGGACGATGGATGATTTCGCACTGGCTGCACAGTTAAAATCTTCTGAGCAAGCACAGGCACTATGTGATAACAACGTAGATGCAATTATATTCACAGCGGGTCATCCTAATGGCTCTATCAAAGAGGCAAGCACATCATGTGATGTGACGCTGATACCTGTTGAGGGACCAGTATTTGATAAGCTTATTACCGATAATGCTTATTATGCAAAAGCTACTGTACCTGCGGGCATGTACGAGGGGACTGATGTTGACGTCACTACGTTTGGAGTAGGTGCAACTTTCGTAAGTTCTACTGCTACAAGCGAAGAAACGATGTACCACATCGTTAAATCAGTATTTGAGAACTTCAAGCGTTTTAAGAAGCTGCACCCAGCATTTAAGAACTTGAAGAAAGAAGACATGATAGTTGATAATCTATCAGCACCGTTACACGCCGGTGCGATTAAGTACTACAAAGAAGTAGGGTTAATTAAATAAACCTCAGTACTTTATAAGCGGCAGTAATGCCGCTTTGTTGTTTTAGAAAGACTGTACCTGTCTCACAGCGACAGTAAATCACAAATATTAAATGTTAAATAATTATAAGAAACCTGCTGTAAATCAGATATCGACATGGGCACTCTGTGTGATGTCAATGCGGGCAACATTTAATGACGTCGAATCAATAAAGCCTTACGCGTGTATCTATCAGCACCTAAAATAAGACGTGTAGGTCAGTTTTCATTCTCTATAAATGAGGCACTTTCATGAGTGAATCAATTCAAAACCAACAAACCAGTAGCGCTGAATTAGACGCGTTAGTGGCCTCTTCAGACACTGGAGGGCGCAACCCTACCGGTCCAGTAGGTAAATTTTTAACCGGTGTCGCCTTAGTATGGGCGCTCTTCCAAATATGGATAGCTTCACCACTGCCCTACATAATTGGCATAGGTGTTTTTAATAATACAGAGGCCAGATCAATTCACTTGGCTTTCGCCATTTTCTTAGCTTTTACTGCATTCCCTGCTGGAAAAAAATCTCCACGAGATTATGTGCCGGCCGTAGACTGGTTACTGGCGATTGTGGCAGCCGGTACGTCTGCATACCTGTATGTTTTTTATGAATCTATATCCTCTCGACCCGGTAATCCTAACACTGTTGATATTACCATTGCCTGTATTGGTATTGTCATGTTACTGCTGGCCACTGTGCGTGCTCTAGGTGCTCCTTTGGCGATAGTTGCAGGGGTGTTTTTACTCTACTGTTTTGGTGGTCAAAGCATGCCGGGCATCTTGGCGTGGAAAGGAGCATCCTTTGGAGCGGTCGCTGACAACCAGTGGCTGTCGACAGATGGTGTGTTTGGGGTACCGCTCGGTGTCTCCACCAAATTTGTCTTTTTGTTTGTATTGTTTGGTGCCTTGTTAGACAAAGCAGGCGCTGGTAACTATTTCATTAAAATAGCTTTTGCCAGCTTAGGTCACTTAAGAGGAGGTCCTGCTAAAGCGGCTGTCGTGGCGTCGGCAATGACCGGTTTAATCTCAGGCTCATCTATTGCCAATGTGGTTACTACCGGCACTTTTACTATTCCAATGATGAAACGTGTTGGTTTCTCTGCTGAGAAGGCAGGGGCTGTAGAGGTGGCTTCATCAGTGAATGGCCAGCTTATGCCACCGGTAATGGGTGCTGCCGCCTTTTTGATGGCGACCTCTTTGGATATGGCGTACTTTGAAGTGGTAACGCACGCTTTTTTACCGGCAATTATCTCCTATATAGCGCTTGTTTACATTGTGCATTTAGAGGCAATGAAGGCTGATCTCAAAGGTTTACCGCGTCGTAGTAAGCCCAGCCCACTACTGGTTTTTGTGTTTAAATTTTTAGCCGGTTTTGGGGCTATTTCTGCCGTTGGTTTCGTGGTGTATTACGGTTTGGGCTGGTTAAAACCTGTTGCTGGAGATGGCGCAAGTTGGATAATTGGCTTGTTGCTGGCGGGTGTTTATATCTGGCTAGCTAAAAGCTGCTCACAGTACCCAGATTTAGAAATTGATGATCCGAATGCGCCAATTGTAGAGTTGCCTGAGTTGGGCCCTACGGTAAAATCCGGATTACATTATATTTTACCGGTAGTCGTATTGGTATGGTGCTTGATGGTTGAGCGGTTGAGTCCTGCGCTTTCTGCTTTTTGGGCGACTGCACTTATGATCGTCATCTTGCTCACCCAGCGTCCGCTGTTCGCTTATTTTAGAGAGGGCAGTGATGTCAAAGAGAAGCTTGCTCAAGGATTTTACGAGCTGATCGATGGCTTGATCTCTGGTGCGCGCAATATGATTGGTATTGGTATTGCAACAGCGGCGGCGGGCATTATTGTCGGTGCAGTTTCTCTAACAGGTGTCGGGCTAGTATTAGCTGAACTAGTAGAGATTATGTCGATGGGCAATGTGCTGCTGATGTTGATGCTGACCGCAGTATTGAGTTTGATCTTGGGCATGGGTTTGCCCACTACGGCAAACTACATCGTAGTGTCGTCGTTACTGGCGCCAGTGATTGTTGAGCTTGGGCAGCAAAATGGCTTGATCGTGCCATTGATCGCGGTGCACTTGTTTGTCTTTTACTTCGGCATCATGGCGGATGTAACACCCCCAGTAGGACTGGCATCCTTTGCGGCGGCGGCCGTCTCTGGTGGCGATCCGATCAAGACCGGTTTTGTGGCGTTTTTCTATTGCCTGCGAACGGCTGCGCTACCGTTTTTGTTTATCTTCAATACAGATCTATTGCTGATTGATGTCACTTGGATGCAGGGCATCTTTGTCTTTATTATGGCGACTATTGCCATCTTAGTCTTTGCCGCGGCCACGCAAGGGTATTTCTTTGCCCGCAGTCGCTGGTATGAATCTGCCCTGTTGCTAGTCATTGCGTTTACTTTGTTTAGACCTGGGTTTTGGATGGACATGGTTTCACCGCGTTATGATGTCGTGAGTCCTGCCTATATTGAGCAGTTAAAAGACGTGCCAGTAGGGCAAGAGATGCGGATGACCATACTCGGGGAAAATGAAGCAGGTAGCGAGCGAGAATTCGTCATTCTTTTGCCGGTCGGTGAAGGGGTTACTGGGATCGAGAAGTTAGCAAGTAGCGGTTTGACTATCATTAAAGATGAAGATGGAAGTTATATTGTCGATGATGTGGGTTATGACAGTGTCGCTCAAAACGCAGGCCTTGATTTTGATCAGAAAATCTTAAAGTTATGGGTGCCAGCGGAGCATCTGCCTAAAGAGTTGATGTATATTCCAGCATTTTTGCTACTTGGGCTTATCATAGTGTTACAGCGACGCAGGCTTAATGTAGACAGTGATAAAGACAAAAATGCGCTCAATACTGCAGCCACTAGTAATGCTTAACAAGTCCTTATCTAGAGGGGCATTTGCAGTAGACAGCTATTTCTAGAGGGGAGCTATTTAGGCTCTATTAGTTTCGTTTTTGTTAATCTATCTAGTGGGGTAGGGTTATCTAAGCTGGCGAAAGTTGTCGGAGATGGCCCAGCCCTATTATTGGAGGTGGCGATGTTTAAGAAAGTATTAGTACCTGTTGATTTGCAAGATACACAGTTTTGTTTAACGGCGTTAAAGCTTGCCTTGCGTGAAGTTCACGGCAATGGTGCACAGCTGCATATAATTGCGGTAGTGCCGGGTTATAACAATTCAATAGTGTCTTCATTTTTTAGTGAAAAAGAGCATCAAGAGTCGCTGAAACGCTTCTCTGAGTTGTTGGTGAGTTTTGCCAATGAGCATGTAGACGAGCAGATTAAGTCAGAGCTAAAAGTGTTCGAGGGATCGGCATCTGAAGAAATAAATCGTTATGTACGTAACAATGGTATTGATCTAGTCGTGATGCGAGCACATCAGCGCAGTAAGATTGATGCGTTCTTATTGGGCTCGGTATCTGCGAGAGTTGTTGAGCGTGCATTTTGCTCTGTGTTTGTATTAAGAAGCTAGCAGTCAAAGAGATGTATTGGAGGGAAGGCTGTATTCTGTTACTCACAGCTCACAGCTCACAGGAAACTGATAATCCCGTTATCAGTTTTCATTTTCTTATTTTTCAACTGCCGCTATGTTGAGGGTGATCAAGTTTAATGACTTGATTTGAATGCTTTTTAATCAGCTGGTAGGTTAAATGAATAGCTTATCAATATTTGGCCGCTACTTTCTACGGTATTTTCTACCGCACTTTTTATTTGGCTAGGTAGCTCTTGTATAGTCCCCCCGTAAAACTTGGATAGCTCGCTGAGTTTGTTTAATAAAATCTCTTGCCAGGGCGTCATTGTGTTCACTGTCTTTAATTTCCCCGTCACGCTTATGCTCATAATGGATAGATCGGTGTTGCTAGGTTCGATATTAATGAATAGCTCTGTCGCTTGCTGTGTGTTTGATCGACAGATTGATATTTCAAATAAAGTCATTAATAAGGCGTTAAACCAAGGGAGGTCTAAGTTGATTTTTCGGCTCAATTGCGAGCTGATTTCGTAGTCGATTATCCAGTTATGCTGTCTTGTTTGTGCCAGATAGTTATGGATTAATTGATTAATTGCATCGCTAATATCTGTGTTGCTGATGTTATTGGTATGAATAGGTTGTAATAATTGATTGGTTTTAGATAGGTGAGAGCAGTGATTGTGTATTTCATCGATTAAATCGTCAACCAAAGGCTTGTGGCTAAAGTGCTGCAGTTTTGCTATTGCCGCCAATAAAGGTTGTATTTTTAGCTCTAAATGTCGCGAGTATCCATCGAGTAATGACTGCTTGGCCGTCGTCTCAGTGACGTTGTTTTGATTGGCAAAGTTATTGTTCAGGGATGGTTTGGCGTTTTGTATATCTGCGTATGAGCGCAGTGCTACCACGACCGAAGTCAGTAATCTGGAGGCGGATAATTCAACTTTACTCAAGTAGTCGTTAATATCGTAATCAATAATCACTTTAGTTTCGGGGGCGAATCCTGGATGCCCTGTCCGTAAAATAATTCGGATGTCGCGGTTTTTTAACTCTTTGCGAATATGATCGACAAGGTGTAATCCCGCATTGTCTGTCTCCATAACCACGTCTAGCAAAGTAACGGCAATGTCTGGTTGCTCTGCAAGGATCTGTTTAGCTTGGATGCTACTAGAGGCGTTGATTAGTGTAATAGGCCTGTTTTCAAACTCGTAGCCTCTAAACACCATGCGGGTGATGCTGTGTATACCTTCATCGTCGTCTACGACTAATACTTTCCAGGGGGTAGGGCTCATAGTTTACTCTTTATCTAGTGTGAAGCCTCAGCTGACTAGCCCAAAGGCATGTTAGCTGCACTTGATAATACGGCGTGAGTCATCGGCTAAGTATGCTGATAGATTTGGGCAATACCCAGTGAAAGGGGCACACCGGCTTTTGTCTTTTATTATCTTCGTTAACTATATCCAGCAGCGGTCTACGCGTATTGTTATTGGTCATTTAGAATTTATGTAAAGCTTAATCAATAAGGTGTTTTTGACCTGCCCACTGTATGATTAGTCGCTGTTTTTTCTCTTCGCACAGAGCCTGTAAAGCTGAGGATTGTGTGCGTAAAATTCTAGCATAATAATGATAGTACAGTATTTTATGCTGCGGGTGAGCGTTAATTTCTATCTCGGTATAAATGCTTTCAAAATGATCAGCTGCCTTTTTAGCGCCAAAGAAAATTAACAGATATACGCCGTACGCTATTTGGTATTGCGCTTTAAAATTTTCAGGGCATAACTGCGACCAAAATTCTAAACGAGAAATTTGGCCCTCAAACCTAGGACGCTCTAAAGTGAGCTCGTCGTCATTATTATTAGTATGCTCTAGGTATCGCAGGCGCATTAAAGTGCAGATAAAAAAGGCTTCTGTTACTAAGTGCTCACCGATCATTTCGTTTTCAATACGAGCGTCCCAATGTTGCATTTGCTGCCAGTGAGTGACATCAAAGTTATAGAAATGACTAAATAACTGACAAAAGGCGCTGTGACTGTTGGTGTACTTAGGTTGGGGAGAATTTGCTGTTGGTGACATAAGTTGCTGGCTGCAGGTTAAGACGTGTTCTATATGTCTGTAGGGGTGTCGCAGGGATGTGCTAGAACCTACTTCTAGTGCCTTATGACAGAGGCTTTCGATCTGACTCAAAGTTACCCCAGAGCATAGAGCGAGATAATGAGGCAGGCTATTGGGGTTGGTTAAGTTGGCTAGTTGTGATCTCTGGAGGTTGTCTACAGTGTTCTTGGTCGCGCTAAGGGGGTGAATCCAATGGTAAAACTTGTGTTGTAGTATCACCTCACACTCTTGTTGGTGTAATAAGCTATGTCTGCTCGCAAGAGTGATGGCGTGCTGTGCGCAAATTTTTGCGGTGTTGATATCACCACTGAACCAGCAGCATATCCAAGAAAAATGCGCGTTGGCAAAGGCGGCGTAATAGTCATCAACTTGCTTAAGACATAACTTGAACATGTAAGTGATGGCGCCAGCTGCTTTAATGGGTTGTTGGGCATGTAAATAAGTATTAATTAAGCTCTTTAGAACTCTGCGTTTGTTCTTTTCCAGGTCGGTTAATTTTAGGCGGCTTGCGGATTTTAAAATGTTCTTACTGTTGTTATTAGCCAGTACACTAGTCTGTTCTAGCGCGCTGGCAATATTGAGTAATATTTGGCTCTGTGCTGTCTCTAATGTATATATTTGGCAGTTCTGCTGTGCTGTTTTGAGAAGCAGTATTTGCGCTTGCTCGATTTGATTCATCTCAATTAACAGTTTAGTCGCTATAACGGCTAGATCGACTGTTTGATTATTGGTGAGCTGAATGTTGTTTAGCTTGTTGACTTGCAAGTGGGCAGCATCGAAAAAGGAAAGCCTGATCCAGTTATCTAATTGGGCAATGTACAAATCGTTGAGCGCATATATGTCGTCATCAAGGGTTACTTTGCAATTAATAGTCAAGGTGAAAAGGCTGTTGATTAAAGAAGCTTCGTTTATCGTAGAGCCCGTGTTGAGTATGTGTTTGCAATAATGATAAAGGGTGGATAGCTGACTGTGTTCCAGTTTTGGGATATCGCACAGTAGGTAATGTTTGATGGCAAGCAGGTGATCGCCTTGTGATTGGTGGTGGCGGGCGATGGAAAAATGCAGCTCAGTTAGTTGTAGTGGGCTTAAAATATTAGATATTTCTGGAATGGCTTCAAGTACAGTGAATTGTATCGATATTAACGTGCTGTCGCATTGATCGGTGGAGTCGATTAATTGCTGCTGCTGTGCCGGCCATAAATAAATGCTCAATCTCGCAATCGTATTGCCGCTGATGCTGGCGAGAGTTTCTATAGAGAGTTGCCGATGGCTAATCTGTTGACTCAGTGCACACAGCGCAAGTAACTGTTGGGTGAAGTGGCTCAAGCAGGAAAATTTTTCAGCGATAGCGATATTGAGTTCTTGGTTGGAGAGTGTTGAGTACCAAAGTTGATCGGCAGGTTTTACTGCACTGATGGCGCTCGATATCTCTTGGGGAATTAGGCTATTGCGATACTGGCTGGGTGAGAGTTGCATCCAGCGTTTAAAGGCTTTCTGGAAGGCTGAGAGATTAGAAAAGCCGAGCTTATAGGCTATTTGGCCAAAATTTAATTGCGGTTTGGATATTAGTTGAATGCAAATCTCTTGGCGAACAGTATCGTGAATTTGCTGAAAACTGGTATTTAGCGCGCTGAGTTTTCGCTGGAAAGTCCGCAAGCTCATGTTTAATTCTGCGGCCACTTGCTCACGCCGTATGGCAAGGTTATCAGTCGCCTTAGGTTGTTGGATTAGTAGCCGTATTTGGTGTTTAGCCTGAGCGATAATAGCCTGTTTGTGTGAGCTTTGAAGTTGTAGTGAATTCGCGTAATCACAGTGCAATTGATGCATTTCTGGATTGGCTTCTAGGCAGGCTAGGCTCATATGTTGGCTGTTTATGATCAGTTGATTGTGGTTTTGCGAGAAATTAACTTGAGTGGCTAGTTGGTTGTAGTGTCGTAAATTCCCATCGCCTTTAAAACTAAAATTTACGCACTGCGCGGGTATGGCTCTGCCGGTCAACCAGCGGGGCCAATTAAGTAAGCAGGCGATAAAAAACTCAATGACATGTGGATTGCTGTCATTGAACTTTAAGTTAAGGGTGCACTCTTGTTGGTGGTAGGTGATCTCTAAACTTATGCCCTCATAGATTAGCGAAAAATAATCCGCGAGCATTTGATAGGCATCTTGTAGTGTATTGGCCGTGGTCATGATAAAACCCAGTGAGCCAAGCATTCTAGGTTGAGTGGCTTTAGCGGCGGTAATGGCCAGTTTAGGGTTGTTAGTGTGGTTGATTAAATGCGAGAGTAATGCTGCAAACTCCTCGGTGGGGTAGCGCTGACCTGGAATGTCAATTAATGCTTGCTTGATATTGCTTTGACTGAGCGCGGCGGCTGTATCAACGCCTTGATGCTGCACTAGTTGTAGTAATGCATGGATCAATTTTAGATTAAAGCTTGGAGCTGATTCTCTGGTCATTGGCATAGGAGGAGGTGTGCTGGTGGGTTGAAAGCTTACATCTTAGTATTTATAGTTTCAAATAACATTATAATGTGCCACTGCTGAGGTCTTTCATAGAATAGAGTGGGTAAGGGGGAACGATGTTCGAAGTTGTGAGGACTAAAAACTCCAATTTAATAAAAATATGTGGTGATTGGGGATGAAAATACCATGGTAGTGTTTAGCAAATGGTTGTCGTTGTTGTGTGTGCTGTGCTCTTGTTCGTCCCTGATGGCGGGTGCTCTGCGAGTGGGGATGCCGGTGCCGGGTCAAGTGCCGTTCTTGTGGGTAGATGATACGGGGGCTGTCACTGGGATTTATGCGGACACTTTGAGAGCAGTTGCCAGTGATTTGAAGCTGCAGTTTAAATTTGTGCCACTGTCGCAGGCGAGGCTGAACCGACATTTCCTCGGCGGCGAAATTGACTTGGAGCTAGGCGTGTCAGATAGCGCTGATGAGCCTCAGGCAATAAGGGTGCTCTCAGTATTTAGCAGGCCTTTTGGTTTCGCTAACGAGGTCGTCGTGTTTAATCCAAAACTGCGTTTTCCCGCTTTTATCCTCAAGGATTTGAAAAATATCAAAGTAGCGGTCGTCAGGGGGGCTAGTACGCCTGATTATATTATACGTGAAGATTATGCCTCGCCTTTACAGATTGCTATGCGCGTAGATAGAGGCTGGAGTGAGGTGGGATTGATGCGTGAGGCAACGGCTGTTCACTATCAGACTAATCAGGCAATGAGTTATAAAATATCTCTTCCCTATGCCAGTAATCCTATCAGTATTCGCTTGCATCGCCAGCACCAATATTTGCTGGAAAAAATTAATAACAGTATTGAAAAATTAGAAAGACAAGGGGTTCTAGAAGATATTATTTGCAAATATTTATGTGGAAATTAGCCAGCAAATCATCATTTGCAATAGGTTGAGCTGAATAGCAGCACACCCGGTGGTTGTATAAATGGATAGGTGAGAAAGCGAGTTAATAGCTAGCCCACCAATCTACTTTTTTTGCCAAGTGCTAGCATTGGTTTAAGGGGCTATTTCGGCTGCGAAGCATGGCGTTCTACAGCTCATAGGATATAAGGGTTTATCGCGATATTCGTATTGGCGCTATACTGTTTGATTCATTTTTTTCTGTTTTGCCCGGGGGAAAATTATTGGGAATATTTGGCACAAATGGTATGATTCTTAAACAATTTTCGGGCATCACCGTTGCTTTCTTGAGCATAGACATAACACTGGCGGGGTGAGTGGAATCTAGGGGTTAAATCTGCCTAAGCGCTAAGGGCTAACCATAGCTCAGACTACCACGGCTCGTTATAAATTTTGTAGCTTCAGACCGGTAAATAACGGTTGACTAAGCTAGACCACTCTCCCCTACATACTACTCGACTGAATTTAATATGATAAAACTACTGAAAGAACCGCTTCTGCACTTTTTACTCTTGGGTGGTTTGTTATTTGTCGGCTTCCAAATGGTGGCGAAAGATAGCACCGATGCTTTGATCGTGAGTCAACAGCGGATTATGCACTTATCTGTACTGTTCGAAAAGACCTGGAAACGCCCGCCGACTACCGCAGAACTGGAGGTCTTGATAGAAAAGTATGTGGTGGAAGAGATGTATTATCGTGAAGCGTTAAGTCTCGGTCTAGAGCAAGATGACGGGGTTATCAGAAGACGTTTACAGCAAAAAATGGAATTTATCATTTTGGATTTAAGTGAGTTAATGGATCCCAGCGATGAGGAATTAACCGCTTACCTGCAGAGCAACCAGCATAACTATCAAACCCCCGCTACTTTTAGTTTTAAACAGGTTTATATCAATCCCGCGAAACATGCTTCAGCCCAACAGAGCGCTTTGTTACTCCTTGAAAATTCTCGGCGAGTTGAGCCTGTGGGCGATAGTACTTTATTACCCGCTCAGTTTAATCTCACCTCAGCCGATCGGATAGATAATACCTTTGGTGATGGTTTCGCACAGGCCTTGAATGATGCAGAAATAGGCCAATGGCATGGCACCATCGTCTCTAGTTATGGCTTGCATCTAGTCTTTGTCAGTGAAAAACAGCAGCCAAGAATGCCAGCCCTTAGCGAGATTAAATCCATGATAGTCCGAGATTGGCTGCATGAAAAACAATTAGCGATGAAAAAAAAGCTTGATGAGAATTTAAGAATTAAGTATCAAGTGATTATTGAATCGGTCAATACTGATGCTGTGAACAAGGGTTAAATTATGCGGTTTGCAGTATTAATCTTTAGTTTCATTTGTTCGATGGCTGCTTTGGCAGATGAAATTCGACCGGCACTGTTACAGATTCAACAAATCGATCAATCGCGGTACGAGATACTCTGGAAGGTTCCCGCGAGGGAAGATAGACGCTTGAGGTTAGATTTGATCTTAGATGGAGAATTGCCGCCAGCTAATCGCAAGGCTCATTTTATTGCGGGTAGTTATCTTGAGCGCTGGCAGATAACCCGACCACAGGGCATACAGGGATTGAGGGTATCCGTCGCACAGCTTAAAACCACCCTAACAGACGTTATTATTCGCTACGAAAGTTTAGCCGGTGAATTATTAACGGCACGCTTGAGTGCCAACACACCCGCGTATCAATTTTCGGAAACTCCCAGCTTTGAAAGCGTGATAACCACCTATACCGAATTAGGTATCGAGCATATATTAAGAGGTACAGACCATCTGCTGTTTGTGGCTTGTTTGGTCTTGATTGCGGGTTTCACTCGAAAGTTGTTTTGGGCAATCAGTGGGTTTACCTTGGCTCACTCTATTACTCTCGCCCTGTCATCATTAGATCTGATCGTCTTGCCTATAGCTCCCCTTGAAGCCGTGATTGCTTTGAGTATTGTCTTTCTCGCGGTTGAAATAGCCAAAAAGCAACAGCACAGCCTGACTTATCGCTACCCTGTGGTGGTGTCTGCTAGTTTCGGTTTATTACATGGTTTTGGTTTTGCCGCGGTCTTGGCTGAGATTGGTTTGCCGAAAAGTGATCTCATCGCAGGCTTGCTGTTTTTTAATGTCGGTGTTGAAATCGGCCAGCTGTTATTTATTGCCGCTATGTTGTTGGTCTTAACGTTGCTAAATAAAATAAAAAACTTGCCACTGTTGAAGCTAGAAAAAATATCGAGTTATATAATCGGTAGTATTGCCATGATGTGGTGTATTGAACGGGTATTAGTGTTTTAAATTAACGGTAGGGCCTTGCTTCATATGAAACTACAGTATCACCATAACCGAGCGCGTTATGATGGTCTCTGGATAAGTTATGCTGAACCCTCACTAGCATCGTAATTGATTTGAGGGTTAGAGAGGAAAAATAAATTTGGCGGTTAGAGGTAAAGTATTTTTCGGGCTGCCCAGTTATCATCGGCAAAATTGTGATTATATTGGGCGGTAACTGGTACCGGCATTTTGTCAATTATGTTTTAAAAGAAAGCTAAGTGGTAAACAGAGATGAAATCTTGTTTCATCTCTGTTTACTTTGTCAGAACGCTGGCCAAGGACTCGCCATTCGCGTTCATTGTTCCGCGGACCAGATGGGTATTAACCGCTTAGCTCTAGTAAGAACAGCGGCTACAGAAAAATTCCTAAGTGGCTCACTTTTATGTTGTTTAATCAATCTATCCGCAAACAAATGCTTTCGACGAATGCCTGTCTGGCTCAATTTATGTACCACTAGCTAGTCTTATGTAGATCACTAAACGACCACTATTTAGTGGTGCCTATCTTGACTCATTTAATAGTAAGTATTTTTTGATTATTTCGTGCCGCCGTTCCAAACATGATTAAGGTCCAGCCACTGCATAACAAATTAATCCCGAGGAGAGTGCCCATTGCCCATTCGCCAGACAGTGGAAATTGATTCCAAATCATCGCCCCCAGTAATACCGAAATGAAACCATTGAATAACGCCCAGCCCCATCCTTTAACCGGTCGCACCTGCAAGGCCATCACTGCGTGGGCGAGTCCAGAAACAATTAAATACGCCGCCAAAAAGAGCGTTAATGACGCTAAAGTAGCATTTGGATTGCCGAGCATATAACCACCGATAAGCACGGTTAAGACTCCCGTCAGAAAAGTAAGCACGCCCTTGCCTGATTTGAAGGCAAAAACCAGTTGACCCACACCACCAATGATAAAAATGATGCCGACCATTATTGCCAGTGAAAGACCGGTGACGTGGGGCGCAGCAATGGCAAATATGCCCATTAACAAAATAATGAAGCCCATAAACATGACTGAAGTGGTGTTCTTGTTCAGCTCTTGCCAGAATTGTGTTTGCTTCGCTGGTATTTGTGGTGACATGGGTGGTTTTATCCTTTCGTTAGTGATTAGAGCAGACAATGTTTAATTGTCCTAAGTCGTTTTTGTGAGCGCGCTAGATTATGGGGTATACCAGATTGGCGAAGACCAGGCACGCTCTTGAATCGTTGCAGGGAAATCTTTGGGCGGTGCTATACCCAATGCCTTGGCATCATATGTGGACCACCTAGGTGTTGGAATTTCTAACACCCTTAAATAATAAAATGCCGCGAGAGATGCATTAAAATCCGGATCGGTCCAAGTCGTTCTAAGTTCAGCACTACCGATGGTATTGGTGTAGCTCGCATTGGGGATATCGACGGTCGTGCCAACACTGGGTAAAAGCCCCTTGTCATCTAGCTTGCGATCACCTGACCAGGCGACGTTATAAATTTTCTCATGACTTTTACCCGAGGTATCCACCCAGCCCTTGATCACTTGAACGCGGTCTAGGTTGCCACTGTTTGGTCCCTTGAGACTGGCAATCATAAAAGTAGGGGGTTTTCCCGGTGGGGCCGATGATAAATCGCCGCCCATTGGCACCCCTTGGTTATAACCAACGTCGATCCAATCGGAAGAGTCTGTGGTCACCCCGCCAAAATCGAAACCGGCAAAGACGCGAACCATAATTCTAGGCCCGCTGGTGCCCCATGTTTCTTTGCGTGCCATGGCATCATAAATAGCTTCGCGGGTATTTTCATCAGCCCAGACATTGGATAATCCAGCGGTACCTTGCTCAATTTTTGATGGCTCGCCAGGGATCCCTTGCAGTAGACGCTCCTCAGGTGTTCCTGATTTTAAGTTGTGCTCACCGCTGTGTTGGTACTCTTCATGAGAAACAATCGAGGTATGTATATCGCCGCCACCAACAATGCCGAATTTAAAGGGGTTTACGCCAATTTTTTGTTTAATAACCAGGCCATTGCGAAAAGCATTTCGAATATAATTAGTCTCTAGGACTTTAACTACGCCGGGACCTGCCACGGGTTTGGTCCAAATTTCGAAATTAAAAGCAAACTCATCATTGGGTGCAATGAGTGGATGGGTCTCTGATTGCCCCTTGGTTTGGATGATTTCAGTGAGTAGTTCATTACGCTGTCGCGATTCTGCGTAGTCGCGGTTAATGGGGTTGCCATCACTATCTTCAAGTGCGTACATCAAACCATTACTCAGGTTGCCATTATGTGGGATAGCAAAAAGTGTATGCCCATTGTCCCGTTGGTTATCCATCCACTGCCATAAGTCTTCCGGCTTTTGAGAGTCAAAATAACTAAAGGGAACCGGTAAGTTTTTACTAGACCTGAAAATTATATTGCGGTGCAAATTCGACATATTGGGTTGCGATGACCATTCATAGCCGACCAGCGTGGTGAAAGTGCCTGGATTATTAAAATCATCGGTAATTTTGATATATTCATCCCAGATGGTGCGTGTTAACTCTGGGGTGGTCAGCGTAGGATCGGGCTTAGTCGAGCCGTCTGGCTGTATGGTTTTTTTAACCAGACCATAAAAGCCAGCAGTCGATTTTTTAATATCGCTACCAGATTCTATCAATGTTTTGGCCAGGGGGTTCTCTGAAAGGGGGTCTTTCTTATCATACATACGGATAAGCACACCGAGATATTCAGAATGGTCTGTGACGATCATAAAATCCAAGGGGATTTTTAATTGCACATCAAAGCCACTGGGGTGTTTTACCTTGTCTCCCCGAGCATGCCGATAGGTATTGTCTGGGCCTAGTCGCGTATTATAAAATGCCTCATCGAATGACCATCCGGTGTGTAAATGGGTTTGACCAAAGTAGGGGTTACGCAGTGGGTTATAGCCCGAGGTCTTGCCCCCGTCGACAGCAGATATTGGTGCTTTATCTGTTTTCGTTTGAGCCCCTGCTACGCTTGATAAGATCAGCGCTGCGCTGATGGTAAAAATGCTGAGTCGTTGCTGAGAATACATTCTATGATCCTTTTCTGCAATTATGCTAACGCTGTATTTACTTGGGGTAAAACCAAATGGGTGAGCTCCAAGCGCGTTCTTGTATGGTGGCGGCAACATCAGTTAACAGCGGTAAATTATTGCGCACTGCATCATAGGTGCTCCAGCGGGGTGTAGGTATTTCTAGGACGCGGGCGTAGTATAAAGTCGCTAGTGAGGGATCAAATTCTTGATCTGTAAAGCTGCCCATTAAGGTGCTATCACCAATGGTATTGGTGTAAAACGCCGTTTTTAAATCGACACTATTACCGACACTTGCCAGCTTACCTTTACTATCAAGGATGCGATCACCCGACCAAACCACCTCAATTATTTTTTCATGATGCTCGCCGTTCAAATCAACCCAGCCTTTAATTATTTGGATACGATCCAAGTTGGCACCGTTCGCATCTTTCGCCGCCCAGACATTGAATACCGGAGCCGTTTGAGCAGCGGTAATCGTGCCACCCATTGGAACGCCGTTGGCATAACCTTCTTTGACCATCTCGACTACATCTTGATGGGTATCCTTTAGCTGTTGACCGGCAAAGATACGCACTTGAATCCTGGGGCCTGAAGTAACAAACGTTTCGCGGTTATACATAGCATCCCAAATTTGACCGCGAGTATTTTTTTCTGCCCAGACACCGGTAATAGACCCCGGGTTTTCATCGCGAGCCATTAACCAAGCGGGGACTTCTTCGGTTCTTCTTTTTTCGACCGTATTGTCTGCGGGGCCATGCCCGCCGATGAAATCATCTTCCGCAACATCACTCATGGCACCATTGTGACTATCGGTGCCCCCATTAAATCCAAGTTGGAAGGGGTTGATGCCATATTGCATTTGATATTTCAGGCCTTCAATGACACCCCAGCGGACAAAGTTATTTTTCATCGGTTTGCGCTCGGCATAATTCACCATACTGGGCGCATTTTCAAAACCGGCCATTTCATCATTTGGCCAAAATTGTGCTAATACTTCTGAATTGCCTTTTATTTGCATAATCTCAACCGACCGCTCATATTTATTGCGTAACCTGAGATAGGCTTCATCAATGGGCCGGCCATCGGGATAAGTGCTGGGAAACATCAAGCCCTTACTTGCATTCGAGTTGTGGGGGATGGCAAATACAGTACTGCCGTTTTCTTCCTGCTCTGCCATCCATGCCCATAGTTTGGTTTCATCTGTCGATTCAATGGCGCTAAAAGGTTGCAGAGGTAAAATCATATCTCTAAAAAATACATTTCTATGTTGATTGCCACCACCTACTACCGCCGTCCATTCATAGGCGGCAAGGGTGGTGAATGTGCCTGGCTGGTAGTGATCGTTGACCGCGTCAATGGCCATTTGCCAAGCGCTCTGGGTGGTTTTAGGTCCGGCGTAATAACTGGGATGGGTAGGCCCAGCAGCGGAACGCTGATTTTCAGAGAAACTGCCGTACCATGTCATCTGTTGTTTAAAGGTGAGAGCCGCTCTTAAATCAGTCAGTTCCTTTGAATCATAACCGGGCGCCCCAGGGGTGATAGTGGAATAGGACTCACCAATATACTCAGCATGATCGGTAACCGCTGCGAAATCTAAAGGTCGGCTAAGCTTATGTTTATAACCACTTATTTCGATTGTTTCGCCCTTTGCAAAACGATAGGCGTCGTCAGGTACCCTAGGTCCTGTTGCCGTCATGCCAAAGAGAGCGTCAAGAGAGAGACCGGTGTGCATATGGGTCTCGCCAAAATAAGCATTCTTAAGTGGATTTGATGACAAGCTCTCTTCAAGCTGCTTAAGTTGACTGACGCTCAATTTACTTGCTGCTGGTGGCTGTTCAGAGGCTTCGTTGTTTGGCTCTGACGCTGTATATGCAGTAAAAGTGACAGCAATTAATAGGGTTAAAGCGGTGAGTCTGGTCTTCATCAAAAGTCCTTTTTGTTTTTGTTTTAAGCCGCGTTATGGATAAATTCGTATCTGGATTTAAGTTAACGACTCGCTTGGTGCGCTAAGTCTATATGGCCAAAGTGTCTTGCTGTGTTGATGTCCGGCGATCAACGGGCAATGTCCTGAGGTAGAAAAACGATGACCGATGACAATATGTTGTTTAAACCGCGTATCCCGCTCTGTAATTTTATTTAATCTCAACAGTTGTCGGGCCATCTCGTGATTATGTCCTGGTGCATCAATAATAATTGACGAATACCTTTCACCGCTATATTCCCAGTGATCAGCCAGTGTCATAAAATCTAGAAGCTCAAAACTGTTGCGATCAACGCTGCCGATTTTAATGGTTTGCCGGTTGGCAAAGCGATAGGTTTGATCGAGAGATAGGGCTGAATCGCCAAGAAGCACATTGGGCGAAGCGGATGAATGAACAGCGAGTTGATCAAAATAGGCATTTTTAGGGGGGGTAATCGCGATGTTTAAATCACTAAGTTGGATGTTGCCTGCCATTTCTTTTGGTGTGTTAGCAGTCGTGTTGTTATCGATTATAATCGTTAACATGAACGCGGCAAGAATAGAGAAAAGAGCGCGTCGTTTTGTGCTATTCATTGCTGAATCCAATCCTTTGGGGGGTGTTTTTCAATAAATCAATCTATGCAAATATATTATACTGTGCTGATATTACAGAATAATTTAATTGAAATATAGAGTTATTAATGTCGCCTTTTGCGGACAAACATCACTTGGCGCGCCACTATATACATGCATCGTGACTGCGCCTCGAATTTTTGCCAGCTACTTCTCGACCTCAAGCGAATAGTCTTTTAGTATGACATTTTGAAATTTGATTAAAAGGAATTTACCGATGAGTAAAAAAATATTTTTAGTGTTGTTTATGGTTTTATCCCCACTGGCATGTACCACTGTCGATTATGATGGCCTAGCCGATTCTGTTGATTCGACAAAAGCGATTGATTCCGTCGATAAACAGAAGGCCATGGAAGCAGCGGCAACCACCGATTATAAGAAAGCCTATGATTCTGTGGACAAGACCAAAGCGATTGAATCTATCGATACCGAAAAAGCCCTTAAAGCTTTAAGTAATTAACTAAGGAAAGCTCTTTTTAGTTAGTGATTTAACACTGAAGGTGGGCGGTGTTGGCAAAGACAATCAACGAGCAATCTATATACTATAAAGTATTATGAGGCTGTTGCGGATGTCCTGCTGAGACTAGCATAGCTGCAATAATCAAAAGATAGATAACTTTTACAGATTATCTGCATATTACTCGTACCAGCTTTAGTGCTGTCTTTGATATCAATATAACCAATAGATGTGCTGGGGGAGGGTGGAGCAGAACAGTGACGGTTGAAAAATAAAATTACTCTGGCACCGCAGAGATTAGGGGGAATTATTGCGATGGTGCCGACACCAAGAGTCGAACTCGGGACCTACTGATTACAAGTCAGTTGCTCTACCAACTGAGCTATGTCGGCATTTCAAATAGATATTGATTAAAAACCCGTAAAACGTATTTTGCGAGTACTCAATCGAGGGCGCAAATGATAATGGTGAAGCGGTTAGCATGCAAGAAAAATAAGCGATAAATTCAACTAAGTTGCTGTTTCGACGCAGCTTGCCTAACTAAGGGCGACACTGAGTAACGCCTGGGTGTATTTCTCTTTGGGGTGATTGAAAATTTGTCTGCAATCTCCCGCCTCTACGACTTTGCCCGCTTGCATCACCAGCACTTTGTGACTCAGTGCTCGGATCACATTTAAATCGTGACTGATAAATAGATAACTCAGTTGATACTTTTTCTGTAAGTCTCTCAACAATTCAATGATCTGGATTTGAATAGTTCGATCTAAACTGGATGTGGGCTCGTCTAAGATGATGAACTTCGGGCGTAATATCAATGCGCGGGCGATGGCGATGCGCTGGCGCTGGCCTCCGGAAAACTCATTCGGGTAGCGCTCTCGCCACGCGGGGTCTAATTCAACTTCAGCCATCACTTCAACAATGCGTTGCTCTCGCTGTTGTTCGTCGCCCCACTGATGAATCTCTAACCCTTCACCAATTATTTCTCCCACTGACATGCGCGGGCTCAGACTGCCGTAAGGGTCTTGAAAGACGACTTGCATAGAACGGCGTTGCACGCGCATCTTGGCGTGATTTAGGCCCTGAATTGACTGTCCTAAAAAGACGATATCCCCCTGGCTTTTAATCAGTTGTAGCACGGCTTTAGCCAAGGTTGATTTGCCGGATCCGCTCTCGCCGACAATACCCAGTGTCTCCCCCTGTCGCAGCGAGAAGCTAATGCCATCAACCGCTTTGAAATGGGCCACGGTCTTGCTGAAAACACCCTGTTTAATCGGGAACCAAACCTTGAGTTGATCAACACTGAGGGTGTCTTCATCACTGCACACCGGGTAGGGTTCGCCACTGGGCTCAGCGGCGAGCAATCGCTGGGTATAAGGATGAGAGGGGTGATCGAATAACTGTGCTTTGCAGGCGCTCTCGACTATTTTTCCACGCTGCATGACAGAGACACGGTCGGCCATTTTCTTTACCACCGCCAGGTCGTGGGTGATAAATAATACCGCCATGCCCGATTCTTGCTGTAGCTCTTTGATCAGCGTTAATATTTGCGCTTGCACCGTGACATCTAAGGCGGTGGTCGGCTCGTCGGCGATTAACAAATCTGGTTTGTTGACTAGCGCCATGGCAATCATTACCCGCTGCCTCTCGCCACCGGAAAGCTGATGGGGTAGCGCTGATAATTTATCTTTGACTTGGCGAATACCGACTTTTTCCAGCCAGTGTAATGCCATTGCAGCGGCTTGTTTACGGTTGCACAACTGGTGCAGTAATATCATTTCACAGAGTTGCTTTTCGATATTTTGCAGCGGGTTTAATGAGGTCATTGGCTCCTGAAAAATCACGCTGATACGATCACCGCGAATCGCGCGTAAATCTCTTTCATCGGCGCTGACCAGATCATTGCCCTGCCAGAGTATTTTGCCGCTAATTATTTTAAGTGGCGGACTGTCTAAGAGTCTCACGATGCTCATCGCCGTCACGGATTTTCCCGATCCGCTCTCGCCCACTAACGCATGAATTTCACCGCGTTTAATACTTAAGTTAAAATCAAAGACGACTTGGGTGAAACCGCTCTGGGATTGAAAACCTAAATTAAGTGCCTGTATATCCAAGAGGGGCATTAATAATTACTCCTTGGGTCAAAGGCATCGCGTACCGCTTCCCCGATGAACACCAATAGTGACAACATGATGGCAAGCACAAAGAAAGCGGAGAGGCCCAGCCAGGGTGCGTGTAAATTAGCCTTGCCCTGGGCGAGTAAATCTCCAAGCGATGCAGAGCCCGGTGGCAGTCCAAAACCTAAAAAGTCGAGTGAAGTCAAAATAGTCACTGAGCCCGATAAGGTGAAGGGCATAAAGGTCAGTGTGGCGACCATGGCGTTAGGCAGTATGTGTTTGAACATCAGGCGAGCATCACTCATGCCGAGGGCGCGGGCGGCTTGTACGTACTCTAAGTTACGACCGCGTAAAAACTCGGCCCTGACCACCCCGACAAATCCCATCCAGGAAAATAACAGCACAAAGAGCAGTAGCCAGCCGATGCTCGGGGTGATGACACTGAGCATAATAATCAGGATAAAGAGCGAGGGCATACTGCTCCATATTTCGATGATGCGCTGAAAAACCAAGTCGATTTTTCCCCCATAAAAACCCTGCACTGCACCGGCCGCCACCCCTATAATCGCCGAGATGATAGTGACTGCAAAACCAAACAATATCGATACCCGAAAACCGTACATAATGCCGGCTAATACGTCGCGTGCCTTGTCATCTGTCCCCAGCCAATTATCGCGGCTGGGGGGGCTGGGGGCAGGTGAGGGCAAGTCGTAAATGATGGTGTCAAAGCTGTAGCGAATGATGGGCCAGAGCATCCAGCCCTGCTGGTCGGTGATTAGTTGTTGAATGTAGGGGTCAGAGTAGTCGGCTGCAATGGCTAAGTCGCCACCAAAATCGGATTCGGTATACTGGGTGAAAATAGGGAAATGCAAACTATCCTGATAGTGAATAACCAGCGGTTTATCATTGGCGATAAACTCGGAGAACAAGGTGATAATAAAAAACACTGAGAAAAACCAAAAACTGTAATATCCGCGTCTATTGGCTTTAAATTTCAACCAGCGTTTTTGATTGAGGCTAATGCTAGTATTACTCATTTAACTGGCCTCAAAATTGATGCGTGGATCGACGATGCTGTACATCACATCTGAGAGAATACTCATCAGTAATCCCATCAGGCCAAATATATACAAGGTGGCGAAAATGACCGGATAGTCACGACCCAGAGTGGCCTCATAGCCGAGTAAGCCCAAGCCATCCAGTGAGAAGATGACTTCAATCAACAGCGATCCGGTAAAAAAAATACCGATAAAAGCGGCGGGGAAACCGGCGATAATGATGAGCATGGCGTTGCGAAATACATGCCCGTAGAGCACCCCGTTTTCAGTGAGACCCTTGGCTTTGGCGGTAATCACATACTGTTTATGGATTTCATCTAAAAAGCTGTTTTTGGTGAGCATGGTCAGGCTGGCGAAACCGCCGATGGTCATCGCCACGACGGGTAAGAACATATGATGGAAATAATCCAAGATTTTATCGAAGGTGGATAACTGTTCAAAATTGTTCGAGACCAAGCCGCGCAGTGGAAATAGGTCCCAGTAATTTCCCCCGGCGAAGAGGATGATCAGCAGTACTGCAAACAGGAACGAGGGTATGGCATTCGCCGCTAATACAATCGAGGTCGTCCAAATATCAAAGCGACTACTGTGTTTAATGGCCTTGCGAATCCCCAGTGGTATCGATATTAAGTAAACCAGTAAGGTGGTCCAAAGTCCCAGAGAAATCGAGACTGGCAAGCGTTCTACGATGAGCTCGCCAACACTTCTACCGCGAAATAAACTGTCGCCAAAATCAAAAAATAGGTAATCTTTCAACATCCTAAAGTAACGTTCATGCAGCGGTTTATCAAAGCCGAATTGTTTTTTTATCGCCTCGATATCCGCATCTGTCAGCCCCACTGAAGCTCGATAGTTACTGCCACTTTTTTCGGTGTTTAAGGTCTCGTTGGCATTATTGCCGGTCACTCGGTCAAGCATGGAGGCATTGAGACCAATTTGGGCGGCTATCATTTGATCGACAGGGCCACCCGGGGCCGCTTGAATTAAAAAGAAGTTAATGGTGATGATCGCCAATAAAGTGGGGATAACCAGCAGTAGCCTGCGAACGATATAAGCTCTCATGAATGTATAATCCTCGCTAGGGCTGTCGACTCTAGGAAAATACCTTGCGCAGCCCTATCAGTTCGCCTCAGCGAGCCCCGATTAATCAAGGGCGTTGCGCTTAGGCAAGAGCGCTGCCTTTTTTTCGTCGAACCACCAAGTGGTTAAACCTGAAGCGTAGCGTGGTTTGATAGCGGGGCGGGAAAATTTATCCCAAGAGGCGATCCGGTAACTATTTGAATGGTAGTGTGGGATCACTAGATACTGCCAGAGTAAGACTCTATCCAGCGCCATACCATAAGCTTTTAGCTGGTCTAAGTTCTGTTGATGCTCGATGATTTTATTGATCAGCAGGTCGGTTAGCTCACTGCTGTAGCCGGTATTGTTGTAGGTGCTGTCTTTGTATTGAGATTGGAAAGAGAGCCTTAACTCGCTGCTGGGGTGTACTCCACCACCCAGGCTGTGGACAATCATATCGTATTTTCGATCGCGCAACCGGTTGGTGGCTTGAGCGATGTCAACGGTACGCAATTCAAGCTCTACCCCAATTTTGGCCAGATTCTCTTTAAAGGGTATCGCGATGCGCTCCATCGAGGCCTGCCACATCATCAATTCAAACTTGAAGGGCTCGCCCTGAGCGTTGAGCATTTTTCCTTGGTTGAGGTTCCACCCGGCGCTTTTGAACAGTTTTATCGCCTGGCGGATTTGCTGGCGAATGCGCCCTGAACCATTGGTCTTGGGTGGATTGTACTCGGTGGTAAATAACTCAGGGGGCAATTGATCCTTGTAGGGCATTAAAATTTCTAGCTCACGACCTTGGGGGATACCACGCGCCATGTAATCAGAGTTTTGAAAATATGAATAACTGCGCTTATAAGCCCCGTAAAAAAGGGTCTTATTGGTCCATTCAAAATCGAATAATAGCCCCAGCGCTTGCCTGACTCTTCTATCGCTTAATTGGGCTTGGGTGGTGTTAAAGATGAAGGCTTGCATAGGCTGTGGGTTTTGGTTGGGTATTTCTTCTAAATTAATAAATTTTTTATCGATGTTCTTGCCGGTGTAGGCGGTTTTCCATAACTTTGAGACGTATTCGACCTTGATATCAAATTCACCTTTTTTAAAGGCTTCGAGCATCACTGTATTATCTTTGTAGATGTCAAAACGCTTAAAATTAAAATTGTGTAGCCCCACTTGGGTTGGATGATCTTTGGCCCAATAGTTTTCATCGCGCTGATAGATGAGGTATTGGCCCATTTTGAAATCTTTGACAGTATAGGCACCGCTGCCTAAGGGCGGGGTATTGATTGGTTCTGATAAATCCAGTTCAAGCCAAAAATGCTCGGCAAATACCGGCATTGAAAGCAAGTCCATTAATAGCGCTTTATCGGGTTTGGCAAAGCTGAATGTTACTTGCGAAGGACTATTCACCTGGACGCTGACGTGCTTAAACTTTTTGGCAAAAAAAGGCACGCCCTGGGTGATCAGTTTGTTAAAGGTAAAGGCGATATCAGTGGCGAGCACTGGCTGGTTATCTTGAAAGCGGGCACTGGCATTTAGCTTGATTTCAACCCAGGAAAAGTCATCGCTGTAGCGAATGCTTTCACAGACAAGGCAGTATAAAACATTGTCCTCGTCCAGGTTGTCGACCATGATTGTATCGTAGAGGATTTCTATGTCGGGAGCGGATAGGCCCCGCTGTGCATGTCGATTAAAATTATCGAAGCTGATAGTAGTGGCTGAATTTAAATGGCCGTTCTTGACGGCGTTGGGATTGACATAATCCCAGTGTTTAAAGTCCGCTGAATATTTAGCCTCACCACGCAGGGCGATGGCATGGGAAGTGATAATGTTTTGCGCCAAACTCAATTGACTGAATAACATGATGGCGCATAAAAGTAATTTAGTTAGCATGAGCAATCCCTTTGTTTGTTCCTATACACAATATAACTTGTTGATTCTAATTTGTAAAAAATTGTTCGATCAATAGCTAGCGATTGGTCGGTGATTAAATGGCACGGATTCTCCCGCTTTGTCCCCAACTTGAATGACCCTAGCTTGTTGTTTGTTTTACAGGCGCGCTTTTACCATCCGCCGGACGCGCTCGTAAAGTGTTCAATAGAGATGAATTAGCCGGAGCCTAAATCATCAATGATTTTTGCTTTTCAAACTTCAGCATACTTAGCTTTAAGTAGTGAAGGCTCGCAACGCGAGGTAGCTTGCTACGGGCAGTTGATTCAAAAAATCCGGTACACACATTTAACGGGCTATCATCGCGGCATTGCATGCAATATCCGAGATAATTCTGGTTTTATTGACCGCCTGTCTATAATAGTAGCGAATTATGATTAAATATCAGTATTTATAGGTAGTTATCCTAATAAATATTTCTCGTTTAACTCGCAGTTGCTATAGTTTGCTGAGAAATATTGATGGAATTTAAAATTGACACTGATGTCTATTTTGTTCATCCGATAAAATGGCGAGAAATTAGCTTATGTTTAAATCCTTTTTTCCAAATCCAAAATGGTTTTTTTTATCAGTGGTAGTGTTTACCGCTATCGCCTGCACTGTTTGGTATAATTTTAATGTAGAAATGGGCAATTTAATTGGTCTTGATATTGAAAACGAATCAACAGTAATAGGTTTAGGTTATTTTGTTAGCCAGTCCTTTTTACTTTTCTACGGTTACTATTTTATCTGTACCATAGTGTTCGCTGCTTTCTGGTTCCAAGTGTCCAATCACAAGTGGCAGTGGTGGTCTATTATCGGCTCTTCAGCCATTATATTTTCTACCTATTTTTCGGTGCAAATTTCAGTGGCGATCAACCACTGGCGAAGACCCTTTTTTGATATGGTCCAGTCTTTACTTAAATCCACCGATGAAGATGCCGAGGTAAAGGTTGTATCGGCTGAAAAAGTGACAACAGCGACCAATGAATTATTAGATTTAATTTTCATTTTTATGGAAATTGCATTTCTTGCAATTTTTATCTATGTAGCCACCCGCTTCTTAGTGAGTCATTTTATATTCCGCTGGCGTACCGCGATGAATGACTATTACACCCAAGAATGGAGTAAATTGCGTAAAATAGAGGGGGCATCCCAGCGAGTGCAGGAAGATACTATGAGGTTTGCCGCTATCATGGAAAGCTTAGGTGTTGCGCTGATTGATGCAGTTATGACCTTGTTTGCGTTTTTACCATTGTTATGGACACTGTCGGAATATGTCTCTGAATTACCAGTGGTAGGGGCAATCGCACATCCACTTTTTTATGCAGCACTGTTTTGGTCTCTTTTTGGTACGGGTTTATTAGCGCTAGTGGGTATAAAACTACCGGGATTAGAGTTTAAAAATCAAAAGGTAGAGGCTGCTTTTCGTAAAGAGCTAGTTTATGGCGAAGATGACGAACAGCGGGCACAGCCTCTGACGCTAAGGGAGTTATTCGCCAATGTGCGCAAAAATTACTTTAGACTGTATTTTCATTATATGTATTTCAATATTGCGCGTATGTTGTATTTACAGACGGATAATTTGTTCGTGTTAATTCTGCTGATCCCAACCATTGCGGTCGGTGCCATTACTTTCGGTGTGTTACAACAAATAATGAGTGCCTTTAACCAGGTGAGTAATTCTTTTCAGTATTTGGTGAACTCCTGGACAACGATCGTTGATCTGCTCTCTGTCTACAAACGCTTGTCTTCATTTGAGGCGGCGATTGTGGATCAGCCATTACCTGAAATTGATCGGGAAAACCAGCGGGGAAAAATAGCATAAACGCGCTAGGGTTACCTGCCAGTATGGCAAGGTAATCCTGTTAGTTTGAGGCTGGGTATTATTGAAGTCTGTTAATTAAATATCACACTTACTTGCTGGGGCAGTCTCTATATCGCTAGCCTTTGTAGGGTGAGTTTCTGATGGCCATATCATCAATACTTTCTACTGAGCAAAAGGGCTTTAGCACCGATAGATGCTAAAGCATGGGCGTAAAAGAGACGGCAGGTAGGTGGTTGCTTTTATCAAAGCAAGGCTAAAGGCCAATAAGCTTTTAACCTCGTGGTATCTTAATTGAACTGCCTATTCTCAGCGTACTACTTTTTGATAAGCCATTAAACGCTAGGATCTCATTGACACTGAGCTTATGCTTTTTGGCTATATCCCACACGGTGTCGCCATCATTTATCTGATGAGTTTTATGGCTTTTAGCGACTTGTTGTTGAGTTTTGCTCGATGCGTAGCTTGGAATCAAGAGTGTTGCACCGATTTTGATCCGTGAACTGGTTAAAGCGTTAGCCGATTTTATCACCGCTGTAGAAACGCCGTATTGCTGGGCAATTTTTCCTAAGCTATCCCCCGCTACGACTCGGTATTGACTCCAGTTTAAACGTTCTGTTTTCTTTAAATTATTGATCGCTAACTGCAATTTGTCTGCTTTATGAATAGGCACCAAAATTCTATGGGGGCCAGAGGGCGCGGTAACATTACGATTGAAGCCTGGATTGAGCTGTTGTATAACTTCGTTACTGATGCTGGCTAGCGCTGCTATCTTATTTAGGTCTGTCTGCCCCTTGAGCTTTACCTCTTTAAAATATGGCTCGTTGGCAATGCTCGGCAGCTTTATATTGAATTGAGTTGGCGTGTTGATGAGCGCGGCAATCGCCAAAATTCGCGGTACATATTTAGTCGTTTCTTTAGGGAGCTTAAGCGACCAATAATCGGTTGGTAATCCCTTTTCTCTGTTTTTACGAATGGCTTTAGAGACAGTGCCACCCCCAGAATTGTAGGCTGCAAAGGTCAGCATCCAATCGCCGTCAAAGCGCTTGTTTAACTGGCTCAAATAGTCTAAAGCTGTATTGGTCGAAGTAATAACATCACGGCGTCCATCATACCAATCATTGATTTCTATGCCTAGATAGGTAGCAGTGCTGGGGATAAATTGCCAGATGCCTGAGGCCTTGCCTTGCGAGTAGGCTGTTGGGTCATAGAGACTTTCAATAATAGGCACCAATGCCACTTCGCTAGGGAGATCACGCTTCAGTACTTCTTGTAATACAAAGTAGTAGTAGGGCAATGCCTGTTGGCTGACCTTGGTCATGTGTAACGGGTAACGGTTGAAATAGTTTATTTCGTTAACCACCCGAGCCTTATTGTAACTATCGGTGAATTTTAAATGACGACGGGTGAGTTCCCACAGATCATTATTTGCTGACTGGTCACTTGCATTGGGATTTATAGGTAAACCATTTTTGTCATAGTGTTGGTAGTTACTATTAAAACTAGTGTTAACAGCGGTGGTTTGGCAGCCTGTGATTAGCCCAAACAATAATAAACTGACAGAAATCTTACCTAACATTCAATATTACATCCAAAAAAATAATTCAGCCGCGCATTGTATCAGGGTTGGCGATAAGGTCAACTTTGGCTGTAAACAGCTGTTTGGAATTTTTGCTGAGGAAATGGTAAAAAACGACGGTCAGGTATCGGGTTCGACACATTGACTGCATTGAGCATAGCCTATGCCACGGTCCTGTTGGTGATGATAAAAACAGTATAAAAAAAGCAGAGTTATGGGTGTCGAAAGAGAAATTATATTATCAATGAGAGCTTCAAAAAACGTTTTTCCAGTTTCGCAGTACCGTAAATACTTCAAGCTCGGTGGCAAGGGCGCTGCTAGCATACGCAGCAGCGTTTTGCTGAACCGTTGATGTATCGCATCTGAGGAAAGGGTTAACTAACAACTCAGCTGCTATTGAACTAGGCAGAGTTGGCTGTTGATTTAGTCTTAAAGCATGACATTGGTTAATTTTAGCTACGATATCGAGGTTATTGGGCTCAATGGCCTTAGCGAAGGCCAAATTACTCAGTGAGTATTCATGAGTACAATAAATTAACGTTTTTGCCGGTAGTTGTTTGAAGTAATGCATAGCCTCAAGCATCTGTTGCATGCTGCCTTCAAAGACCCGACCACAACCCGCTAAAAATAAACTATCACCGCAAAATAACTGTGGAGTATCTGGATGATCGTAAAAATAGGTAATGTGATCTAGCGTATGCCCTGGAACTGCTTTTACCAAAAGAGGGTGGCCTAATATGTTAATACTATCGCCATCGTTAAGCACATGGCTGATGCCGGAAAATTTACAATTGTTAGGGCCATAGATAGGAACAGAGAATTTATCGCTAAGTGCTAACGCCCCCCCAGTGTGATCGCTGTGGTGGTGAGTGATAAGAATGGCTGTGAGCTGCTGTTGGGTTTTTTCTAGGGTGGCGATTACCGCTTGCGCATCACCTGGGTCAACGACTACCACTTGATTGTCTGCCCCTTGAAGCAGCCAAATATAATTGTCGGAGAAGGCGCTAATAGGGGTGACGATAAACATACAAAAAACCTTTCAATAAATATTTAGACTAGCACTGGAGAGGAAAAAGGTACAGTACGACAGGGCTAGTTTATGGGTGTTGGACCTTGAGTATAGCGACATAACAGCTATCATTGCAGCGGTTTTATTTAGGGAAAATAAAAACTTTAGCTTTAAGAATTCAAATTGGTAAAGAGTAAAGATATACTGTTAGTATAAGGGAAGCCAAGAACATCTGGGGACTTATTCGCTGCTTCCTAAGCTTCAACCTAAATTCGACAGTCTAATCAAAAAATCTGCTCCAAGGATAATATACGTTTATCAATGACTATAAAAGTTAAAGTATCGCAGCACGGTAGGGTACTTGAAAATATTCAAAAATGGTTCGAGAGCGAATTAGGTGATGAAATATTGAGTGCCCAGAAACAGGTGATCAATCGGTTATTGCCTAATTTATTCGGCTACCATTTGGTTGAAATTGCCATCAACCCAAACATGGGGCTTGCCTGCGAAAGTTTAATTGGCCATAAAATTGTGGTTAGTGACAGATTTCAACTGGGTCTCTCTGATAATTGTATTCTCTGCCAACCGACCGAATTGCCTTTTGAGCATAATAGCGTCGATGTGATGTTGTTGCATCATTCTCTGGATTTTACGGATAACCCCCACCAAGTGTTACGAGAGGCGATTCGAGTACTTAGACCTGGTGGACACATACTGGTGGTAGGGTTTAATCCTTCTTCATGGTGGGGAGTACACCGCTTTTGCACAAAAACATCGCAAGCTCCCTGGCAGCAAGGACAGTTTATTTCACAATCTAGACTCGCCGACTGGATGAGTCTACTCGGTCTTACGCAGCTGCAACTGTTAACCGACTATTATCTACCGCCATTCGAATCTTATAAGTGGCGTAATCGTTTCGAAAAAATACAGTCCTATGGACGCAGATCACTACCGAAGAGAGGTGCTTTTACGGTGACCCTAGCGCGAAAAGATATAGAGGGCTTCACACCGGTGAAACAAGTTAAGGTGAGTAGAAAGTTTTACACCTTGCCTGTCACTAAACCGGCAACCAGGGAGTTAATTCGTGAAAGAAGTTAGAATATTCACCGATGGAGCTTGTAAGGGCAACCCAGGTCCTGGTGGATGGGGGGCTGTACTCTATTACGGCGATAAACAGAAACAAATATTTGGTGGTGAAAAAAACACCACAAATAATCGTATGGAATTAATGGCTGCTATTGAATCGCTGGCAATATTAAACAAGCCCTGTACGGTTGTTTTGACCACCGACTCCCAATATGTCCGCAAGGGGATCAGTGAATGGATCAGTGGCTGGAAGCGAAATGGCTGGAAAACGGCGGCGAAAAAACCGGTCAAAAATGCTGATCTATGGCAGTTACTTGATCAACAAAGAGACCAGCATACAATAGATTGGCGTTGGGTAAAGGGTCACAGTGGTCACCCGGATAACGATTTAGCGGATGAATTGGCCAATCGTGGCGTAGCGTCACTAAAGTAACAGAGTTGAGTGAATAGAAATATGAGACAGATTATATTAGATACCGAGACCACAGGTCTTGAACCTTCCCAAGGGCACAACGTTATAGAAATAGGTTGTGTAGAAATGATAAAGCGTCGTTTGACAGGTAATAATTATCATCAATATATTAAACCTGACAGAGACTCTGATGAAGAAGCTATCAGGATTCACGGTATCACCAATGAGTTCCTAGCGGATAAACCAAAGTTTCGTGATATAACCGCTGATTTTCTAGAGTATATTCGCGGTGCCGAGCTCATTATTCACAATGCCCCCTTCGATATAGGTTTTTTAAATGCAGAGCTGAAGCGTAATGGCTGTGATGAAAAAGTAGAAGATATCTGCTCTATTGTTGATTCTTTAGCGTTGGCAAGACGCAAGCACCCAGGGCAAAAGAACAATTTGAATGCCCTTTGTCGACGTTATGGGATAGATAATTCCCACCGAGAATTACATGGTGCATTATTAGACTCAGAAATTTTAGCGGATGTCTATTTGTTGCTAACTGGCGGCCAGACTAATCTGCTGCTGGCGGAAGAGACTGGCAGTGATAATGGCGATATATCGATTCGAAAATTAACCAATACTGCGAGTCATTTAGCAGTGATTATGCCCAGCGAGCAAGAGTCTGCAGCGCATGCAGATTTTGTGGTTTTACTGGATAAAAAAACCGAGGGGGGATCTCTGTATACCCAGCAAGGTGCCGATCTTTCTTGATTGGCTAGCGCGTTGCGTTTTCTTGGGTTTTGGTTTTTAAATAAGCGATGGCCAAATCAATAGCATTATCAACCTCTAGGCGCATTTTTTCTCTTTCGACGCGGCCTAAGTAAAAAGCCATATCAATATCATGGCGAATATAGCGCGCAGGTAATTGGGTTAATGCTAAACAGCATATATCAGCGATTAGTTCTGGATCAAATTGCTCTTCTAAATTGTTTTCCTCTAAATGTTCGACCACTAAATGCTCGTAAAAGTTATGAATATCTAAATTGAGATGCATGTTATTTACCTTTTACTTTATAGAGTGTTTACTTAAACTGATTAGTGCCATTTAATAAATACGAAAAAGTAGTAATTGTAGAAAATGGTGCATCAGAGACAGGTTTTATAGTTGGAAAACCGGTGGCAAAGCTAGCAACCGCTGTTATGTTGTTCACTAAGTTTAGACATTATAAACAGAAATTTCTCATCGATAGCTTTCGCTGGAGATAAATCCAACTTGTTTTTGTTAAGCGACACTTTATAGCGATACATAGCGACCAAGTCTAACGGCAACTCCGGGCTAAGCACTTTACTGAAGCTATCTTGGATGCTCTGCAGAGGTAAGCTTAAAATGGCATGTTCGATCGCGTTGATGATATGAGCGTCAAACAACTCTTTAGACAATGCGGTTTTTTGTTTTTCACTAATGCAAGTAACATCATAGTGTTGAGAAATTTGGCAGATGCTTTTCTTTATCGACGTTTTACTGTAGCTAAAATTGTTTGCGATTAAAGGACCACTTTGACGATTAGAAGATGCGGTTGAATTTTGCATGATAACCTTCCCTGACTTTTATGAATTAAAAATGAACAGTTGTGTGAGTGCTTGCATGCTATGTGCCATAATATATTATTTCGTATGTTTTCCTGATAACTGTTTGATTCTATTATTGGTGATTTTGATCTTAGTAAATAATGGTGCATTTAATTAAGCGACAACTGTGATATGAGGTGCTATTTCAGATAAAGAGCGGCAATACATTACCGCAATGTTAGAAGCAGATAATAATGCAGAGAATGACAGCGATAGGCTTTAACAATAATTTTGATGGTGATAGCTGATAGCTGATAGCTGATAGCTGATAGATGTGAGGAGTATTTAATGGAATCGGCGGCAATAAAGACATCACTGATGCATAGTTTCGGTTTTAAGCATTTTAGATCAGGTCAGCTTGAGACTATTTAACTGCTATTGGCGGGTAAATCAGCACTCGTTATTAAATTACCGCAACGTTAGAACCAGATATTAATGCAGAGAATGGCAGCGATAGGCCTTAACAATAATTTTGATGGCGATAGGTGTGAGGAGTATTTAATGGAATCGGCGGAAATAAAGGCATCACTGATGCATATTTTTGGTTTTAAGCATTTTAGATCAGGTCAGCTTGAGGCTATTCAACAGCTATTGGCGGGTAAATCAACACTGGCTATTTTTCCTACGGGCTCTGGTAAGTCTCTGTGTTATCAATTTAGCGCAACTGCGTTACCGCATTTAACGTTGGTGGTCTCGCCATTGTTAGCATTGATGCAAGATCAGTTAAGTTTTCTAGCCAGCCATAATATTAAAGCGGCGAGCATCGATTCGACGGCCAGTGCTGACCAGACTCAGCAAGTGATGAAAGATATTCGCGCAGGAGAAACTAAAATATTAATGGTTTCGGTAGAGCGGTTTAAAAATGAACGATTTAGGCAGTTTATAGCGAATGTCCCTATCTCTATGCTGGTCATCGATGAAGCTCATTGTATCTCAGAATGGGGCCACAATTTTCGACCGGACTATTTAAAGTTGCCCAGCTATCAGCAACAATTAAAGATACCGCTAGTCTTATTATTGACTGCCACTGCGACAGCTGCGGTGAAAAGCGATATGGCTGAAAAGTTCAATATCGATAACAGCGCCATCGTGCAGACTGGCTTTTATCGCAGTAATTTAGATTTATCGGTAGTGGGTGTGACAAGTGGTGAGAAAACGTCCTATCTTATTGCATTAATAAAGGCGCAGCAATCCTCTGCAAGAGCCTCGGGTATTGTCTATGTAACTCTGCAGAAAACAGCGGAGCAAGTGGCGTTAGAGCTAGCTCGCTCTGGTTTGAATTGTAGTGCTTATCATGCGGGTTTAGGAGATGACAAACGCAAAATAATTCAACACTCTTTCATGAACTCTACGATTGATATCGTGGTTGCAACCATTGCATTTGGGATGGGAATTGATAAGGCGGACGTTAGATTCGTGATTCATTATGACTTGCCCAAGTCTATTGAAAATTATTCTCAAGAAATTGGTCGAGCTGGTCGAGATGGGCAGCAGGCCAATTGTTATACTCTGGCTAATTTGGATAATATCAATACGCTAGAAAACTTCGTTTACGGGGATACCCCCGCGCTATCATCGATTCAATATTTGATAGATGATATTAAACACTCTACTGAAAACCGACAGTGGGAAATGCAGCTGTACAGCCTGTCGTTGGCCAGTAATATTCGTCAACTGACGTTAAAAACCTTACTGGTGCAGTTGGAGTTACTTGGGGTTTTAACGGCGAAATACAGTTATTTTGCTGAATTTAAGATTAAGTTCAGCAGCTCTGAATCCGCGCTGCTGGAGAATTTTAATCCCCAGAGACAAGTTTTTTTGCGCCAACTGTTTAGTCATATTAACTTCAAGCGGGTGTGGGGTACATTGAATTTTGCTGCGTTATATGAGCAACATAATATTGAGCGCTCTAAAGTAATAGCCACCCTTGAGTATCTTGCAGAAAAAAATCTTATTGAATTACAAACATCCCAGATTACCGAGGTATTTCAAGTTAATGATGCACAATTACAGATCCCTGATCTGGCCTTGAGACTTTCTGAATACTTTAATGGGAAAGAGCGAAAAGAAATTCAGCGAATACAGGCGCTGGTCGAGTTTTTTGAGAGAGATAGTTGCCTTAGTTTTAATCTTGCCAGCTATTTTGATGATCGAAAAGTGCTAGAACATGGATTTGAGGCCAGTCAGGGCACACAGAACTGTGGGCACTGTAGTGCATGTCGCGGACAAGTTGCAAAGTTAGAGTACAGTATCGTTCACCCTTGGCCGAGCACAGAGCAGCTGCACAGCTATTTACAGGGTTTTACTGCGACACTTCAAGGGCAGGGCATAAGTGATGTTTCTCAGCAGCTGTATTGTCGTTTTTTGGCGGGTATTACGCTACCCATATTCACCAAGATAAAGGCCCGTAAATTGGCGGGTTTTGGCAGCTGCGACAAGCAGCGATATCAACAAATTCTCGAGCGAGTGGCAGATTTATAAATAGCAGAGTCAGAAACGTTGCTAGAATGCAGTGGTCGGCGGCGGTGTTTAAAGGTTGTATTGGCCAGGTTTTAGAGTAATAGAGCAGAATAAGGGTCAGGGCTTTGCTTTAGTGGTCAATATAGGAGCACTAAAGAAAAAATTTTTGTACCAGCCGGTCGCTTGTTGTGAGCTGTTATCGGTGTCTGTCATAATCGCAATTACATCAATTTTATGGTATTTTTTGCCGAAGGCTCGCTCTAGGTCTTGTTGCACATTGCGCCGATGATGCTGCCAAGTGCCGACTAGATCAGTACCGCTGTCGACCGCTATCATCACCACTTTATCAGTGTAGGGATTAAGCCAGCGTTGCTCTATTGGCTGGTTATTAGACCAGACGTAGGCCAAGGTATGCTTTTGCCAGGGTAGAAATCCTGTTGAAGTTAATACATAGACACGGGCTGCAAAATCATCACCTGCCTTAGTGCGCTCATCCACCGATTGTAATATATTACTTATTTTCCATGACCAGTTTAAAAAAGGGGTTTTATTAAGATCAACCTGTTGCTCCAAAAAGAGCCCTGAAGCTGTTTTGTCTGAGTCTACGCGCACCATAGAAACCTGATCTTGGTGGTTATATCGATAGAGATTGGCACCCTTAAAATCTTTCTGTTGCCAATTATTAAAGGCACTGAGAGGGGCTGTAGTTGCCACTGTTGAAAAGAGTACGAAAGTGCATGCACTCGCGAGAATTAGACATTTATAAAAGCCCTTGGTGTCTTTCATGGATAATCCTCCCCAGGGTAGGTAGTTTAATTAACCTCTGGAAACCTCAGCATAACGAGGTTCGATAATACCGGGTTAAACGTGCCCCAACATGGCCATTTACACTAGTTGTATTTTAAGAGGCGGCATTGTAGCCAAAGAGAGGGGCATACTAACTCCACTATTTTGTCAAATTCTGCCTGGTCGACTATGGTTCCAGTCTTCTCATACTAACCTTTGTTATACAGGGCGCCTAGTTCTTGCAAATGCGTCAAATAGAGGCGTAAATCTAGTTCTACCTGGTGGTAATCATCTTGCATATAGCAACATAATTGATAGAAAGCACGGTTGTGCTCGCGTTCTTTTAAATGTGCTAATTCGTGCACAACAATCATTTTCAAAAAGCTCTCTGGTGATTTTTTAAACACAGAGGCAATTTTTATCTCTCTTTTTGCTTTTAATTTATTACCTTGTACTCTGGATATTTGGGTGTGTAGTCCCAGTGCGTTGTGAATAACATCGATTTTGTCGTCATAGCGGACTTTACTTAATGGCGGTGATTTACGTAAATATTGGTTTTTTAGGTCGATTGTGTATCGGTATAACTGTTTTTCTGAATTGTAAACATGGCAAATAGGGTATTTATCGAGTAAATATTTTCCTAACTGATTGTTTTTAATAAGAGCTTTAACCTGAGTTTTAATATTGTCCGGATAGCCAGCCAAAAAGTAGAGAGGATCTCTTTCCATAATAATTGCAATATACCTACTGGTAAATGGACATTTCTAATTTCTAACTAAACAACATTTTTCAGCGCTAAAATCAAACAATAAATATTATATTTTTTATCTTAGCGTTAGTGCTGGTGTTTTTTTGTCAGTCAATTAAAATATATAGCTGGTGAATAAACTATGCTGTTTAGCAACGCGTTTGAAATGGGATGGATCCTGTGTAGGCTGCAATTAATAGGAAGGAACTCCGCTGTGGTGAATTTTTGAAGTGTTGACTAAAATGCGACATTTATTCAGCAACGTATTAATCGTTTATCTAGTTATAAGAGAAATATTTTGATCGTTTTTACCATAAAAAATTCCCGAACCGATAGTGTTTACGTAGGTACCACTAAAGACAATATCGATGAGCGTTGGGCAATGTACCAACTGGCTAAAGATTTACCCCTAGATGCACCGCTTTACAGTGATATGCGTAAGTATGGTGTCGTTTGCTTTACCATTGAAGAATATGATTTTGCAGATAGTCGTGAAGAGCTTGCTGAATTATTTAAAGAGGCAATGGAACAGTTTGACGGTATCAGTTTAAAGGGAATGAAAACATCGCTACCACGCACCGCTGTGTATCCCACTAGTGGAGGAGCTTTGCCAAAGGCGAAACCTGCAGCGAAAGCAGCTACCAAGTCTAAAACTGCCAGTAGTGCAAAAACTAAGTCTAAAAGTAAAGCTGCCGTTAAAGCCGATGGCGCTAAAGCCAAGCCTAAACCTAAACCTAAGCTTTCATCGGGCCGCACCGGATCTGCCATCAAAGAAAAGCGGATAAAGGAAGCGATCGCTCTAGAAAAAGAGCAGCGTAGTTTATTAAAGTTACAGCAGATAGAAGAGCAGTCTTTACAGATGAAAGTTATCTTGGGAAATCTGGATGCAAGAGGCTCTACACTTAGAGACCGCTCTTAAAAAGAGTGGAGTGTGGCCTGAATAAATGCGCTCAGATAGAGATAAATGGAACTGCCGCTACCAGCAATCTGACCTGGTAATGCCTACTCCTCCCCCGGCCTTAATTGATAACTTACACCAGCTTCAGCCGGGTAATGTATTAGATGTTGCCAGTGGCGAGGGGGCGGTCGCCCTCTATGTGGCCGCTAACCCTAGTTTTAAAGTGACGGCATTGGATATCTCTGATGTCGGTTTAAAAAATTTAAAAAAAATTGCAAATGACCTGCAACTCGATTTAAAGACCCTCTGCCTAGACCTCGATAATAGCACTCGCATGGCGCAATTATCCGATTATGACTGTATCACCCTGTTCAGGTACAAGCCGACAGTCAAACAAGTTAAACAATTAATCTCGGCATTGGCTGTTAATGGGCGGTTTATTCTCAGTACTTTCAACTTACAGCAGCATAGAGTCAATGGTTTTTCAGAGCGGTTTTGCCTTGAAGATGAGGAGTTTCTCAATGTTGATACAAGGGTAGAACTGCTCAGTTTGAGTCGATCGAGTCAGTCTCCATACACCGATACCTACATTTTTCAGCGGGTCTCTGCTGATCAATAGTCAAAAGTTATCCGTAATAGCTTGTTTCAGAACAAACTATATAACAGCTTGGTCCAGCCAAAAAATCATGCATCAGCACACAAGCTAACCGAAGATTGTCGGCAATTCGCTGCTGATAGCACCGCTAATATCTTTACATGCTTTTCCGGTTGAATGTCGTACTGGTGCGTCCGCTCGACTGAGCAAGAACAGTCTATAAAATCATGCGGCAAGCTAGCACAAGTGATGGTAAACAATGTTCTGGCTAAGTAATTGCCGCTGGGTATATCGCAAGACAATGCCGATTAAAGGGTGGTTTAGCTTAGGGAAGTAGCGAATAAGTCCCCAAATGTTCCCTGTGGATAACTAAGCGGTTAAATCCGCGGAAGAATGCGATGTGAATGGCTAGTCCTTTACAAGCGTTCTGACAAAGGAGTTGACCGCTTAGAGATCCACCCTGCGGGGCGTACAGGATAGTTCGTGCTCTTTGTTAATGGCTTTCGCCGGGCAACCAGCCCGCCTATAGCCATTGCCTCAATCACAAACAATCCTGTACGCCAGGGGCGTCTGGGACTTGTTCGCTGCTTCCTTAGTTCTTGAGTGTTTGTCTGCCCCTATAGCAGCCAGTGCTTTTAATCGGTTTTAGGCAGGTATACCAAGCGCTTTGCGGCTAACAACGCTTTAATCTCGTTAGTATTTCCCCTAGAATACGGTTTTATTTCTGTCAGAGGATGAATCTTGGAATACCTAAATCTATCGGTTGAGTTAATGGCGTTTTTGTTTTTAGTAGCGGTCGCTGCAGGTCTAATTGATACGTTAGCAGGTGGTGGTGGTTTGATTGTTATACCCGCCTTAATAATGAGTGGTATACCGCCTTTGCAGGCCCTTGGCACTAATAAATTGCAGGGGACTATGGGGACTGCCACTGCCACTTATATGATGTTTAAGAATAAAAAAGTAGCTTGGCCACAAGTGAAGTACTTGATGCTCTCAGCCTTTATTGGCTCAGTTGTTGGATCTATCATTATCCAGTTTATAGACACTGCGCTACTCTCTTTTATTATTCCAGTGGTGCTGTTGCTAATTGGCGTTTATTTTTTGTTTTCTCCGACACCGAGTGAGCAGCAGCGTAAGCCAAAAACGTCCGACAAGACATATCGATCAATCGTGGTACCCTTGATTGGTGGGTACGATGGTATGTTTGGGCCTGGGACCGGATCTTTTCTTGCGCTTGCGGGTGTCTCCTGTAAAGGCCTGGGATTAATAGGAGCGACGGCGGAAGCTAAGCCGTTGAATTTTTCGACTAATATTGCGTCCTTAATGGTTTTCTTAATCGTGGGGCAAGTGGCTTGGGCAGTCGGCTTTTTGATGATGTTTGGACAGCTGTTAGGTGCTTGGTTAGGATCGCACTGCCTATTTATGGTTAAGCCAAAATACATTAAAATGATCGTGGTCATTATGTGTTTTTCTATGTTGACTAAATACGGATTTTCAATGGGCTGGATAAATGTTTAAATAATAGTAATGCTATCTCCACGGTTTGTGGTGGTAGCCATTTTGTCCATAAAGGCCGAAAGGATTCGCTACTGCTTCTGTTACAGTAAATGGGACTAGTGTCACTAAAATATAGAACGCTAATTTTACGGCACTTGAGAGAGAAAATGAATGAACTGAGCTCTGTGAATAAGTTCCTGTCTGCACTGGTTCTGTTACTGCTAGTGATATTCAGTCATCAATTCTTGGATTTGTCGGCCTATGACCGAGCAAATTTAGTGAGCAAGTTCGAGCGTAATGATAGTCCCGTCTCCGGTGATTTGGTGATTATCGACATAGATGATCAAAGTATTAAGTATTTTCAACAATGGCCTTGGCCGCGTAGTTTGTACGCCACACTATTACAGCAATTGGCATCTGCTAATCCTGAGTTAGTGGTGTTCGATATAGATTTCAGCTCAACATCTTTCGCCGATCAAGATCAACTGTTTGCGCAACAACTGACCAAGACCCATTTTAAGGTAGCGCTGTCGACAGTTTTGATCAGTCAGAGCCCTTTAGATTTTACCTTTATTGAAAACATACCTATTGATCTATTCCTAGAAAATACAGTGTTGGCCAGCGCCAATGCGCTGATAGACCCTTCGGGTCTGGTTTTCCACTACCCCATTTACGCAGCGAATCGTAGAGTTAGTATTGGGGGTATGCTCGCCGGTATCAGTGATAATCGAGATCGTGTAGTGCTGCTCGATTATTCAATAGACCTGAGTACTATCGTCAGAATTTCTTTTAAAAATATAGTACTAGGAAACTTTGACCCGCAACTGTTACTCGGTAAGAAAATATTGGTAGGGGCGACTGCAATTGAGCTAGGCGACAAGTTTGCCGTGCCTAAATACGGGCGTTTGCCGGGGGTGTTAGTCCATGCGTTAGGCTTTGAAACTATTATTGCTGAACAGCTATTCTATGAGTTGAGTGCTGGGGTTATATTGATATGCGCAATTTTGATGTTGCTGTTAAGTCTATTGTTATTTAAAAACCAAAAAATACTCTCTGTGCTGGTCATTAATGCTGCTCTGCTGACCTTCATCTATCTGATCAGCTCTCTATTGCATTATCAATTTAGGATAGTGCTACCTGTAACGCTGCTTTATATCACGGTTTTAATGAGTTTTGTTTGGCAACTATTGGTGATTCTTCGTTATAGAACCATGAGACTATTCAAGCAAATTAATAGAAATAACTATCAAAGCGCCTTAATTCATCAGGTTATCAGAGATAGTTCTAATGCCATCGTCATTACCGATAGCGAAGGTAGGATTAAAGTGGCTAATGAAAAAGCCAAATTTATGCTAGATTTTACTGAAGAAACCATTGAATCTAATCACAAAGTTTTTGATTATTTACCACACAGCGAAACGATGATTGCAAACTTAAGTGGTTCAACGGCTCTAGATCATAACCAAACTGACTTCGTTGAATTTTTGTTGGTAAATGGCGCAAATCAGGAATTTTATATTGAATTATTGATTAGTAAAACTTATTTTGAACAGTCAAATGCTCTCGGTGCTAATTATCATAAGCAGCGAATGTACGATATTACGATCACTGATTTAACCGAAAAAAGGCGAATTATTTCGCAGAGAAAACAATCCGAAATTGAATTAATCGATTTGAGGAATAATGATCCGCTGACGAAACTCGCTAACAAAAATAGTCTTAATCGGTATTTAAAGGGGCTTATAGGGGCGAAAAATCCTCTTCATTGTATGCTGATTTTAATAAATTTAGATACTTTGAAAGAAATAAATCAAATTTATGGATTGGTGTCGGCAGATAGCGTCATTTGCCAAGTTGCGCTTGAGTTAACTAACTTCTTAGCCGGTAAAGGAGAAATCTTTAGGTTTTCAGAACGTATTTTTGCGGTTGTCTATACCCGGGCAAAAGTACCGACGCTGCAACAAAAAGAGGCCTGTTTACAAGCAATTTATAGGCTGTTCAGCAAGGCCATCAATATACAAGGTCAGCAACTTTTAATGTCAGTGTCGCTGGCGTTGTCACAGAACAGCCAAGGTGATAGTAGCGTGGAAACCATGGTCAATAATGCTGTTCAAACCTTAGATTATGTAAAGCAGAATAAGAATATTGATTTTTTCATTCACGAGCGACATTTCGCTAGAAAAATACGGCTCAAAGCCCTGTTGAGAACTGAGATTTCACGGGCGATAGAGCAGCATGAATTCGTTTTATACTATCAATCACAACATGAATTAACCGATGGAAAACTGGTGGCTTTTGAAGCATTGATCAGATGGAAAGATCCCATTAAAGGTCTGCGTTTTCCGGATGAGTTTATCCCAGCCGCAGAAGAATTTGGCCTGATAGATAGAATTGGCGAGATAGTGTTAGAGATGAGTTGCAGGGACGCCTCGAAATTACCTGAACATATCTCAGTTTCTGTCAATGTGTCACCCTCTCAGTTTGCGCGCTCAGACATACCGGCATTATGTGAAAGGTATTTAACCCAATATGGGTTAAACCCCCAGAGGCTAGAGCTCGAAATCACCGAAAGCATGATGATGCACGATATTGAATATGTTTGTGAAACATTAATTGCGATTAAGAAAATGGGCATTAATATTGCGATGGATGATTTTGGAACCGGTTATTCAAGCTTGCAATACCTCACAAAATTACCCTTTGATAAATTAAAAATTGACCGAAGTTTTCTGACTAATATCACCCAGATTGAACAGGATAAAGCGCTATTAAAATCCATTATTTCTCTAGGACACTCGGCCAATAAGCTGGTTTTGGCTGAGGGGGTAGAAGACTTGGAGACACTCACTATTTTAAGGGAAATAGGCTGTGAATTAGGACAGGGGTATTATTATAGTAAGCCACTGCCTCTAGCGGATATTTTATATAATCTAGAGGATGACCGCGAATAAATGCATGGCTGACACTGAATTGATTGCCTAGCAGCCGTAGTATTCGCCTGGCTAGATAATCACTCGACGCTATTTTCGAATTAATACCCGACTCTCGCTCTTGGCTCGAGGGTTATAATGGCGGTGTTAGCTCTTTAATCCTGTTATTTCGATGATTTCCCGTTGCCTCTGCTGGATGATGCCTTTGAATTGCTGTTAGCGGAAGCATTAGCGCTGCTGTTATTAGCAGATGCATTAGAACTGTTATTAGAGGATGCATTAGAACTGTTATTAGAGGATGCATTAGAACTGCTATTAGAGGAAGCATTAGCAGAAGCTTTAGCGCTGTTCTTAGACGATGCCTTGGAGTTGTTCGTCGCAGCTCGCGACTTTAGCTGATTGCCTATCGTTACCTTATCGGTATAATATTTTTCAATTTTATCAATGTCGTTGCCAAAATGGGGGTTTTTTGGTGGGTTTTCTGAGGGCCGAATGACGGTCACCTTATTCGGCGTACGGCGATTAATAGTTGCTTTAGCGCTCGGCGTTATTAGCTGTGTTTCATGAGTATTATGTTTTTTTAGCTCGACGCTGCCTTCAAATACCTGCAGATGAAAAGTTTCTTTGGAAATGTTAATGGCGAAAGTTGTCCCTTTGACCACGGCAGCTGCAAAGGGTGTACGCACTTTAAACTGTCTACTTGCCGATTTTTTAACTGAATAAATGATAGTGCCTAAGGTTTGAAAAAAGGTAGTAAAGCTTCGACTATTCTCGGATTTAGCGCTGGGGATTTCGATTTCACTATTTTGGAACAGCAGTATTGCCTGCTGCCCACGAACGAGGGCAATAGTACTAGCGGACCCGGTTAGAATTTTTTGTCCCGGACCAAAAGTATCTTGTCGGTTCAATAATATGGGTGTTGAATCTGCGCGACTGATCTGTACTTCACCAGAAATTTTAGACACTCGCCAATGTAAAGCTTCAGCAGCTAGGTGAGAGATTTGAAAGAGAAGCGCTAGGCATAACAAACGGTAGAATAAATTCATATACAGAACCCAAGCCTACTTGGAGGCTAATTATCATACAGTCAGTAAACGTGTTTAACATGAATTTTTGTAGATAGCTCAAGTGAAAAAGTCGTAAAGTTCGAAGCTTAATAGCATCAGATGTTGGTGTTTTTTCATTGTAGCTGACTACTTAAAGTAATATTAGCTTACTTTCCTCACAATTACTTCATAATTACCCAGTAGTCTTAGCAGATCCATAATGAAACTCATGAATTTGCAGGCTAATATGTAAGCTTATTCATTGGCCAATCGCCTGGCCAGTAATCAGTGATAGGATCTATAAAGCTATTTTTAGTTCAATGGGGTTGCTAGCTGTGAACCCTTGTTGCCTGATCGCTGAATACGACTGTTTACCAATAGGCAGAAAATTAGTGAGAGTGCGATGGGCTTACTAGAAACTGGAGTGACATAGCTGTTATAAGTTTAAAAAATCGCCTCGTATCCACCCAAGCAAAACAGCCTGTTGCTTGAGTACAGATAAAACCAGGCGTTTTTGTTTTTTTAAGTTCTAAACAGACCTGCCGCTAAACAGGGCCATTGCTGAGCCCATTGATCGGTAGGTTTGATTTTAAAATCGCTGCGTACAAACTGGCGTATACGACCTTCGATCACCGCCATCATTAAATTGGCTGTGGCAATTGTGGTTGTTTCTGTGCGCAATCCCTCTTTGAGTTCCGCCGAGCGCAGCACCTGCTTTAATTGGGTTTCTAAGCGTAGAAAAAACTGATTAATGCTGGCCCTTAGCCGCTCAGCTTCTCCTGCGAGTGCGTCGCCGGTTAAAATGCGGGCCATGCCAGGATTACGCTCGACAAAGGTTAATACCAACGTGAGAATTTGCTCACACTGTCGAACCCCTGGCGCATCAGATTTTGAAATCAAGTTGGTGCGTGAAAATATGGTTTCTTCAATGAAGTCGATGAGACCTTCAAACATTTTGGCTTTACTGGGGAAGTGGCGATAGAGTGCCGCTTCAGAAACGCCCACCTCTTTAGCCAGTGCAGCAGTGGTAATCCGCGAGCCGGGGTCATTTTCTAACATCGCCACTAGGCACTGTAGAATCTGTTCACGTCTGGATGGTTTGGTTTTATCCGTCATTATATTATCCTGTCCATTGGCGCATTTTAGGTCGCGGTATCAGTACTTTCTTCGTTGGTGATGAGTGTGCCTACACCTTCGTCGGTGAAAATTTCGAGTAGGCAAGAGTGTTCAACGCGTCCATCAATAATGTGCGCGCTATTGACGCCTGCTTTCACTGCACTGAGTGCGCAGCCAATTTTAGGTAACATACCGCCGTGTATGGTACCGTCTTCGATGAGTTCATCGACTTGGCTAGTGCTGAGGCCAGTGAGAACAACCCCCTGTTTATCCATCAAACCCGCTATATTAGTCAAGAGGATGAGCTTTTCTGCCTGTAGCACTTCGGCGACTTTACCCGCCACTAAATCGGCATTAATATTGTAAGAGGTACCATTCTTATCGACCCCAATAGGGGCGATAACAGGAATGTAATCAGAGTTAGTCAGCATGTCTAACAGCTCTTTGTTAACGCTCTGTACTTCCCCTACATGGCCGATGTCGATGATTTCGGTCGCGGCCATGTCCGGCGTTTTGTGTTTTACTTTTAGCTTAGTCGCCTGCAATAAATTACCGTCTTTGCCGGTGAGGCCGATTGCCTTACCGCCGTTTTGGTTGATTAAGCCAACGATTTCTTTGTTCACCAACCCACCGAGGACCATTTCGACTACATCCATGGTTTTAGAATCGGTGACACGCATACCGTTGATAAAATGGGATTTAATATTGAGTTGTTCTAGCAAACTGCCAATTTGTGGGCCGCCGCCATGGACTACAATCGGGTTTAAACCAATCAATTTCATCATCACGATATCGCGGGCGAAACTTTGTTTGAGCTTCTCGTCGGTCATGGCGTTGCCGCCGTATTTTATGACGATAGTTTTGCCGGCAAACTGTTGAATGTAAGGTACTGCAGTACTTAACACTTCTGCGGTGTTCAGCGCCTGCTTGCGCGTTAAGGGCATAGCAATCATTTCCTTGTATCCTCTCTCCCCACGTAAATGAGGAGGGTGGTCTAATTAATATTGAATGGTTAGACTGGGGTCGACACTGTGCAACTGTTGGCTAAATTGCTCTTCAATACGGGTGAGTGCCTCTTGGTTGCTCGCCTCGAATCTAAGCACCAGTACCGGTGTGGTATTAGATGCGCGTATTAGTCCCCATCCATCGGGATAGTCAACCCGTACCCCGTCAATAGTATTTTTATTGCCCCCTGGATAATCCCCCGCTTGCATCTGCTTAATGATGTCAAATTTGTTGTCATCACTGACCTGAATATTGATTTCAGGGGTGCTGAGTTCTTCGGGGAATTGGGCAAATATTTCGTCGAGATCTAAATCTGATGCCGCCAGTATTTCCAGTAATCTCGCCGCTGCGTAGAGTCCATCATCAAAGCCAAACCAGCGCTCTTTAAAGAATACATGGCCGCTCATCTCGCCCGCTAACAGTGCGCCAGATTCACGCATTTTACGTTTGATCAGCGAGTGGCCAGTTTTCCACATGGTGCCAACGCCGCCAGCATCGGTGATCACCTTATCCAATAATCTTGAGCATTTCACGTCGTAAATTATTTCAGCGCCGGGGTTGCGCGATAACACATCTTGGGCGAACAGCATCATTAAACGATCGGCGTAAACCATATTGCCTTTTGGGGTGACTATGCCCACTCGATCACCGTCACCGTCAAAAGCGAGCCCGATATCGGCACCTTGTTTTTTAACTTCACTGATGCACTCCAGCAGGTTTTCAAGCTTGCCTGGATCGGGGTGGTGATTGGGGAAGTTACCGTCGACTTCACAGTATAGTGGCGTCACTTCACAGCCCAGTGCTTTAATCAGGCCGGGGTTCATCTCCCCGGGAATGCCATTGCCGCAATCCACCACTGTTTTCAGGGGGCGGGCCAGTTTAATATCACTGATAATGCTCTGCATATAAGCGCCGCGCACATCGCAAATTTCGACATCGCCTTCACCCTCTGAATAATCTTCAGTGAGCATAATGTCTTTAATCTGTTGTATCTCATCCAGTGCTAGCGTATTGCCTGCTAACATCATTTTGAAACCGTTGTAATCCTTAGGGTTGTGACTGCCGGTAATCATAATGCCGGTGAGTGATTCGCTGTGAGTTGCCGCATAATAAAGCACAGGGGTGGCGACAAAACCCACGTCTCCAACATTGACCCCACCGTCTAACAGACCTTCAATTAACAATTGCTTCAAGTGTGGGCTAGAGATACGTCCATCTGCTGCGACACACACATAATCGACATCTTGCGATTTTGCCTGCGTGGCGAATGCGCGCCCTAAGTGGTAAACGGTGGCGTCGGTTAAGGCGCTACCAACGACTCCACGGATATCGTAGGCACGAAAAATATTGTGATCTAGGTTGTCTAACTTGTACGACATATTTACATCCTATGTAAGTAATAAATGAGGGTTATCCACGACCGGTAGAACCAAATCCACCTTCGCCTCTATCTGAAGTACTGAAATCATCGACTATGTCAAATTCTACTCGTACAACTGGGACTAGCACCAGCTGCGCCATGCGCTCACCCGGTTCCATAGTAAAGGTGGTATCACCGCGGTTCCATACCGAGACAAATAGTTGCCCCTGATAATCTGAATCAATCAGACCGACTAAATTGCCCAGCACTATACCGTGTTTATGGCCAAGTCCTGAACGGGGCAGTATCATGGCGCACAAATTGGGATCTGCGATGTGAATCGCCATGCCGGTGGGGACTAAATGTGTCTCACCCGGTTTAATGGTCAAAGCTTGATCGAGACAGGCACGTAAATCGATGCCTGCTGATCCCTGTGTGGCATAGGCCGGTAACGGAAATTCATTGCCAATGCGAGAATCTAAAATTTTTACTTGGAGTTTTTTCATTTTGTAAGGTTCTTTTATAAGGCTCGTCACGAGTGAAATAGAGCCTGTTATTTGTATCGGTCCAGGGTCTAACGGTTAGCTAATTTCGCAATATGTTCAATAAGTTGCCTTGCTAACTTGGTCTTACTGGTTTTTGCTAAGTGATGTTGCTCATCCTCAGTAATTAAGGTGAGTGCATTACAGTCGGCATTGAACCCTATCTGTGTATTGGCGACATCATTAGCGGCGATTAAGTCTAAATTTTTACTGCTGAGTTTGGCCCGTGCATATTTGAGTAGATTTTGCGTTTCAGCGGCAAAACCGACGGTAAAAGGTTTGTTGGGCAGTGCTGCCACTGTGGCGACAATATCGGGATTTTTGATCAGCGCTAGCGACATAGTGTCACTGTTGCCTTTCTTTAATTTGTTGTCGGAAAATAGTGCGGGTTTAAAATCGGCAACGGCGGCGCAACCAATAAAAATATCACACTGCTCTATATCAGCGAGCACTGCGGCGAGCATTTGATCGGCACTTTCTACCTGTACACATTGGGCGCGCTCGGGACTAGTTATATTAACGGGACCACTGATGATTTTAACCTTAGCGCCTGCATCGAGTGCGGCCTGGGCAATGGCGTATCCCATTTTCCCTGAACTGTGGTTAGAGATATAACGCACCGGATCAATGGCCTCGCGGGTGGGGCCTGCAGTAATATGTACTGTTTTACCGCTCAGTAATAGGTTGCTAAAACACTCGGCTGTGAATAG
>JABSRA010000179.1 GCA_013215445.1 Oceanospirillaceae bacterium
TTACCAGAACCAAAGACTTCATTGTCTGAGCTGACAATGTCTTGGGTGGTATCGGTTCTGTTATAACTGAGTTTTACATTGGGCAACAAGACCGCTCTGGCCTGTTGATAGATCTCTATCGAAGCTTGGTGCTGATGAAAACCCGCTTGATAAATCGGGTCACTCTCTTTAGCCTGCTGATAGACTTCCAGTAAGTCAGCACTTTGTACTGAGGTGGCAATAAACGAAACCAGTACGGCACTGGTATAATTAATAGACAAAAAAACCTTAGATAACTGCAACGCCATCCACTCCTCGATAAACCCGATTAAGTTATTATTATTACTAATCAATAAGCGGTAATTCACCAAGTATTATCCCTAGCGTCACAAAGTGAAAAACTACCGACAAATGTGTCGATTAGTCTAAAGACCTCATTCTAAATTAGATAGCAACAACTAAACAATAATCAACAAATTCAAACAGATAATTAACGTATAATAAACATTAAACAAACAGCCTCCATAAGCAGACAATTACATGGCAAAATCTTTATTCCGAGGAAAATATAGATGAATAAAGAATGAACAAGCCTGTCCATGCCTGCAGAATTCCGAGCTGTTTTTATAAAAAACAGCTCAGTAATATTAAAGCCATCACTGTGCACAACAGCCAAATAATGAAGAGAATATGGAGGGTTTAGTGAATAGATAATAAAGGGTTTAATGAACAGTTATCGCGAGTTTAATGAAGAGATTATTAAGAGTTTAGCGAGGAGAACATCGAGAATTTAGTGAATATATAGTGAGAATTTAGTGAAGATAATGCGCGTTTACGACGCAGGAATAAACCCAGACTAAGGCAATGATCAGCTGAGACTAGAAACTGGAATAGCATGGGTGAAGCGCTGCTAAAGCCAGAGCAATAGAAAATTCAAGTAGCCGAAACAGCACTGGTTTAGAGTAGACTTGAGGCGACAACCACCTTGAAACACACCGCTAGTTACTAGCAATTACAGCATAGAGATCGCTATATAAACCCACAGCGCTAATAGCGCTGGGATTTGAATGTAAAAGGGCTGTAACAGCCCTCCCTAGCGCTCCCTATCCTGAGCAATAGCGTCTAACGCCAGCAGCTGAGCTTATTTGACTTTTCGCTTGCCCGCTGCTGATTTACTGACCCCCATCAGCGCCCAACCACTGAAACTGGCCAGCGCCGCCTGCAAGTTAACCGGCGCTGTATCATTGGCTGCCGCACTGTTTTGCAGTTTTTGCAGCTCAAGCTCTAGCGCTTTTGCATCCTGCTGCTGACTGTCTTGGTTATCCGTGGTTGCGGGGACCACACAGTCGGTTTCAGTTTCGCCTTCAATCAACACGCATTGGGGCTCATCTACATTCTCCTCCTGAGGATTTGCTGCATCGACATTTTCTGCTTCAGCTTGAGCCTTAGCGGCAGCTTCTGCTTCTGCATCCGTTTCTGCTGGAATCAGGAAGCCATCTTCATCGTAGCGTAATTCTTCTTCAGCTACTGGCTCTTCGGTTTGCTCAGCGCCTGCTGCTGTCGCCTCAGTCGGTATCACAAAATCGACACCATCCGTCAGCACTTGCCCCACATTCTGACTGCCATGGCCATTATTACGTTGATTAAGACGACCCAATGCCGCATCAGCATCTTGGCTAAACTGGGTAGAAATTGCGGTTCGACCTCGTGCCACTGCCCCCAATTCAGATCGCTCAAAGACCTGCTGGGCAAAGTTGGTAAACAGTGAAGTCTGGGTCTGGCGGATTAAATCCAGTTTACCTTGAGCCAGCGAGATGATGAAGGTAGCTTGTTCAGCGCCGGATGCATCCGCCGCAAAGGTAAATCTACCGTACTCACCCAAGACGATATCTTCTCTGAGATTGGCGTAGAAAAGATCGCTACCGAAAGCGCCCATCATGCGATCAAGCCCCGGTCCACCTAACAGCGTATCGTCACCACCGACAAAGAAGTCGATCGCTTCAAAGATAATGTTATTGGCATTGCGGGTAATCTGCGAGCCGTCTCCGCCGATAATGTCATCGCCGGCCGCACCGTCTAATATATCTGCACCGAAACCACCGAAGATGATATCTCGATCGCGACCACCCGTGATGAAATCTGCTCCACCGATGGTAGTATTGCCGG
>JABSRA010000180.1 GCA_013215445.1 Oceanospirillaceae bacterium
GACTTTAATACCGCTTGGTGTTTGATCTTAAAGTCCTGAAGGGATGACAACAACTCTATTTGCTCAATATGCAAATAGCCGAGTTCCATCAAGGTTTCAGGCTTTTTAACAGCATCTTCTCTACACACTACCGAATCAAGAACTTCTCCTGTTTCCTTATTTACATGCTGTGCTACAATTCGAATGACTCTTTCCATTCTTTACCTCCATCTTTTGATGAAATCAATTATACCACTTCTTTAAATATAAACCTGCATACAAGACGCTTACGTTGCTCATCCCTAATGTAAAATTTTGAAGAAATTTTATGGAGGAAAAAAATGGCAAAAAGACAAGTAAAGCAATATGGGGCAAGTTTAAAAGCGAAAGTGGTATTAGAGGTTCTAAAAAATGACGCCACGCTAGCAGAAGTTGGCAGCAAGCATCAGATACCTGCCTGCAACATAAAAGGGTGGAGACGGCAGTTTTTGGACAATATCGAGTCAGTCTTTGACCGTGGACAAATTGTGAGAGATTACAAGCGAACGCTAGAAGAAAAAGACAAGCAAATAGACGACTTGTATCGGCAAATTGGAAAACTCAGTGCTCAGTTTGACTGGGCTAAAAAAAAAGTTGAGGAGCTTGGGCTTGTCTACTAAGCAGAATCTTGTACAAGAGGCAGATAGGCTTTCGAAACGGGAAAAATGCCACATTTTGGATATTTCGAGAAGTTTTCTCTATTACAAGCCAAGTGTCACTTTCAGCGAAGAAGACCTAAGCATATTGAACCGTATGGATGAGATTTATACTGAATGCCCCATGTATGGGTATCGACGGCAGTACGAAACGCTGATATCTGAGCAATTTCACATTGGGATAGATCGCGTTAGGCAATATATGAAAGTGCTTGGCATAGAGGCGATTTATCCGAAAAGAAACACGAGCATTCCAAATAAGAAACATCTCATTTATCCCTACTTACTGAAAGGTTTGTCGATTGATCACCCAAATCATGTATGGGCCATCGATATCACGTACATCCGGTTGACTGGTGGGTTTTGCTACCTCGTCGCACTTATTGATTGGTACTCACGCTACATACTATCGTGGCGACTCTCAAATTGCCTGGATAAAGACTTTTGTATTGAGGCCCTGGAAGATGCGTTGATGCGCTACCCACTTCCGAAAATATGCAATTCCGATCAAGGTAGTCAGTTCACTAGTCTCGCATTTACAGGTGTTCTATCTGGCCAAAAGATCAAAATCTCCATGGATTCTGTTGGGCGTTGGGCCGATAATATAATCATCGAACGGTGGTTTCGAACCCTCAAATATGAAGATGTTTACATCAATGATTATGCCTCAATGAAGGATATACAGACTGGATGCGACCGTTACATCAATTTCTACAACACTAAGCGTATCCACTCTTCCTTGGCCTACAAAACGCCTCATCAAATTTACTGGAGCTTAAATGACTGATTCGCTACTCAATCTTGTTTACTTCATACCCACTTCTACTACTAATCGCCCTTTATATGGGGCCAAACCAATCTGTCGATATATTGAAAACATTTACGTTTCTAGGAGGTGTTCTTTTACAGGTTTTTACTAACCCGTTGGGATGAGCTTTTCTGAAATTACTGGTTTGACAAACCATGGCACTATAAAGTTCTATAACGGTGTTAATAGATCACCCTAAGGGTGTAGTAATTGATGCTGCTATCGTGAAACGCGCAATTTCAAACGAGTTTATCTACATAGAGAGCAGTTTTTTCAAAGTCAGGAAAACCGGATAAAGCAGCGCTGCAAGCGGGGGAGAGTCGCTAACTTTCCCCCGTGGGCGCGATAGAGCTAAATAG
>JABSRA010000018.1 GCA_013215445.1 Oceanospirillaceae bacterium
ACTGAGTAAAAAACTGCTTCATTTTCATTACCTCTAACTAATAATTAGAGGCGACAACTAGTCTGACACAGGGGGGGAGCATAAAGTCTGCCTGTTGCTACGCTTCAGCAATTTAACCTTGTGCTCCGGCGGTAATTCAAGGGGCTTCTTTAGTCTGTTGTTAAACTTGAGTATGGTGAGTTCCTGCACTATCAAAAATCTGTCTAACCATCGACTAAACCTGCTTAGACCACTAGGAATATAGGCTGCGCCTATCTTTCAAATTCTAAACCGGACACTAATATGTTTATATCAAGGTTTTTCTAGAATATGGCTGCGTTGCGCGGGGGCGACACGTCCCGTTTTGATTGGCCCTAGCATGTGATGCACGACTGGGCTTATCTGCTGTTGGTCATTTCTTAAAAAGTAGGTGTGTCCTTTTTTATCGCCCCAACTATTGTTGAAATCGTCACAGTCAGCTTCGTAAACATTACGCGGCAATTTTTTCTCAGACATGGTCTCTGGGCCGGTCATCCCTAAACGGCGTGATACTGTCATATTTTTAAGATTGGCGATTTTACTGGCGGGCATGGCGAAATCATCATTGGCATAATAGACCACCACATTTCGGGCCGCATCGGTGATGTAGCGGCCCTTTTCTTTACGTTCCAAAGTATGGTTAACGACATCGGGGGCCACCATGAAAATATTGCGGAAAATCTGTGGCATCACGCCTCCCATATCATATTTGACCCAGCTATTCAGTGCATAGGTTAACACTCGACTGCCCATTGAATGCGCTAAAACATTGATCCGACGGGTACAGGGATTGGGTTTTTTAGCTTCTTCTCGACGCCATTTATCAAATAGACCCAGCATGCGAGCAAAAGAATCACCACTCGCTCTAGAAGCCCTTTGGTCATCCCAGTAATCATCCATAAAGGAGACCACTGAATCATCATCACAGGGCCAAATCAAAGGAACCACATGCACCAGACCTGGACTGAGCTCTTCAAACATGTCCTGTAAAACTTCAGCATTGGGAAAAATATCTGATTCACCTAAATTATTGAATCCATGGATGTAAAATAAAATCTGGGTTTTTCCCGGCAAGTCTCTTAGTGCTTGAAAGAAAGCTTTGCTACCAATTTCAACATAATTATTTTTAGCATCACGGCGACAAAAATACATATCTTGTCGAACGGATGTGTTTTGCATAGAGAAACTTATCTTTCGGTCCCGTTTAGAGGCAACTGATTGCTCAGGGGTTCGATTGGTAGCGAATAACATAGGCTTCTCCATTTGTTGTCAATATAGACTAAATATCGTCGTTTATATAAATATGAATCCGTGTAAGTATTTGATTTGTATTATCTTAAATGATAATTGTAAGATTATTGCCAAAGCATGCTTTATTTAATGATAATAACCCCTGTGAATCAACTGTTTATATTTTGTACAGATTTGTTGCTGTATATAGCTTGTATCAAGCTGCTAGTCACTCTCGCGAGGTTAATACAGTGTAGTTGATACAGCTCATCTATGCAGTGTTGGCTTGGCTATCAGTGTGCAGCGTTAGTTTATTTTTCTAATAATAAATTCACAGGTGATGAGCACCGGGTTTGCGTGGGGCTGCAGGGTACCGCGCATTAATTGCCCTCCCGCACTGACAATGACAATGTCCAGTTGGCAAGTGGTGCTGTCACCGGTTAAATCGACCTTACCGTCGGTAATCAGAAATTCTGTCATGAAATTATTGAGGCAGCTACCATCGGTGAAATGGGCGCCAATAAGGCTGCCAATGCCGTGAACGGAGGCTTTGCGCCATTGGTATTTTTGGCAGAGTTCGAGGATAGGCTGACTCACTTCAATATTGGGTGCAATTCGCAGTAAGATAGCGTCGGTCTGTTGAACATTTATTCTATTCTGGATTTCAGGGCAGAAGAGCTTGAAACCCGTCTGGGGGTCGTTTATGCGTTTAAAAAAGGCATCTCTAAAGCCGAGTGCTTTGATGCATACCGGCTGTGACAAAGTCGACTTATCCAGCAGAAAATGTCCCATGACTGCTGCTGGTTGGCCATTGGCCGCCGTTACCGAGGCGTGGCAGTGATAATAGGGATCTCCGCTGCCACAGATGATACCGGCGTGTTCAAATTGACTACCACTGCCAGTATGGTGAAGCTGGCTATACCAGGCAACATGCTCGGCAGTGGGCGCTATCTCGGGAATGACATAGTCGGCAGCGGCAATGGCTGCCTGGCTGAAGTAAACATAGGCCCCCGCGTATTGACGGGTTGCAAGCTCTTGAGCAATGGCAGCGGCAATTGGCACTCCCGCGGGCAGTATAAACTCGAAATCTTCAACGCTGGTCGGCGCTGCAATGTAAGGTGCGCCCGTAGGGCCTGGTTGTTGAATCTGGCTGGGCAATGGATGCTTAACCACTGTCATTCACTGTGCTCCTGATCAGCGGAGTTGGCAAAATATTGTTCTTTTACCAACTTTTTGGTGATTTTTCCATAGGCTGATTTTGGTAATTCAGGCCAAAAAGTAAATTGTTTGGGCATTTTATAGCTGGCGATTTTGCCACTTAAAAATTCTTCAATATCGAGATTGGCTACTGTCACTCCCTCGCGGGCCACACAGATAGCCACACCTACTTCGCCCCATTTTGCATCGGCGATACCGATCACCGCCACCTCATTGATATCCGCATGTTGCAGTATTTTTTCTTCTATCTCGCGCGGATAGATATTGGAGCCGCCCGAGATATACATGTCTGATTCACGCCCGGTGATGTAAAAAAAGCCCTGTTGATCCATATGGCCTACATCTCCCGTTCTAAACCAGCCATCGCGGAAAGCTTGTGCGTTGGCTGCTGGGTTGTTCCAATATCCTTTAAAAACAGCGGGGCCGATAACGCAAATTTCTCCCGTTTCACCGACCGGCAGTTCTGCGCCCTGCTTATCTTGAATTTGTACTTGCATGCCAGTACGAGCGTAGCCGCAGCTACCACTTTGCGACGAGCCTGATTTATGATGTAGATGTGCCGGCAATACTGTGATGTTACCTGTGACTTCACCGAGTCCGAAATACTGGACTAAGACCAAGCCAATTTTGGCTAATGCATTCTCCTGATCTACCTGATACATAGGGGCGCCAGCGTAAATCACATAACGCAGTGAAGAGTGATCCACTTGGTCAACCGCGGGGTGCTCAATCAGTATTTTTAAAATGGTCGGCACTGTAAACATGTTGCTGACCTGATATTTTTCTACCAGGCGCCAAATTTCATGCGGATCAAAACGTGATGTCTTGGGCAAGATACTGGCCACCCCTCGCGCCACTTGCACCAGTGCATGTACACCAGCCCCGTGAGATAGCGGGGCCACCACTAATGAGACATCTTGCTCTGTGGTAGCGGGCATCAAATCGGCTAAATGATTGGTGACGACAAAAGCCATGTGGCCGTGGGTGAGTACCACCGCCTTGGGTTTTCCGGTCGAGCCGGAAGTGAAAAAGAACCAACATGGGTCGTGATAATCGACGGCAACTAAGGGGGTGATTGCACCGCTGTGTTTGCTGACCAGTGCATCGTAATCAGCGGCGAAATCAGCGGCGCCAATCGCCAGGGTGAAGTTAACCTTGGTCTGTAATTTTTTGGCATGCTCTGGAAAATCCGCATGGCAGATCAAACCGACGGCACCGCTTGAGCTCGCCATCCAATCTAAATCATCGGGGCTACCTCTGAAGTTAGCGGGCACCCATATCGCGCCGATGCGAAAACAGGCCAGCATGCTTTCAAACATTTGATTGCAATTAGTCGATTGCACGATAATTCGATCGCCTTTAAGCACTGCGAAATCGTGGACCAAGGCATAGGCCATCGCATTGATACGGGCATTCATCTCTCGCCAATTCCACTGTTGGTCTCCCCATGCTAAAGCCATAGCTTGTGGATGGCGCATGGCTGCTTGCTCGACAAAATGGGCGAGATTCATCACTCGCTGGCTGACGGGTTCTAGTTGCATTAGTTTACTCTCTCTAAAATAGATACATAATTGGAGACTGCCGCGCCGCCCATGTTAAAAACCCCCGCCAGATTGGCATTGGCAATTTGCATGTCTCCGGCTTCTCCCATCAGTTGCATTGCGGCCATTACATGCATAGATACACCAGTGGCACCAATGGGATGCCCTTTGGCTTTTAGTCCGCCAGAGGGATTGATCGGCAGTTTGCCGTCTTTTTGCGTCCAGCCTTCTGCTATGGCGCGCCACCCCTGACCGCGTTCGGTGAGGCCCATGGCTTCATACTCGATCATTTCAGCGATAGTAAAACAATCGTGAGTCTCTATTAGACTTAAGTCATCCAAGTTGATACCGGCCATTTCTTTGGCGAGGCTCCAGGTTCGTCGAGCACCTTCAAAGGCCGTCATGTCACGCATGGAGAGCGGGAATATATCGTTGCAATTGGCGCGCGCTCTAAAACCAATGGCGCGGTTTAAGCCCCGCGCGGTATCCCGGTCACAAACGACGATAGCGGCGGCGCCATCGGAGATTAGTGAACAGTCAGTTCGCCGCAACGGTTTGGCGACAAAGGGGTTCTTGTCAGAAATTTGATTGCAGAACTCGAGGTTGAGCGCTTTATGCATATGTGCGTATGGGTTGCCCATAGCATTGGCGTGATTTTTTGCCGCTATCATCGCCATCTCTTTGCTGCGATCACCATTTTCTGCAAAATAGGCATTGGCTATTTTTGCGAAAACCCCCGCGAATCCACCTTCTACCGTCGATTCTTGCGGGCGATAACAGGCGCTTAACAGTATTTCACCAACCTCGGTAATAGGGGTCGATGTCATTTTTTCTGCGCCTATCACTAGGGCTATTTTTCCGCGCCCACTCTCTACAAAATCTATCGCGCTATACAGAGCTGCGGTGCCTGTGGCGCAGGCATTTTCTGCTCTTATGCTAGGCACGTAACGCAACTCTGGCATGGCAACGCCAATTAGAGCTGCTGCAAAACCCTGTTTTGAAAAACCGCCATTGAAGGTGCCAATGGTTGCAAAATCAACATCTTCAACGGCTATTCCGGCATGTTCTAGTGCGGCATAACCCACTTCCCTAATCAGGCTTTCAATGTCGGGCTTGGCGCTTTTGCCGAAGTGGCTGTGTGCCCAGCCGACCATCAAACTTTCAGTTTTCATCGTTTACTTTCACCTTGACTATCAATAGTTAGCAGCCTCTCAGCCGAATAATGCCCGAGAAGAGCGCATGCGTAAATGCGAATTGCGTATTAGCTTCTCCAGTTTTTTTGCCTCTTCGAGCAGTGGTATTGCCAGCTCGAGCTGACGCTCGCCGTTTAATCTGGATTCGATTGCGCCAATGGTTATAGCACCCAGTACTTTTCCATCCGGGTCTCGCACAGGTGCGGATATTGCCCAGGAACCAGGGAAAACTAGCCCCGGATTCAACGCCCATCCTCGCTGTCGCGCCTCTGCCACAAGGCGGTGCATCGACTGCATATCAAAATTGGGAAATTTACTCAGTACTTCTGCAGCCGTGATCTTTAACATAAAATCTACTTCAGACTGTTTAAGGCAAGATAACATCGCCAGAGATGCCGCTCCCATTGGCATAGGGTGGCGGTCACCAACGTTCAGTACATGGGTACGTATCGGGTATTTCCCCTCTTCACGGTGTAAGCAAACTGTGGATGTACCTTGCAGAATACTCAAAAATGCAGTGTCCTGAGAAACCTCAGCCAAATGGCGCATACCCTCTCGCGAGAGGTTGTGAATGTTATGCGGCGGCTCTGCCAGCTGGCCCAATAGATAAGCATCTATTCCCAGGCTATATTTTTTGCTAGCAGTGTCTTGTTTGATTAAGCCGGTCATTATCAGCGCCGATAAAATTCGATGCACAGTAGGTTTAGTAAACCCGGTGAGCTCGGCTAAATTGGTCAGGCCAATGTTAGGGATTAAGCCGACTTGGCGGAGTATTTTGGTCGCCCTTAAAATGCTCTTAGAGCTACCATGGGCTGCCTCGTCTAGAGCTGCATTGTCGGGTTTAGCGGATACATTTTTAGACGTAGGGATAGATAGGTCTCCTGCTACTCGTGTCTTATTATTAGGTTAAGAGCCTGCCTGACTAAACACAAAGCTACTTATCCTTAGCAGCGATCGGTCAAGTCCGACAGTCTCCTAGACTAGACTATTAAAATCGCTGTGTAAATATTACCTAGTATCCGTTCCACTTTGTGGACTTTGAAAATAATATAAAATCATTATCTACTCATGATTTTCTGGAATATAGCCTAATATTTTTGTAATTAATCATGTTTATAAAAATATTAATTATTTATAGTCCACATTGTGGAATTGTTAAGGCTTCTGGCAGCGTGCACTGGAATGAGAAAAGTAGCTCAACAGGCGCAGCCTCGCCTCTCAGTGGTGATAGATTATTTTTCTGGGTCTGTGGATGCTGAGGGTAGGGCGATAAAAGATCTAAAATCTGTGCAGCTCAGTTGTCATAGTACTGCCTAATAACAATCTCTCAGGCTAGATTTTCATGTTAAAGTCGCCAGCTAAACTCGATGCATCTTAGCGCATGGTATTTACTAAGCTAATGGGTCTTAGGGACGTCGCGAATTAGTCGCCAAAGATTCGCCCGTTTCTGCAGGCAAGCTAATTTCCAGCGGTTTATCCCCATAAACAGAGTGGTTGTTCAGCGCTGTTAATCATTACAGAAGGTCTTCATCGAAGTGATCAACAGCATCAACATATTGGCTTTAGCTGATAATCTAATGAGTTTGCCATGCATTACAATCAACATCTCGATGTTGCTTCTAGGCTGCCTGCTAGCGGTGATATCAAAGGCTCTTACTTCGACCTCTGACGCGGTGGTTTTCTTAGGTCACGCACTGGGGCGATCATTTGATGACTGCGGCTTTTAGCCTTGTTAGCCTCATGCGATTTTCTGCTGCAGACTAAGTGGCTGATCGCTGCTTATTAATTTTGTACTATGCCTCTGTTTCTGTTTCTGTTTATGTCTTATAGCTGTGCGCCTATCAGTGGCTAGGGGCACAGATCCGTCAAGCTTACGACCCTAGCAGTTCTGCATCCAAGCGCTATTGCTTTATCCGTAGAATATTTTACCTGGATTCATGATGTTATTAGGGTCTATGGCTTTTTTAATCAAAAACATGTAGTTAAGGCCAAGACCGTGCTCGGCGAACATATATTTTGCCTTGCCAATGCCTATTCCATGTTCTCCGGTGCAGGTGCCTTCAAAATGCAGTGCACGTTGGGCGAGTCGATCTAAGAAGTCTGTTATTTTTTTATATTCTCGGTCGGAGTTCTCATCAAAGCTGAGCAGAACATGAAAGTTACCATCGCCTGCATGTCCGACGATGGGCCCGATAAGGTCGTTGTCGATGATGTCTTGTTTAGTTTGCGTGACGCAATCAGCGAAGTTTGAGATAGGCACACAGACATCGGTCGATAGGTGAGCCATCCCTGGAGCGAGGCCACAACCTGCCCAGTAGGCATCGTGTCTGGCTTTCCATAAAATATTTCTCTGCTCTGTTTTAGCCGCCGCTTTAAAGTCGTGAGAACCATATTCAGCCGCTATGTCTTTAAACATGTCTACTTGCTCGGCGCAATGATTTTCACTGCCGTGAAACTCAACAAATAAGGTAGGTCTGACTGCGAGTGATAATTTGGAGTAGGTATTGCAAGCGCTAACTTGAACTTCGTCGAGTAACTCAATACGCGCCACCGGTATCCCGCTCTGGATCGTTAAGATAACGGCTTCACAAGCTTGTTTGATGCTGTCAAAACTACAGACCGCTGAGAGGATTTTTTCCGGAATTCCATAGAGCTTTAAGGTCAGCTCGGTGATTATCCCCAGGGTTCCCTCGCTGCCAATCAGGAGTCTGGCCAGATCATAACCGGCGGCCGATTTTTTGGCGCGCCCACCGGTTTTAATGATATCGCCGTTGGGCATTACCACCGTCATATTGATCACATTGTCGCGCATAGTGCCGTAGCGCACGGCGTTAGTACCCGATGCACGAGTAGCTGCCATACCGGCTAAGGTAGCCTCGGCACCTGGATCAATAGGGAAAAATAATCCGCAGTCACGCAGGTAAATATTCAATTCTTGGCGAGTCAGGCCCGGGCCGACGATGACATCCAAGTCGGCAGTATTGAGCTTAATAACTTGATTCATTTCCGACAGGTCAACACAGATACCACCATTGATAGCGGACACTTGTCCCTCCAGGGAGCTGCCGGCACCGTAGGCGATGATAGGGACCACATATTTAGCACAAATTTTAACAATCTCACTGACCTGGCTGGTGGAAGAGGCAAAGGCGACGGCATCCGGAGCTAAACTTTGGTGATAAGTGACTTCGCCACCCCCGTGCTGGTTTCGCACGCTGGGAGAGACAACCAGTTTTTCGCCGAGTAATAGGGTTAATTCTGCTATGGCCAATTGGCTATCGCCGTAAGCCTGATTGTATGGCTTTAAACTATTCTGGGTCATTGCTCTCTCTCCATGCTGTTTATTATTCTAGGGGTTGATTGCTTTGGGCCGGTCTTCCAGCCTAAAACAATGGCTAATTTATAACAATATTTAAGTGTTAATGCAATTATATAGATGCAAGTGCATATATATTTGAATATAGATTGATTATGACTATGATTTTGGCCTGCTCGGCTTAAGCTAGATATGCAAGGCAAACTTGTCGATAACAGCGACGATTAATGTTTTTTATAAAGCGTCTGAGGGGCTAATTTGGCGGGTGTTAATTTAAATGCAAGTGCTGTCTGCTAAGATCGCAGGAACTGGGCTATTAAGTAAAGCAGCCAGCTGGAACTTACTTTACCAGCCGTCATTTTCAGAGTTGTCTAAGCTATCTAGATGGTTTTCGAGTTTGTCACAAAGGGAAAATAGAGTAGATAATTCATGCTCGCTCAAGCCAGCTTGCACTTGTTGGTGGGCTTGTTGTCGCCCGGGTGCTATTGCGTCATGCACCTGAAATCCATAATTAGTTAATTGTACTAACTGTTGACGACTGTCTTTGCTGGATTTTCTTGTTTCGACACAGCCCTTGTTTTTTAGGGATTTAATCGTCCGCGAGCCAACCGTTGGACCTATGCCGCTAAGTTTGGACAGCTCGCCAATCGGCATTCGGCCAAGCTTTCCCAGCTGCGCTATGATGCGCCACTCGATCAGGGAGATTTTAGGCTCTGCCAAGTCGCTCCGCTCACCATAATTGGAGATACGCCACAATAACCGATTAAAGCGGTTGGCAATGATATTCTCCAGATCCATGGCATGATCTGAAATAGGTTTATCTTTTTCTGGCAAGTGAGATCTCCTGCTTTTGCTAAAATTAATCAATGGCATAAGAACATAAGCACTTAAACAGATAAAGAAAAATTAGCCTAAAGCCCCAGATAGTCTGGGACGCCAAGGGCTTTGCTTGGGGTTGCTACGCGAGCGGTCACCGTCGAAGCTTTGCCGCAAATTTAAAGTGTGCCTATAGATCGGCGAAGGTCGGGGAGGCAAGCTTAAAAGCCCCTGAATATGCCGATAAATTGGCTGCCTGACAGGGTTTAACAGCATCGCAACTGCGCGATCTTGAACAATGGGAGCTTGAACAATGGGAGCTTAAACAAGCAAAATTAACAGCACCAAAGGCGGGCCAGAGTTGACCGTAAAAATCGCTATTGTCAGTGGTGCAGCCGTGGTATTGGCTTGGCTGGTGCGCCGTTACTCGATGAAAAAGAGGCGGTAGTGATGAAAATGGTGACTGGGATGCAACCCTGGCGGTAAATTTGTCGCCACATTGGATCTAGCTCAAGCCAGCTATGCCCTATTTAAAACAGTGAATAATCCCGGCGTGGTCTTTATGGAATCACCTAATGTGCGTGCCCCTAGTGCAGGGGCAGCAGCTTACGCTGTATCAAAGGCAGCAGTTTAGCTGTTTTGTTTCACTCTAATGATACTACGCAGGTGGAAAACTACTCTGCTGTTTAGCAGAGCAGAGATTGGGATGGGCGCCTCTAATCGCCAATTGCTAGCTTTGCTCTTCGCGCAGAAATACCCAGTTATTAGCGGTTGATTGCTCGGCACTGTAATAATAACCGGCGTAGTCAAAATCTTTGAGTTGCTCGGAGTTGCTGACACGATTATCGATAATGTAGCGCACCATCATGCCGCGGGCTTTTTTGGCGTAGAAGCTGATGATTTTATACTGACCATTTTTCTGATCTTTAAAAATAGGGGTGATCAGGCGGGCTTTAAGTTGTTTCGGCTGAACCGCTTTAAAGTATTCATTGGAGGCCAAATTAATTAAACAGGCTTCTTGACCGGTATTTTGCAGGGTGTTTTTATTGAGCTGCTCGGTGAGGCTAGTGCCCCAAAACTGGTATAAATTCTCTTTGTTACGCAGCTTTAATTTGGTGCCCATTTCCAAGCGGTAGGGCTGGATTAAATCTAGGGGTTTTAATAGGCCGTACAATCCAGAGAGGATCCGCAAGTGCTGTTGAATAAAGACAAAGTCTGCTTCATCGAGGCTCTGTGCATCTATCCCGGTGTAAACATCGCCTTTAAATGCGAGGAGTGCCTGCTTGGCATTGTCTAGGTCGAAAGGCGGTAACCAAGAGCCAAATCTGGCTACGTTTAGCGCGGCCAGTTTATCACTGAGTTTCATCAGTACCGCCACATCTTGTACCGACTTCTTGCTCAAGTTATTAATCAATAATTGCGATCGATCTAAAAATTGCGCATCCGAGTGGATTTGGGTGTTAGGTGCGGTTTCAAAATCTAAGGTTTTGGCCGGAGAGATAACAATTTGCATTTTAAGCGCCCTTGATAAATTCAGTGCTCTTTTTACCATTAGTAGCGGGCGGTTTAAAGATTTTTTGCGGCTAATTAAGATCCGCGTGCTATTTGTCCCAACATTGCTAGTGTATGATGTTGGGATTGATTGAATCTGACTTAATGCTTTGAGTCACTAAGGAATTTACATGTCTAAGAAAACAGTTTTAACCGGTATCACCACCACAGGTACACCCCATATAGGTAATTATTTAGGGGCGATTAAACCAGCCATTACCGCCAGCGAACAACCTGGCTTTGAGAGTTATTTTTTCTTGGCGGATTACCATGCACTAGTTAAGTGCCATGATCCAGAGCGGGTGGCTAGATCCTCCCGTGAAATTGCCGCCACTTGGTTGGCAATGGGTTTAGATACCGACAAAGCCACCTTTTACCGCCAGAGTGATATCCCTGAAATTCCCGAGTTGTCTTGGATATTAACTTGTATGACCTCAAAGGGATTGATGAATCGATCGCATGCTTATAAGGCCTCAGTGGATGCCAATCAGGCGTCAGGTAAAACCGAGTTGGATGACGGCATTAGCATGGGTTTGTTTAGTTATCCAATCCTGATGGCTGCCGATATTTTAATGTTTAATGCCGATATCGTCCCGGTCGGTAAAGATCAGATTCAACATATTGAAATGACCCGTGATATCGCCGGTCGCTTTAACAGTACTTATACAGAACTGTTTAATTTACCGACGGCGCAAGTGGATGAAGAGACGAAATTAATTCCGGGCCTCGATGGCCGCAAGATGTCAAAGAGCTATGATAATACCCTACCGCTGTTTTGCTCTAGCCAGCAGTTATATAAGTTGATAAAGCAGATAGACACTGACTCTAAGCAGCCTGGAGAGCCTAAAGATCCTGATTCAAGCACGGTTTTTCAACTGTACAACTGCTTTGCCAATGAGGCAGAAACAATGCAAATGCGTGAACAATATTTAAACGGTATCGGTTGGGGTGACGCTAAGAAAGAGTTGTTTGAGTTCTTAGATGAAAAACTGGCCGCGCCGCGCAATGAATACAACCGGCTGATGAATGACTTGCCCTTCGTCGAGTCTGTGTTATTGAAAGGAGCTGAAAAGGCGCGTGCTAAAACGGTGCCATTGATGGATAAAATTCGCATTGCCGCGGGGATTCGCCCGCTGCCGTTTGTGCCCGTCGAACAGCTTAAGAAGGTCAAAAAAGAAAAGAGCGCTGAAGATATCGCCAGGGCGGAGCAGGGCAGACGGCGCGGCATTTTAATGCAGTTAAAAGCAGCGCTTGACGCGGTGGCCAATAGTGACGAGCCCAACCTTGCAGCTGCCCAGTTACTCGAAGAAAAAACCGCAAAACTTGCCACACTGAAAGCAAAAGCTAAAGATAGAGCAGAAAATGAGTTGAGTATTTTAAAAGAAGAATTGGCAAAATTCAGTGCATAATAGCTTACAGTGAGTATTGGCAGTGGTTTTGCAAGCAGTGGAGAGGTCATATGTATAACACCATTATTAGCGCAGCGGCGTTACAAGATAACTATAACCGCGACAGTTGGATTATCATCGATTGTCGCTTTGATTTAGCGGATGCCACCAAGGGAGAGCAGTTGTATCATCGAGGTCATATCGAAGATGCGCAATATCTCAATCTTAACCTGCAATTATCCGGTGAAATAACCACCAGTAGTGGCAGGCATCCACTGCCTAACATAGCGGCGTTGTGCCAAATTTTTTCTGAAGCGGGTATTGCTGAAGATACTCAAGTGGTCGTCTACGATAATATGTCAGGCGCTATGGCGGCGCGGGCCTGGTGGTTGCTGCAGTGGCTTGGACATACTAATGTCGCGCTCTTAGATGGGGGTATTCAAGCCTGGCAAGCATTAGATTTCCCATTATCTAGCCAGAGCTATAGCGCCCCTACAGCACATTTTATCCGTCATCGCTCAGCGTTTGAAGTACGCACTACCGACCAGCTATGCAGTGGTAGTTATCAATTAGTGGATGCCAGGGCGGCCCCAAGATTCAATGGAGAAGTAGAGCCGATTGATCCAGTGGCCGGTCATGTTCCCGGTGCATTAAACAGACCTTTTAGTTTGAATTTAACAGATCAGGGGGTATTTAAAGCCCAGGGCGTATTAAAAGTAGAGCTCGAGTCGCTCGCCGACGATAGTACCGTGCATATGTGTGGCTCAGGAGTGACCGCTTGTCATAATATATTGGCAATGTGTTATGCGGGGTTCAATCCCAGTAAACTCTATGTGGGCTCTTGGAGTGAGTGGATTCGCGATTCGCTGCGTCCAATCGCCACTAATCAGCCATAAAAAGCGGACATAAATTGACGCTATTGCGCTGATCAGAGTTCGCTGTTGATTCATTAATTTTTGGCACTTATATTAAAATAGGAATGATCCATGGATGGAATAGAAGCTGATTATCAACCGGGAATCGTGGCCAGTGCCAGCTCTCATGCGCTATTTATTACCTTAAACAGGGCGAGCCCGATTGATTCCCAACAGTCGCTAGCAGCCGCTAAAACTAAGCTATTAGGCATTATCGCCGGGTTACCTGAACGGTTAAAAAGTCAGCAGGCTATTTACCCAGATGCGCAGTTACACCTCAATGTTGGCTTGAGTAGCAAACTCTGGGACTATCTAGAAATATTACCTAAGCCCCCTAACTTGCAGCCTTTCAAAGCTATTGCCAATAAAAATCTAAGCATGCCCGCCACCGATGCAGATTTATTACTGCATATTCGTTCAAATCGTCACGACCTCAACCATCATTTATCGCAAATTTTATTTGCTGAACTGTTACCACTGTTAACCATAGACGAGATGGTGCATGGTTTTTGTTATCTAGACAGTAGAGATTTAACCGGCTTCGTCGATGGTACCGAAAATCCTGAGGGTGAACACCGCAAAGCGGTGGCACTGATTAGCGATGATCGCGATTTTAATGGCGGCAGTTATGTTCATATTCAAAAATATGTCCATGATTTAGCACGTTGGCAACAGTTGAGCACCACTGAGCAAGAGGAGAGTTACGGGCGTAGTAAAGCTGACAACATTGAATTTCCAAGTAGTGATAAAAGTAGCAGGGCCCATACTTCGCGTGCGGTAGTGAAAAATAAAGAGCGGCAAAATATTGAAATACTCAGACAGAGTTTACCTTTTGCCACTCAAGCTAGTCAGGGGCTAATGTTTGCCAGTTACGCGGCTAAGTCAGACAGTTTTGACTTAATGTTGGCAAGCATGTGTGATATTGATCCACACGGCCACAGTGATGCTATTTTAAATATCAGTCGTGCAGAATCTGGGCACGTATTTTTCGCCCCGCCGTTAAGTTGGTTTAAACGTTTAACCAGGTCGTTATAAAAAGCTGAGCAAAAAATATACAATGTTGCTAAGGTGACATAGAGAAATGGCATAACGCGTAACACTTGTACCTATTAAGTTAATCTTAAGAGTGGGGATATTATGAAATCCACAATTTATAGCGGTCAACACATTGCCTATCAATGCTCAATGCCTAAATCTAGCTTTGATGATGTTAACTTGTTTAAGTCTAGCTTTAACAATGTGAATTTATCTGAGAACCATTTCACCAACATTAACTTCTCGCATAGCACTTTTCACGATGTTAATTTTAGTCGCTCGGTGTTTAATCTGGTGAACCTTAGCGGGGCTAAATTTACCCACATTGGCACTTGTAATAGTGATCAAGTCAGTGAGAACAACGTTGACCCTATTCACTTTGAAGATGTGGATTTAACCAATAGTCTGTTCAGCGCAGTTAACTTGACCAACGCTACCTTCAGTCACTGTATTATTAAGGGATTGGTGATTAATGGGGTTGATATTGAAGCGCTGCTTAAAGGTAGGGCAAAGCCGCCCTGCAAAAAATAGGCCGGCGAGCAGAGCCAAATCGCTAGTGCTAATAAGCTTTCAAACATTCACTAGCTGCCTGAAAATACCCACAAAACGTGGTGCGGTGTTGACGTTCTGTCTAATAGCGCAGTCTGAAGTATCTGCAACAATTTCAGGTGAGTGCAAGCGATGCACCAATATTAAAAAAACGTATTAAATATTGGTGCACTTGCCGTTAACGTAGCGGTAAATGCCTATCTGCTGTAGATAGGCAGGATCTATCAATTGCTTACTTTTTTGAGCGTGCTTTACCCGGGATTTTTGCCGCACGTGAAATTTTAGTATGGGTGGCTTTATTGCTCGGTGTTTTTTTGCGGCCCTTGGCGATGTTTTTACGCAGAGTTTCACGGTTGCTAACATCATAACCCGGCATGTGGATGCGCTTTATGGTGCTGCCGATTAGGCGCTCAATATTGTTGACTGCGCGCTCCTCTTCACGAGAGACGAAAGAGATGGCATACCCCTTATTACCCGCTCGGCCGGTGCGGCCAATACGATGCACGTAATCTTCAGCGAGGTAGGGCAGGTTGTAGTTGACTACATATTCTAAGCCTGGAATATCAATCCCCCGCGCTGCTACTTCAGTGGCAATCAATACTTGCACTTTTGCCGATTTAAAATCGGCCAGTGCGCGGCGACGTGTGCCCTGAGTTTTATCACCGTGGCACAAGGCGGTAGTGACACCGGTATTTTTCAGCTTGCGCATGAGCGCATCGGCCTGGGCTTTGGTGCTGGTAAAAACCAGTACTTGAAACCAATTGAATTTATGAATTAACTCGGCAAATAGATCCGCTTTGCGGCGCTCTTCAACGGGGTAGAGTACATGTTCTACCGTGTCTGCTGCGACATTTAATTTAGCGGCGCGTATCTCGACTTGACGCGTTAAGATCGACTTCGATAAACGCTGTACTTCCGGTGAAATAGTGGCAGAAAACAACATGGTTTGGCGTTTGTCTGGGGTGTGCCGCAAAATGGTGGCTACATCGGTAATAAAACCCATGTCCAACATGCGATCGGCCTCGTCGAGGACCACAAACTCAGCGTGTGACAAGTTAATGTTGCATTGCACCAAGTGCTCGAGTAGTCGCCCTGGGGTGGCGATGAGGATATCCACGCCGCGCTTGAGTTTCTTCTTTTGCGAATCCATATTGACACCGCCATAGATGGCGTTGATTTTCAAATCCATAAATTGCGCGTAGCGGTTGATGGTTTCGCTTAACTGCTCAGCCAGTTCTCGGGTGGGCGTCAAAATAATCGCGCGACAGTAACCTGATGCTATTTCTTTTGGCTGATCGCAAATCTGTTGCAGTATGGGTAGGGAAAAAGCGGCGGTTTTTCCGGTGCCGGTCTGCGCGGTTGCCAGCAGGTCTTTGCCACGTCTGGCGGGGATGATGGCCTTTTGCTGAATAGGGGTCATTTCCGAGTATCCACAAGCCTCTATTGCCTGCTGTAACTTTGGGTTTAAATCTAGGGCTGAAAATTTCATAGGGATATCTCGGTTTAGTAACGTTAATAGGCGGCGATTGTACGCGCCCTGTTACTCTTAAATAAAAGGCGCACATTATATAGGGATTGTGCGCCTTAGTGGGAAATATTTTGCGGCTAAGGCTGTTTATATTTTGCACGAGGCCGATAGCACTACTCAAATCATGCAGATTTTTTTAGGGTGCCGGTAAAAGGTTGACGATCTTACCCTTATTTCACCGGGTATAATTGCTTTTGTGGGCTATTGGTAACGGCTACAAAACCATCGGGGTCGGCTTGATAAAACGCTTTTAACGCAGAGATAGCCTAAGCCTCCCTAAGCTATCTCTGCTAAAGGTCTTTAGATAAATTAGACGACGGCTACCGCCTTGGCAATCTCTTGTGGGGCCAGCATACCCTGGGAGATGATAAAATCGATAATTTCATTAACCCCCTGGGCTTTCTTTAAGTTAGAGAAGACAAAAGGGCGCTGGCCGCGCATGCGTTTCGCATCGACTGCCATCACCTCAAGCGACGCGCCAACATAGGGGGCTAAATCGGTTTTATTGATGATCAATAAGTCAGATTTAGTGATCCCTGGGCCACCCTTGCGCGGGATTTTGTCCCCTGCGGAGACATCGATCACATACAAGGTTAAATCAGATAGCTCTGGGCTAAATGTGGCACTGAGGTTGTCGCCACCACTCTCGATAAAGATAATGTCGAGCTCACCGTGGCGATCAATCAACTGGTCGATGGCCGCTAAATTCATCGAGGCATCTTCGCGGATGGCGGTGTGCGGGCAGCCACCGGTTTCTACACCTATGATACGGTCGGCACTGAGGGCTTGATGCTCGGTGAGAAATTTAGCATCTTCCTGGGTATAGATATCGTTGGTAACCACAGCGATATCATAGTGATCACGCAGGGCAATGCACAGTGAGCGCAGTAGTGCTGTTTTGCCAGAGCCCACCGGGCCACCGACACCAATACGCAGCGTTTGTTTGATTTCTAGCATGTAAAATTCCTTATAGCTTAAATATTATGAGCGAAAAATTCGGGTATATTGGGTCTCATGTAACGCACTGGCAATCGCCAGAGCCGGCAGAGCCGCGCCGATTTGCTCGGCTTCAATGGTTTCGGCGTCAGTCACGGCGTCGATTAACAAAGCTTGTAAATTGCCTAATAAACGCTGCGCTTGGCTCTGTCCCAGAGGTACCAGTTTGGTCGCCGCGGCGACTTGATTTTCTAACCACGACCAACTAAACCCGAGAGCGGCGTGGTGATACTCAATTTTCCAGTGATGGGCTGCTATCGCAAACATCAATACAAAACTGACTTCGGTCTTTTTCTGAAAAATGACCGGGATTTGTTGCTGGCGCAAGACTCGGGTTAACGCCTCGCCCATCGCGCTGTCCGACAGGCGTAATTCACTGCTCTCTCGGTTGGCCAAAATCAATTGATTGAGGGTTGGCAGCGCATTTTCATCGCACCTAGTTAACGCCTGCATAGCCAGGCGCAAGATGGGCAGATCCAGTTGGGCGAGGCCTTGAGTGATTTGCGTGGCCAGCCACTGCTGGACTTGCTCTTCATTACTGAGCCAGTCTTCTTCAATGGCGTATTCTAGCCCCTGCGAAAAAGCGTAGCCGCCCACTGGCAAACTGACGCTACTGAGCTGCATTAGGCGCAACAGAGCCGTATCTGCGCTAGTTATTGACATCTTTGTTCCGCGTACCAAGGTTAGTGTGCATGTTTATACGCCCCGGATTCTGGGTTGAATACCTGCTGCTGGTATTCTATTTTGAGACCCATCAATAACAGCATTTCCTCGAGCACGTGATCGGGTTTAATTTGCAACTGGCGATCTCCGACCGATATTTTAACGTGCCGGTTACCCAAGTGATAACAGGCGCGGGCAAAGGTCGGCCAATCGTCACACCGGGCGATTGCCACGGCCTCGCTTGCGCCTTTTACCTGAATGATTTTGCCGCAGGTTGCCTGCAGGTACTCGCCGACGATGAGCGGCTTGCCGCGCTGCAAAAACAGCCTGATCTCCTCGTCGTTTTCACTGCGCAGTAATAATCGGCCGCGCATGCGCTGCTCGTGATCTAATACCACTGTGGCATCGACAGCGCCCTGGTGCTCTACACCCAGTCGCTGGTGAACTTCTAACATGGCAGGCTCCTAAAAAAGATTGTAAAGCTGGGCTAAGGGTAATACTTTGGCGGGCTCGCAATTGAGCAATTCGCCATCGGCACGCACTTCATAAGTCTGTGGATCGACGCTGATATCCGGTAGCCAGTCGTTTAGCTTCATGTCCTTTTTACCGATATTGCGAGTATTCTTACAGGCGACTAAGGTGCGGCTTAGACCCAGTTTTTCAGCGATATTATTGTCCAGTGCGGCCTGTGCAACAAAGGTTATACAAGTGTTGGCTGGCGCCAGTCCCAATGATCCAAACATCGGGCGATAGTGAACGGGCTGAGGGGTGGGGATTGAAGCATTGGGATCGCCCATTTTTGCCGCCGCTATCATGCCGCCCTTAATGATAAGTTCTGGTTTTACGCCAAAGAAGGCCGGTTTCCACAGGACTAAATCGGCAAGTTTACCGACTTCTATGGAGCCTACCTGCTCACTAATTCCGTGGGTGATCGCCGGGTTGATGGTGTATTTGGCGATGTACCGCTTGACTCTAAAGTTATCGCAGCCGCGCTCTAAATCCTCTTTGAGTAGGCCCATTTGCACTTTCATTTTGTGCGCGCTCTGCCACGTTCTGGTGATCACTTCACCGACCCGACCCATTGCCTGAGAGTCTGAGGAGATCATGCTAAAGGCACCGCGATCGTGCAGTATGTCTTCAGCGGCGATGGTTTCTTTGCGAATGCGCGAGTCGGCAAAGGCGACATCCTCGGGGATGTTACTGTCCAGATGATGGCAGACCATCAACATGTCAAGATGCTCATCCACGGTATTGTGAGTATAGGGGCGTGTTGGGTTGGTGGAGGAGGGCAGCACATTGGGATAGGCACAGGCCTTGATGATGTCCGGTGCGTGACCACCGCCTGCGCCTTCAGTGTGGTAGGTGTGAATCACCCGATCTTTAAAGGCGCCGATAGTATCATCGACAAAACCGGATTCATTTAAGGTATCGGTGTGTATCGCCACTTGTACATCGTACTTTTCGGCCACTGATAAACAGTTATTGATGGAGGCGGGGGTGGTGCCCCAATCTTCGTGCAGTTTTAAGCCACAAGCTCCCGCTTCTAATTGCTCGGCTAATGCCTCTGGCAAGCTGCCATTACCCTTGCCTAAAAAGCCTAAATTCATTGGCATGCTATCGGTGGCCTGTAACATCTTACCGATGTTCCACGGTCCAGGTGTACAAGTGGTGGCCTTGGTGCCGGTAGCAGGGCCAGTACCGCCCCCGATCATGGTGGTAATCCCCGACATTAGCGCTTCATCTATCTGCTGTGGGCAGATAAAGTGTATATGTGCATCGATGCCGCCCGCGGTGAGGATTGATCCCTCGCCGGCGATTACTTCTGTGCCCGGGCCGATGATGATATCGATGCCGTCTTGTATGTCTGGATTGCCGGCGCGGCCAATGGCTTTAATATGGCCGTCGACGATGCCGACATCGGCTTTGACGATGCCCCAATAATCTAAAATAAGTGCGTTGGTGATAACCGTATCTACAGCCACATCGTTGCAGTGCTGGGATTGTCCCATACCGTCGCGGATAACTTTGCCACCCCCAAATTTGACTTCATCGCCGTACTGGCAGTAATCTTTTTCTACTTCTATCCACAGTTCGGTATCCCCTAAGCGCACTCTGTCACCGGTGGTGGGGCCAAACATTTGCGCGTAACTCGCTCTATCGATGCTGCTCATTGGGTCTCTCCCTTGCGATGTTCTGCCACAGTGCCCATCACTTGTCCCCTAAAGCCATAAATAGTTTTAGTGCCCGCGTATTCAACCAATTCGATACTGCGCCCCTGGCCGGGTTCAAAGCGGATAGCGGTGCCCGAGGCGATGTTTAAGCGATAACCCAAAGATGGCTCACGGTCGAATTTTAAGGCCGGGTTGGTTTCGTAAAAATGGTAGTGAGAGCCCACTTGGATAGGTCGATCACCGGTGTTTTCAACCCGTAGCTTGAGAGTTTTGCGTCCGGCATTGAGCGTAATATCACCGGCGGCGACTTGGATTTCACCTGGAATCATTTTCTACTCCTGTTCTTTCAGCTAATAGGATTGTGCACTGTGACTAACTTAGTGCCATCGGGGAAAGTTGCCTCAACTTGCACGTCACTGATCATATCGGGCACGCTCTCCATGACCTGATCGGCGCTGAGCAGAGTTTTTCCGTAGCTCATTAGCTCAGCGACACTTTTACCATCGCGAGCCCCTTCAACAATTTCCATGGAAATATAGGCCATTGCCTCAGGGTAGTTAAGTTTAACCCCCCGCAATAGGCGTCTCTCGGCGAGCAGTGCGGCGGTGAACAACAGCAGTTTGTCTTTTTCTCTGGGTAGCAGATCCATGTAAACCTCTTGTGTTTTAAATTAGGTGGCCCAAATACGCGGAGGGCAAGCGGGCCTGCCCAGTAATGCGGGGCGAATAATGGCCCAGCACTGGATAAATAAAGTGCGCGACTGCTCTGAGCAGTGTCCTAAATAGCGAACTTGAATAAATTCACCGTTCAAGGTGACGCTGCTCAGTGCATTTTCAATTGCCAGGTTGTCTACCTCAGAAGCAAGGTGGTTTACGCAGCACTGTTGCAACTCTGCCAACAGCTCATGCTGGTCTGTATCCCGGTTAAACGGGCCGGCAACTAGCAGGGCATTCACTGGTCGATTATCCAGGCCAGCTTTGGCGCTTAATATAAATCTATTCTTATCATTGAGTACCAAGCGTTCACGCAGGGCAACAGTACCCTCTATTTCTATCTGTAAACACTGGGTTAAACTGCCACTTGAAAAGGTTTGGCCGCAGGCGGGCAAACCAAAAGTGCAGATATCCCAACCGATGAAACTCGCCCCGCGCGCCAACTTTACGTGGGTGTCTAAGCGGGTATTGGCGCCGGGGTAGAGAATAGTCTCAAGGGGCAACCATTCAATACAGGCGTTGGGCATGGCCTCTAGCGTGACAATTTGTTGCTGAAGTAGCTGATCGGCACGAGCACGGTAGACGCGACCCGCTCCGGGGGTGGTCAATAATACTTTTACACCTTCATCCGCCAGCACCTTGATCAGTAATTTATCTCCGGATACTAAGCCACCGGGAGGGTGCAATATGTACAAGTGCGCAAGCTCTCTGCCCTCTGGATAAAAAGCTTTTTGCACGTATAAAGGGCCTTGGTGAGAGGTGTTTTTTAAAACTGACCCACGCTTTGTTAGACAGAGATAGAGGGATAAATGCGCCTGCCAGCGAGTATTACTGATACAGAAATCATTGCCTTCACTTAACATTTTCGGTTGTGCTGTGCTTTGCATTGTTACCTGCTTTTTTTGCTCGAAAGCGACTTAGTGTGATTTTCAGTACCCTTATTAGCATTTAACGCAATGAATTGAAAGGTGATAATGTAAAGCGTAGATTGTTAAAGGGGTGTCTGAATATTGGCGAGAAGCTCGATTCAAGCAGGCTAATCTACCGTTAATTTAGATGTTTTACTATATTTGTCGTTTTCAATGGTCAGTTAGCAGTCTTTTTGCCTGCTAAAATTGCTAATTTTGGCAAATTTAGCCGAGTTTTCTCAGCTTTCACAATTATCGATAAAGCGGTTAGAAGCTACTAACTTTGTAGACTCAATTATCACTGAGCGCGCCTCCTCAAGTGATAAGTGGCAGATAATAGTAGCGCGCTAACGATGAGGCTCACTAGGTTAATTGGCTTATGTTTGGTTATGTTAGTCAGTGCATCCAGCGTCAGGGTCGGGCTCTGTTGCGGCCAGAAATAGTCATGCAGAACAGCGTAGATAAAGTGCTGTGGCCAGTTAAACCAGCTAACCAAAATCGATTCAAATAACAGCGCGGCGATTACCGGCACTATGGCCCAGAGCAAAGGTGATTTTTTGGCGATGATTGAGGCGAGCATTAACCAGCTATATAAAGGTAGTAGCCACAAGCTATTGCTTAAAATACCCAGCCAATTAGTGGCAAAAGAGGACGCTGTCTGCGCGGAAAAAACATAGCCGAATAACGATAAATCATAACCTATAAACAGTATCATGGCGCCTAGTACGCTCAGACAAAAATATAGCAGCGCTGCCGCGATTAAAAACAGACTGGGAATAATCACCGCGCCAGTGAGCAATTTGGTGAGGACTGTGCTTAAGTCACTCACCGGAAGAGAGCGCCAGAACATCACCGATAAATCGCGCTTTTCATCAAACAGGCAATTGAGTAGGTAATAAAACTGCACTAAGAGCGAAAAACTGCCAAAAAATGCCATTAGAGTACTGGGCATAACCGTGCTGATACTGAGCGCTAGCTCTTGTTGCGTGGATGTTTGTAAGTCTTGGTAAATGAAAATATCTAAGCTGCCATTGCTGATAATAGCGAGCAGGGGCAGCAATAAAATACCAGCCATTAGGATCAACGGTAATTTAACAAAACTGCCGTGATACTCCCAGTACTCTTTTTTAAAGCCCATCATAATTTGATTGATCATAATGAACCCCCTGGGTTATGGATTGCATCACTACTGGCGGTTGGCTGCGAGCCCGATACGCTGGCGATAAATATTTCAGCGAGGGTGGGTGTCGACACTGTGCCCAATTCACTGAGTTGGCTGTGATCTGCACTATCAAAAATCATACTGGTCAAACCCATTTGGCTATGTGTATACAAAGGCTTAAGTTCTAGTGCTGCCTGCTTTTGCTCCGCTGTGACACTTAAACAGCTAAAACGTTGCTGTAGCTGTTTTAAGCTGGCTGTCATCACTAATTTTCCCTCTTGAATAAAAGCGATGTCGGTCAGTATGTGTTCAATTTCTTCTATTTGATGCGTCGTTATTAAAATGCACTTATCAGATCGGTAAAAATCTTCAAGTAAGTGATCATAGAACTGGCGTCTGGTGAGTAAGTCTAGGCCTAAAGTAGGCTCGTCTAAGACTAATACTTTGGCATCTACTGCGAGTATTAATGCCAGATGCACTTGGGTGATCATGCCTTTAGAGAGGTTTTTTATTTTAGTGTTTAAGCCGATATTTGTTTTCGCCAGAAAAGCTAAGGCTTTAGCCCGATTAAATTTAGGGTGTACTGCCGCCATATAAGCGATGGTTTGCTGTACCTTCATCCACTTTGGCAAGATGGCAACGTCGGCAATATAAGCGACTTCACTGAGCATCTTGACTCTATCCTTGGCCGGGTTGTAACCCAGCACATCGATATCCCCCCGATAGCTGGTTAAACCTAATAGAGCCTGCAAACAGGTGGTTTTACCGGCACCATTAGGGCCCAGTAGACCAAAGATCTGACCTGCGCTGACGGTTAACGAGACATCATCGAGTACCGTGTCTTTAGCATATTTCTTAGTTAGTCCAGTGATGGATATCAAGGCGCTCATGTTTTACCTTAAATAAATAATCGGTTGGGTGGGTCTGGTTATTGTTTTGAGGTATCTGGTTGACATACCAAGTGCTAGATTAGCGGCAGTGTTTTTGATTTGCAAAGATAAAACAGCAAAAGGCACGATGAGTTTCTCTATACACTGGTAAGCCGATTTTTGTTTACGCGGTGCTAGGCGCATTTTTTCAAGGGCGTAGCTATGGATGAGTGAAACATCGCTTGATGATTAATTGCCAAATAATCCAGCACGGCTGGTGGCTATAATAGCCACTGCTTTTTCAGCTAAAATGGAGCTGGATCCGCGAGAGATTAATTGGCCTTTGGAACACTCAGTGTGTATTTATCAGTCTGACTGAGGACCGATGTAACTACACCGACCAAGCTCTAAGCTGATAAATTTAACCTAGAGCAGATTGCTGGCACGGCGATACCAAAGGTTAGCAGAGTTTGACCATTACTGAATTTGCTAAGCCCTTCATTTTATAGAGATATTTTGGCTTCACAAAGTGCCTATTATCAGATCCGTTAAAATGGTGGTTAGCGGTGACTTCAATGCTTAAAAGATATTTTAAGACGTCCAAGGGCATGAAATCTTCTGACCACCGAGCCTATTTCTTATGCATCGTATAGGCGCAGCCTAAACCTACGATTAAACCAAACAGGTGGCTCTCCCAGGAAATGTAGCCTCTGACCGGTAATATGCCAAAAATCAAGGTGCCGTAGGCGATACCGACAAACAGCGATATTAAGATTAATTTAATCTTTTTGGAGAGGAAACCGGCCAGTACTAAATAGCCGAAATAACCGTAGATGAGTCCACTGGCACCGACGTGTACCGCATTGCGGGCGAAAAGCCAGACTAACAAACCGCTGAGTACGGTGCAGATGATGGTGACTTCGATGTAGCGACGAGTGCCGTGCTGCAACAGTAAAAAACTAAACAGGGCGAAGGGGATGATATTGGATAAAAAGTGCCAGATGCTGCCGTGCAGTAGTGGGGCGGTTAACACGCCTATCAAGCCGGCGCTATCGCGGGGAATAAGGCCGTATTGATTGAGCATCCGCCCGGTTAACAGATTGATGACTTCAACGGCTGCTATGACTAAGGACAATACTAAAATCAGATTAAATTGTTGTTTAAAAGACATTTTTTCTGCTTGTTTAGCCATGTTTTTCTCGATAATTATAAAATAATATGGGGCAGATAGCGGGACATATCTTGGGTGACTTTGTTCTTGTCCTCGCGCACTGAAATGCCCGCTGGTTGGCCATCGACCAGCCATGAGCCTATTAAGGTGAAGTTGTCGCCGAAGGCTGGCAGTGGCGAATAGGCTTGGTAGATATAGCCTTCATCACCATAGGGCCCAGGCGACGAATAGACTTCTTTACCGGCTAAATGGATGCTGATATTGGCGCCTTCGCGGGCAAAAATAGGCTTTTTGACGTAGTTGATTAACTGGCTGTTTTTCAATTCGTCTTCAAAAAAAGTTGGCAGCAAATTGGGATGATTGGGAAACATCTTCCACAACATAGGTAACAGCGCCTTATTCGATAGCACTGCTTTCCAGGGGGGTTCTATCCAAGAAACTTCGCTCTGGGCCAAATTATCGCCAAACTCTTCGCGCAGCATAAATTCCCAGGGGTAGAGTTTGAACATCCAAGTAATGGCCAAATTATCCAAGTCGGTAAAGCAGTTATCGGCAGATAATCCGATGTCTTCGATAAACACAAACTTACAGGTGATGCCCGCAGCGACCGCACAGTCTTCGAGGTATTGCACGGTGCCTCGATCTTCGTCGGTATCTTTGCAGCAGGAAAAATATAAGGTCTCAGCGGGGTGTTGCTGTTTTATGACCCTAAAGCGATTGATTAACTTTTCTTGCAGCGAGTTATATTGATCGGACTTGCGGCTGAGTTTGCCAGCGTTGACTTGATCTTGCAGCCACAACCACTGCCAAAAGCCAGTCTCATAGAGACTGGTGGGCGTATCTGCGTTGTTTTCGTAGAGTTTTGCATGCCCGCTGCCACCATAGACTAGGTCCATTCTTGAATAGAGTGATGGTTCTTGTGCATGCCAAGAATTGCGAATGTAATCCCAGTGTTGACGGGGGATCTGAAATTTTTCCAACAGTTGTTGATCATCAACCACTTTTGCCACCACAGCAAGGCACATTTGATGTAGCTCTTGGGTGGGCGTTTCTATATCGCGCTCAATTTGCTGCAGCGAAAACTGATAGTAGGCGCTTTCATCCCAATAGGCTTCACCGTGCATAGTGTGAAAGCTAAAACCGTATTCGCTGGCACTCTCGCGCCAGTGTGGGCGCTCTTTAATGATCGACCTAAACATTAACCGCCCCAACTGCTGCGTGATGTCTTGCCAGAAAATCTGGATTTAGCCGAAATTGTCGAGCCGAAACCACCGCGGGACATAGTGCGTTTAATTGCAGGTTTGGGATTGAAGGCTTTATTACTGACGCGTACATTGCGGTTGCGGGTGCTGCCGAATAAATTACCATCTGTAGAAGACCATTTTCCATAGGTGGGGGAGTATCTAGAATATGAGGTATACAGCGGCGCAGAGCGAAAGCCACCATTGATCATTGAACTGAGCATATAACCAGCCATGAGCGGCATAAAGAAGCTCTGATTGTTCGAGCTGGTATAAGAGGCACAATTTTGTCGTCCAAAATCTTCGACACAAGCATCTATGTTGCTGTATTTGGGGCCACTTTTAACCGCCTCATCGACCGCCTCTTTATAGGCCAGTTGACATTGTTCAACTTGATCGGGGTTGTTGACAGCACATTCATCGGCACTAGTGTAAATTTTCGCCTGCTCGGAGTCATCGCTACAACCGATTAAAGTACCCGCTGTAACAGCGAGTGCTAAGGGCTTAAAGGCGAATAGCTTGGGTGCTTTACGCATTGCCCCTAGGTCTATATTCTGCGTCCTTTTCATGATCAGCTCCTAGTAGGTCATGCAGGCGGCGTTTAATAAACCGACGGCAATTGACGTTCCGCCCAATACGATTCCCGCGGAGACTTCGTTATCATTGATCCGTTGCACAATCTTAGGCATGAAAATAAAGCGCACGATGGCAAAGGCAATGGTCTGGGCAATTAAGGCAATCAAACCCCACACTACAAAGTCGACTAGAGATTCAGAGTTTGATGCAGCACTGGCGAGTGCGAGAGAAAAGCCGATCACGGCACCCATAAAACCAATAGCGGCCGCGGTGTTCTGCTCTTCCTTTAACAACTTCCACTCATCCTGTGGAGTAATAAAGGTGTAAACTACTTTAAAGGTCAGTAAGAGAAGAATTGATACGGCAAAGTAGCTGGAAAAGTCGATGAGACCAACGAGCGAAGCTTGAATGGCTTCCATGTGTGTAACTCCTGTAAATTATTAGGGTGTTGCGCAGAAGTTTAAGCCATTTAAAGGCTTAGATAAAGTGCAACGATCCTAGGGTTAGCCAATTATATCAATATCGGCCGCTTGCAAGTCAAAACCAGTGGTTTTAACCAGGCAGCGATCGGCGCGATTATCGATAATTTTCTCCTCGGCACTGAACATTGCGTACTCAAAAACACCTTCTTTTATCTCTCGTTCATAGAGCATGCAAAACTGATCGGTCTCTGAGTGAGTCTCGTCTTGGGCGTAGGTTTTTTCGGTCATGGCGACGGGTGCCGCCAGTGCCTGAGCGGCATTTTCCCACACCGGGCTATAACTATTACCCTCAAGTTCAATTTCGCTTTGACTGACAGTACTCTCTAAGATTTGGTTCCACTGCTGCTCGGTACCGATACTCTTAGTATCGTAAAAATACCAGAGTTTAACATCGCTTATGTGGTTCTCGGTCATACCGCCCTCGAGCAGCACTTGTAAAAAGGCATCATCATCCGTGTAGTAGCGAAGCACCGTGGTGGTATCGTCAAGTTTTACGACGCCCACCGCTTGTATCAAATGGGTGGTCGCAGCGCCTTCAATGACTAAATCAGGTTCTATCAAGCGTAGTTTTAAACTATCTAACTCAAAGGCACCGCCAATTCTTAAACCCATAATTTCAGGGGCTAGATCTTTGATCACAGGTTCTTCTTTTTTTCCAAACCATTTTTTAAACATGGGGTGCTCCTAGTGCCAATCTATGTGTTTAATACGCTCTGCGGCTATATAAAATAGCCGGCTATGGGGACTGACTTCTCTATCGAGGCTGGGATTTAGCTCAATTTTATCTTGTCCTGCATCACATACGCCAATCAAGGTGGCTTGATATTGGTGTTTGAAACTATGAAATAAGGCTTCAAAGGCGCTGCTTTGTGCTGCATCATAAGTGATAGAGTACTGAGTCATACCCTGATTAGAATCGAGCAGCTGTTGATGTAAGCCGCTCGAACCTGGGTCCATGGCAGACTTTGCCAGCATTTCAACCGCAACAGAGGGCATACACTCAATATTCGGGCAGTGACTTTTTAGTAAGTTGCCCAGCTGTTCATCTTTAAAATAGGCAATGGTATGGGCGCTGGGGTTCTGTTGTGCGCAAAACAACGCGGTGGTCATGGTCATATCATCTTCGGGATTGTCGATAATGATACAGCTGGCAGCAGACACGCTAGCGCGTTGCATTTCCTGTTGATTGGTAAAGCTTTCAACCCGGACGAAGCCGATTTTATCCGGCAGTGGATTTTCGATGGCAGCGGAGACACAAAGTGCAATTTGTTGCTCTGGATTGCCCTGTTGAGTCTCTTTTAATAATAGCCGAATTAATTGCAGAGTTCGTGGGCCATTCCAGCCAATGATAAGAATATGATTTTGGTAATTGAGGGGCTTCAAGCCTTGTACTCCTTTGCGCCAATGATAAGAGACAAATACGGCAATGCGTCCAATGACCAGACCGAAGATGCTCAATCCCAGGGGGATGACAAAAAGTGCAGTGGCGATTTTACCAGCAGTAGTGGTGGGAGATAAGTCGCCATAACCTACGGTAGAGGCGGTGACCATTATCCAGTAGAGGAAATTGGCGCCGTCGGTGATACCTGTCTCACCGCAGAGTTTGAGAATTACCCAGCTGGCGAAAAAATAGAGAGCGATGGCAGTAAAAATAGTCTGCCATCGCATGTCGATAAAGTATTTAGTTAAGACCTTGCGGATCTTATCAAAAGAAGTCATCTAGGTTTTATTTTCCAAGAATCCTAGCTAGTTCGTCATCAGCAGAAGAATTACTGCCGGTGATACCCGCACTTTGTAAGCGCTTTTCTAACTCACTACCAGACTCATCCGCTGCTAATTCAGAGGCCGCTTCCATTTCAGCTTGACGCTGATTTTGTCGATCTTGAATGCGGCTTAAAGATTCAGCTGCTGTTTTCATTTTACCGTTAGCGCCTAAATGACGTGATGAAACCGCCGCCTGAGCTTTTTGTACAGATTCAGTGGCCTTTACCATATCCACTTGTTGCTCCATGCGACGTAAATTGTTTTTCGCCTGGCTAATGTTGGTGCGCAGTATGGACTCAGATTTAGTGAACTGATCAACGTACTGTTGTTCAGCATCCATCTGCGAACGTAGGTCAACTACTTTACGGGCACAATCTAACGCTAGCGCCGAATCGCCTTTTTCATTGGCAGCTTTAGCGTGTGCTTCGTATTCGCTCACTGACTGTTGAAAACTTGACACTTTTTGTTGTGCCAACTTACGCTTCGCCATGATTTGCGTCAACGAGTGATCAGAGCTGCGCAATTCTTGTTTCGCCTCGCGAATTTCCTGATCGAGGATACGCAGTGCCTGACTATCGGCAATGGCTTCGGCTGCTTCATTGGCGCCGCCTCTAACGGCCGTTACTAATCTTTTCCATACGCTCATGGTATTACCTCTATTTTAAATAATCTTCGTAGGCATCTAGGAAAGCGGCGACATTATCAAATAATGTCTCTACTTCGATGATGATACTCTCTTCTTTAGACTGGGAAGAAAGTGCCCCAAATGCCATATAATAATCTTCATTTTCCACGGTAGTGATACCAATAGTGGTCAGTGGAAATACTTGATGTGTTTTTAAAATTTGCTCATTTAGCCCGGTGACATCAGCAACGGAAGCGCTGGCAAATAAAATGGATTCAACCACTATTTGTGCGCCACTGACAGCTACGTAAGCATCTAGTCCATCTTCGTTGGTGATAAATAGGCAATCATCTTCTGAATGAACTACCCATTGACCTTGCTGCGAAAGCGACTTTTCGATATTTGAAAGGTCCCAAGTCATATTTGCATCTCCTAAAATATTTAACCGCAATACTCGACGTGCTGCGATTGAGCTTATAATATATAATTAATACGATCTGTAAAGTAAAAATAACGTTTATTTGTAATTTATGCTGTATTTTTGTAATATATACGTTACAAAAACACTTTATTAATGACATTGAGGATAATAACCATGACCCAAAAACCTCCAGTAATTGACTATAGGGAGTTGATAAGCCGCTTAATTAAGTCCGAAATGTCAAAACGTAAAATCCGCTATGAAGACCTAAGTCAGTCATTAGCGGCGCTCGGCACTAAACAAAGTAGTGCCAATCTAAGAAACAAGATCAACCGAGGAATAATGGGAGCAGACTTGTTTATCCAATTAATATTAGTATTAAATGTTAAACAGATCGATAGAGAATCCATTCTCGACATTGTGTCTAGTCTCAATGATTAGAAACTGAGCAAAATATACAGTATCCCCCCCTAAAATGCGCTTTTTAACCCCATCGTTTTACGGTTAATGTTGATTTAAGGCGAATCATTAGATTCGCCTTAACCGGATAGGTTAACCAAAGGGATCGTCGATTGATTTACTGGGGCTGGTGAACCACACTGGGCCGCTATCACTCATATAGAAATGATCTTCTAGGCGTATGCCGAATTCATCCGGTATCACTAGCATAGGTTCATTGGAAAAACACATGCCCGGGCGCAGCAGAGTTTGATCGGCGCGGTTCAGGTAGGGCCACTCGTGGATATCCAGGCCAATGCCATGACCGGTACGGTGAGGGCAGCCTGGAGTTTGATAGTCAGGCCCCAAGCCCTGTGATGCCAGGTAATCTCTGGCGGCTATGTCAATATTGGCACAGGGGCTGTTGAGTACCGCGGCGTCGAAGGCCGCCTGCTGCGCATCTTTTTCGACTAACCAGAGTTCTCGCTGGCGAGCGTTTGGCTGGCCAAAAACATAACTGCGGGTGATGTCTGATATATAGCTGCCAATGCTGCATCCAGTATCAATTAATACCATGTCATTAGCGGCGAGTGGTTTAGGCGCTTTTACTCCATGTGGGAAGGAGGAGTCAATGCCAAACAAGACGATGCAAAAATAAGAGCCTTTAGCTGCCCCCATCTTGCGGTGGGCAGCATCGATAAAGTTCTTGACCTCTGTAGTGCTGATGCCCTCGTATAATATTCTGGCTACCGCTTGTTGTACGCATAAGGTGATGTCTTTGGCCTTTTGCATTAGGGCTAATTCAGAGCTAGATTTTATTGCCCGACAGCCCGCAGTAATCGGGGTCGCGCTGACAAATTGATAGTTGTCGCTAATCTGTGCAATACCATTACTGATGAAAAAGGGGGTGGACTCATCGATACCAATCACCCCAGAGGTGATACCCATGTGGCAAAGTGTGTCGATAAATAACTGATAGGGGCTCTGATGCTCCTGCCAGGGAGCTATTTCACCTTTAACGGTCATAAATTGTAAAATGGTACCTTGTTCAAAGAATGGCACAATGTAAACCAGCTCTCCCTCGGCGGGCAAGATGGCGCCGACCATGCGCTCGCTCGGCGACCACTTGGTACCGCTAAAATAGAACAGATTAGTACCGGCATTTAAGTAGATAGCGGCGATGTTTTCGCGCTGCATCAATACTTGGGCGCGTTTTATCCTATCGCTAAATTCTGCCACGGTAATCGGTGCTATCGCTTGGCAAACATCGTTTAATTTTGCCAATTCTGTGGCGGCATTGGAACCGCCTACTCCTATTGTCATGGTGCTTACCTCTTGGTCTTCGCGCGTTATCTTGGGCGAAAGTTTATTATTATCAATGTTGAAACTGGCTAGTGATTTACCAACCCTGGTCAAAAATCAGCAACTGCGCCAAATAATGGACATTCAGCGGGTGAGTAGCTGCCATGGATTTTCACCTAATGGCATAATTTTCAAAAATATGAGTCGGCGAAAAATTGGCGAATGCTGGTCGGTTTATTATAGAGAAATTGACACGGGGCTTTTGAGTAATATATTCAAATTGCTTGGATGATAAACAGAGTACAGGTTTTGCAGCAGTAGCATGCATAGCGAAACGCCTTACGGGTGATATTTTTTGCTACTCTACCTTGCCTGTAAAATATTTAGTAGGAGATAAATGAATTTTGCGCTGGGAAATTACAGAGAATGCAAATTAATTTGCGATTGAATGACTTTTTTGGCGGCGCAGGCACACTTGCCGCATTGATCGGCGATACATAAATCTTTATTGATGTCGCGCAGAGATCTTGCGCCACGTACAACACACTCTTTAATTTGGGAGTCAGTAACGGCGTTACAAATACAAATATACATATAATCAACAACTAAGTTTTTAAAAGTTAAACGAGCTACAAATCTATAGCTAAATAATAACGATTATTATTTATATTACAAGAACTATTTGTAAATGCGCCTAAGCTCTCAACATAAAATGTAAAACGAAATGATAAAAGTTATCATTTACTAAGTCATTGATAAATATCAATAATTTGACTATTTTGGCAGTTGTGCTATTATGTTTAGCTAATTAATTACGATCGTCTATTGTTAGGTTACAGGCTAATTCTTGTAATGAAATTAAGACGTTATCGTATTTTTTAATAATTATATCAGCCCGAATGTTGCAGGTAATGCCGTAGTAACTGTACTGCTATTTTTTTACAGGCTTTTTTCGATTGAGCGCCGTACTGGAATGTTCGGTGGATTAAAATAGAGTCTGTAAAAACCAAAAGTAAGTTAGGATACGAGCGTTTACAGGCAATATCCAGGCTAAATACCGCGATCTTGCGGCGTAAGGGTGGAGTCGAATATGCAAGGTGATAAGGCTGTAATCGGTCAATTAAACAAGGTTTTAACTTTTAAATTAACCTCTATCAACCAGTACTTTTTACATGCTCGCATGTACAAAAACTGGGGATTAGACTTGTTAAATAAAACCTCGTTTAAAAAGTCGATCAAGGATATGAAGCAAGCCGATGACTTAATTGAGCGGGTACTTTTTTTAGAGGGCCTGCCCAATTTGCAGCAATTAGAACGATTGCGCATCGGTGAAAATACGGAAGAAATGCTCAACTGCGATTTTGAATTACAGTATGAGTTGATGGCTATTCTGCGCGAGACTATTGCCCTGTGTGAAACCCAGCGCGACTATGTCACCAGAGACGTATTAGAAGATATCCTCGAATATGAAGAGGAGCACTTAGACTGGATAGAGGCGCAGCAGTATCTTATCGCCAATAGCGGTATCCAAAATTATCTACAATCTCAAATGGGAGAATAACAATGAAAGGTAGCGATGTAGTCATAGAGCAGCTCAACAAGTTATTGGCGGGTGAGCTCGCGGCGATGGATCAGTACTTTGTGCATTCTTGCATGTACGATGATTGGGGTTTAACCAAGTTGCACGCGCGTATTTCTCACGAGTTTGACGACGAGAAGGAACATGCAGAATTGCTTATTCAGCGTATCCTATTTTTAGAGGGGCGCCCGGATATGATTACCAGGGATGCCATTAATATAGGTGCGGATGTTCCCAGTATGTTAAAAAGCGATCTATCCATTGAGTATGGTGTGGTAATAGCGTTAAAAGAGGCTATAGCCATTTGTGAAACTGAGAAAGATTATCAAACACGTGAGATTCTTGAAAAACTGTTGGAAGACACCGAGGAAGATCACGCTTATTGGCTAGAGAAGCAACTTGGGTTAATTGACAAAATTGGTTTACCTAATTACCTGCAGTCTCAAATGTAATATGCTTTAGTTAGATTGGCTATCCTAGAGTGTGGGGGCTGTGTTCCCCATGCTTTTTTTGATGTCTGACCAAAGTGCTTTAAGCTGTGAGTGAGAGTTCTGTCTTGCTTTATATGCACGTATTTCTAAAGGGATTTCCCAGTTTTCTCCGCCTGCCGGTACTAATCTGCTATCTTTTGCTGGGCCAATCATACGCTCAGGCAGCCATCCAATACCAAATCCTTCCTCTATCATTGCTTTAATGCTTGTTGCTTGGCCACTTTCACTGACCACTAACAGTTGTGCTGATTCTTGTTTGCGGGCCAGAAATTTACTGATTACTTTATTCATTGCGGTTTGATCATTATAACTTATATAAGGCAGATGGTTGCGTCCAGGTAGGGAGTACATTGCCTTGCCTGTGTCACCAACAAGGCTCATCGGTATGAGTTTTTCGTGAGCGATAGTGATGTGATCAAAATCTCGTCCATCGATAATGTCAAAGAAATCGATGTTGGGTGACCAGTAACAAATGATTAAATCACATTTTTGTTGTTCAAGTTCTTTTATTAATTGCTTGCTTGCCCAAGACGCTGATTTTAGGTTTATTTTTAAATCGATGTCTGAATTTAAATTATTTACCCAATCATTATAAAAGCTTAAATAAAGAGTCTGTGTAGTCGCAAAATGCAATTTTTCAGATTCAGCTTTTACGATATTGTGGCATCTCTCTTTGGTTTCTTTTAACTGCGTTGTAATATCCACACAGGTGACTAGAAACAATGCTCCAGAGGGAGTAAGCGTTAGAGGCATTGTCTCGCGATTTATCAGCATAGTGCCCATTTCTTCCTCGAGTAATTTAATACGACGACTGAAGGTGGGTTGCGTGATATTGCGCTCTTCTGCTGCGCGTGAGAAATGTAAGGTACGCGCTAACGCACAAAAGTCTTCAAGCCATCTAACTTCCATTAATTGCCAGCTCCGAAAGTATGGACATGCTCGGTTTTTTGGATTTAGTCGAAAAATCAATAATTTGCATAATGTTTCTTTTTTAGAATTATGGAGCTTACATCACTATTTATGATATAAGAACCGTTAGAAGACCTTAGCATAACTTATCTTTGGGTAGGATAACTGCAATCGATAAAACGGTGTTATATGTAAGCTCAATATCCAGTTAACAAGATGAAATAGCATAATTTTCCATTTCATTACTGGTATTATCTCTGGCCGTTAAATGATGCGCCGGTCTTATTATATCGATTAAAGACGATTTTCCTCTATGGCGTGACAGGCTACTTGTGAACCGTCATTTTGCACGATAAGAGCCGGGATTTGTATTTTACAACGCTCATTTGCATGCGGGCAGCGACCATGAAATACGCAGCCACTAGGCAGATTTATCGGTGTTGGCACTTCACCAGTAAGCTTAATGTGTGCCGTGTTTTTAGCATCTAATCGAGGAATCGCACTCATTAATGCTTGAGTGTAAGGGTGCTTAGGCGTGGAGAATAGTGTTTTAGTCGCCGCTAGCTCGCAAACAGTCCCTAAATACATCACAGCCACTCTTGTGCCGAAATGCTCTACTACCGCTAAATCGTGGGTGATAAATAAATACGTTAGGTTTCTCTCCTGCTGGGTATCCATCATCAGATTCAGAACTTGCGCTTGGATTGATACATCTAAAGCAGAAATTGGTTCATCAGCGACAATAAATTCAGGTTCAACGGTGAGTGCGCGGGCAATCGATATTCTCTGTCGTTGACCGCCGGAGAATTCGTGCGGGAATCTAACTCCCCAATTGGGGTCCACACCGACTGAGAGCATTACCTCTGCGACTTTGTCTTTAACTTGCGCAGCGCTAAAGCGTGGGTTATGAAACTTTACCGGTTCCTCAAGAGTCTCTGTGATGGTTTTTCGGGGGTTTAATGAGGCATAAGGATTTTGAAAAATCATTTGCATCTTTCTTCGAAAGGGCAGCATTTGTGAATTGGATAAATTATCTATGCGCTGCCCTTTAAAGCTGATTTCTCCCTCACTCGGTTTTAAAAGCCCCATGATAGTGCGAGCTACGGTTGATTTTCCACAGCCACTTTCACCTACCACACACAGCGCTTCGCCTTTATATACTTCTAGATTCACGCCGTTAATGGCATGCACATATTCTCTTTTTCTGCTTATCTTTCCGCCTTTAAGCTGTAGAGAGTCAAGAAAACCCCTTGAAATATCAAAACGCTTATGTAGATTTCTTACTTGTAAAATGCTTTCTTCAACACCGTTGTTTTTATCAGTTACAACGCTTTGTTGGTTATTACTCATAAGCACTGTGTCCTTTTTCAGCATCTTTCATTGCTTTAACCATATGACAGGCGACAGAGCAGCCTCCTGATTGGGTGAACTCTGGCCTTTGCTTAGTACATATATCTAATACGAAATCGCAACGGGGGTTAAAGGAGCATCCACTGGGTATATCTTGTAAAGAGGGCATTGATCCTCTGATTTGGTTTAGTTTTTCCCCAGGCAGCGTTTGCTGTGGTAAAGCATTAATTAAACCTTGAGTGTAAGGGTGTTGGGCATCATTAATTATTTCGTTGGTTGGGCCTTGCTCTATGATACGACCTGCATACATGACGATAGTTTTCTGGGTGACTTGGGATACAACGCCCAAATCATGGGTGATGAGTATTAGGGCAACGTTATTGGATTCACATAAATCGAGCAGTAACGCCATTATTTCCGCTTGAATTGTCACATCCAACGCTGTTGTTGGTTCATCTGCAATAATTAATGCAGGGTCCATCAGCAGGGCAATGGCGATAATGATACGCTGCTTCATACCACCTGAAAGCTCGTGTGGGTACTGATTCATGCGCATTTCAGGGGAGGGTATTTGCACTAGTTTCAACTTTTGTATGGCAATTTTCACAGCATTGGATTTGGATATTTTGCGGTGCGCCTTTAGGCATTCGATCATTTGAGTGCCAATAGTGAAAACAGGGTTTAGTGTCATCATTGGATCTTGGAAAATCATTGATACTTTATTACCGCGAATTTTACGCATCTCTTGCGGGGAAAGCTTGGATAAATCCTGCCCATCTAATAATACTTCGCCTGCGGTTATCTTACCGGGGCGGCTTATTAAGTTTAAGATTGCAAAAGCGGCAACAGATTTACCTGCGCCACTTTCACCGACAATGCCTAAGCGTTCGCCACGTTCTAAATCAAAACTAATATTTTGCAGAGCTTTGAGAGATTTGCCACGCAGATTGAAACTAACTTCTAAATTTTTTACTTCCAAGAAGCTCATTTTCTAATCCTTATACAGTTTAGGGTTGAGAACATCACGTAACCAATCCCCTAGTAAATTAATCACCATCACTAATACAACGAGTACTAAGCCTGGTATGGCTGTTATCCACCAAGAACCACTAAATATGTATTCAAATCCGCTCGATATCAAAGAGCCTAATGAAGGCTGAGAAACCGGCATGCCTAAGCCCAAGAATGAAAGGGAAGCTTCACTAATGATTGCGTTTGCAATCTGTACCGTGGAGATAACCAGTAGCGGCGATAGAGTGTTGGGTAAAATATGCCCCAGCATTATTCGGCTATTTGTAAAGCCCATAACACGTGCGGCATCTACATACTCTTTATGTTTCTCTGCAAGTACTGAGGCTCTTACTGTGCGAGCGTACTGCGGCCACTCTGCAAAACCTATTACCAATATCAGCATAAATACGGCAAGTTTTGAGTAGAGTTCTGCACCAAAGGAAGCCTGGAATACGGCCAGCACCACAATGGCCACCATCAGTGTTGAAAAGCTCAATTGTATGTCGGCGATTCTCATTAAAAAACTATCGATTCGTCCGCCAAAATAACCGGCACTAAGACCAACAACAACGCCTAAGAAGCACTGTAGTAGTACTGCGCAAATTCCGATCAATAACGAGGTGCGCATGCCGTATAAAATAGTGCTGAGTAAATCTCGGCCTTGGGCGTCAGTGCCTAAAAGAAATTTAGCTTCAGAGTCTTCTTGCCACACGGGCGGTAACTCTGAATCCATAATGTCGATGGAACTTGGATCGTAGGGATCAAAAGGGGCTAATACAGGGGCTAATATAGCCACGCTGACGAACAGTATGAATACCAAAAAGCTGGCGAAGGCTACTTTATCTTTTTTAAGGCTATGCCATAAATGAGAGTCTTTAAAGCGTCGTAATAGGCTCGGGTTTTTTGCTGTTGTGGTGATTGTATCGTCTCTCATTATTTTTCTCCCACAAGTTTTACAGTGGGGTTAACTAACCCGTAAATTAAATCGACGATGGTATTGGTAATAACAAATATAGCACCCACGACAATCAAATAAGCGACAATTAATGGAGTATCAACTCGGTTAACCGCCTCTAAAAATAAAAAGCCCATCCCCGGCCATTGGAATACTGTTTCAGTCAGAATGGTATAAGCAACCATAGTGCCTATTTGTACACCACCTACTGTAATGACGGGTAGCATGGTGTTTTTTAGTGCGTGCATAAACCAGATCCGCCGCGGAGAAAGACCTTTCGCCCAAGCAAATTTTATATACTCAGATTGCAGTACTTCCATCATTTCAGCGCGTATTAACCTTATAAATAACGGCAGCATAATAGAGGCTAACGAGAGACACGGCAGGAGTAAGTGCAGTAATCCATCAACGTTAAAAAAACCTGTTTCCCAAGTGCCGAACACGTGTTCTGTCACCCCTCGCCCAAAAGAGGGGAGCCAGCCCAATTCAACGGAGAAAATGTAAATAGAGATGATGGCTGTGAGAAAAACAGGCACTGATATGCCAATAATACTGATGCCCATGGCAACTTTAGAAAAAAGACTAGAAGGATTTATTGCAGAGTAAACACCGACAGGTATTGAAATAACAATGATTAATACTGTCGCCCCAAACACTAACTCTAAAGTCGCGGGGAGTTTTTTTAGAATAACCTCTAGAGCGGGTTCTTTGAAGAAGTAAGAAGTACCTAAATCCCCTTGAATAGCTTTACCGGCAAAACGAAAGTATTGAGTGAGAAAAGAATCGTTTAATCCGAGCTCTTCACGCAATTCCATTCTATCTGCTTCGGAAACTGACTGGCCAATCAGTTCTCGCAATGGATCGCCTAGGTTATCTTGAATTGAAAAGCTAAGAAGACTGATAACAAACATCACAATAGCGGCTTGAAATAGTCGGTTAATCAGAAAGGCAATCATAAAAAACTCTCATTCGGAGGATGTTTTAATCTTGCGGTGAGGAAACCGATAATCAAGATCAAATACAATTTGAAAAGACTCTCTCTCTATGAAGTAGAGGGCCTGATTTTGCAAAGACTAATTTTGCGTTTATTTTTCATCGATAACTAAATCGCTTAAATATGGGAAGTTCTGTACATTGATAACAGCTGCAATGTTGACGCCTTTACGTGCAGCCCATGCTAGGTTCTGCCAGTGTAAAGGAATAAATGCAGCATCCTCATACAAAATCTGCTCGACTTCTTGTAACATTGCAGCGCGTTTTGCTGGATTTGTCTCAGTAGCGCTGGCTTTGACTAGTGCATCTACTTTTGGATTACAGTAGTTACCACTGTTATATTGACCCGCCCCCGTGTTTTTATTAGGGCAAGTGGTTAAAAACTCTGAAAAGTTAGCAGAGTCTTCAGTATCAGCATGCCAGCCGATCATCATTAGGTCAGCAGAGCGCTTATCAAACTCAGGCCAATATTGTGCTTTAGGCATCGTTTTTAAATTAACTTTGATATTAATTTTAGCCAACATGCTCACTACAGCTTGGGCAATTTTTTCATCGTTTACATAACGGTTGTTAGGCGCCATCATCGTGACAGAGAAACCCTTTTCAAGACCCGCTTCTTTCATTAGTGCTTTGGCTTTTTTTAGGTCGTAACGAGGTTTTAAATTCGCCTTGAATCCCGCATACCCAATAGGACCTTGCTGCGCGGCGGCTGTCGCAAATCCCTTCATGATCTTTAGCACGATACCTTCGTTGTTTATAGCATGAACAATTGCTTGACGGACCCGAACGTCTTTAAACTCTACCTTTCGCTGTTGATTCATCTGGAAAGTGATGATACGGGTACCCGGTAAAGTGATCAGGTCAACTTTATCACTGGCTTTAATTCTTTTGTGATCATTGGGCGGGACGGGTGTGATGAAATCTACATCACCCGATAAAAGAGCGGCAACGCGAGTCGGGGCTTCTTTAATAGGGGTTAAGATGATTTTGTCAACATTGCCTTTACTGGTTGTATCCCAATAGGTCGATGAGCGATTGAAAACGACTTTAACACCTTGTTCTCGGCTTGAAACCCGATAAGCTCCAGTGCCTGATACATGGGTAGAAGCATAAGTGCCCGCATGTTTTACTAGCTTATCCTTAGGCTCTCCCTGTTCATCGGTGCCAGTATAAAATTGTGCGTCCATTGGGAAAATATAGGTCGCTGTATGTAGCACTAGTGGGTAATGACCTTTTGTGACTAACTCAAAAGTGTGATCATCAATCACATTTAGTTTCTTAAACTGCTCAAATATACCTTTGAAGTCAGGACTGTTTTTTAAGCGGTTGTAAGTCCATAGTACATCAGCTGCCGTCATTGGATTACCAGAGTGGAACTTAACGCCTTTGCGTAAATTAAAGCGTACAGTATTTTCGTCAATACGTTGCCAGCTTTCTGCTAAACGTCCTTCAAAACCTAATTCCTGAGTCCAGCGAATTAAAGGATCAAAAACCATGTGCGACAGTTGTAAGGTACCGCCAGAAAGTTGCTCGTGTGGATCAAGTGACACAGGATCCGCATCATAAGCCATTTTCAGGGTAGCAGCGTTAGCACTTAGGATTAGGCCTATAGCAATCGCACCGCCTGTCAAAACAGGGGTTAATTTATTCATTTCATGGAATCCTAGTGTAATTATTTTTATCGAACTCGAATGCTTTGCTTAGCTGATGTTTCTACTACTATTCTTCACAATAGAGGATAAGTCGTAATGTTGGCAATAGAAATTGTAGTACGCGTGTATAGAAAATATGCATAACTATTTTTTTATCGATACATATCTGCTAAAAATGTAAAAATAAATGCACAAGTTCTGCGCGTTTTAATTTTTGCAGTCTATTATTTTTAATGAAAGAGTAAAAATTTTTACCTTAGGGTAATATCACAACAAAATATTGACCTGCAATATTTGTTATGTCTATCATAGTATGCTGTTTTTTGTGTTTGACACGATATTTAATCCTTTCTTTTTTTATGAGAGTATTGTTTATCACGCGCTTTCTATTGAAAGGCGCGCACGCTCATGCAAAATGCAGGCACGTCTATTTTTGAATTAGGCATCGAATAACAACAATAATACTAATTTAAGTCTGTGATTGGCTTTACAAAAGTCAGCTGGGCTTTATGAGGAAACATTATGAAAAAGAGTATTTTAGCTGCAGCAGTGCTTGCAGGCGGAATGATTATGTCTGGTCAAGTTCTCGCTGCTAAGACATTAGTCTATTGCTCAGAGGGTAGCCCAGAGGGGTTTGACGCAGCACTATTTACCTCAGGTACAAGTTTTGATGCCTCGGCAAATACCATGTTTGATGGATTAGTTAACTTTAAAACCGGTACCACGGAAGTTCTCCCTGGTGTTGCAGAGAGCTGGTCTGTTTCCGAGGACGGTAAAGAACTTACTTTTAAGCTGCGTGCAGGGGTTAAATTCCACAGCACTAAGAACTTTACACCGACCCGTGACTTAAATGCCGACGACGTTATTTTCTCTTTTAATCGTCAAATGGATAAAGAAGATCCGTACTTCAAATTAGTTAATGGTAAATTCCCATACTTCAACGCAATGGACATGGCTAAGCTGATTGTCGATATCGTTAGAGTTGACGATATGACAGTGAAGTTTGTGTTAGATCACCCAGAGGCGCCGATTGTTAGTAATATGGCGATGGCCTTCGCTTCTATCCAGTCTGCTGAGTACGCAGCGCAGTTACACAAGGCGGGTAAAGAGACTGACTTAAACCAAAAGCCAGTTGGCACCGGTCCCTTTAAGTTTGTTGGCTATAAGAAAGACTCGGTGATTCGCTATGCTAAAAACGATGCTTACTGGGGTGAAAAACCAGCCATCGACAACTTAGTATTCTCTATCACTACCGACGCATCCGTGCGCTTTCAGAAAATGAAAGCGGGTGAGTGTCATGTTATGCCTTATCCAAACCCTGCCGATATTGCTGAGATCAGAAAAACTGATGGCATCTCTGTGATGCAGCAAGAGGGCTTGAACGTAGGCTATTTAGCTTATAATACTGAAAAAGAAAACTTTAAAGATGTGAAAGTGCGTAAGGCACTGAACTACGCGATCAACAAAGAAGCGATCAAGCAAGTGGTCTTTGACGGTGAGGCAACGATTGCTAAGAACCCGATTCCACCAACTATCTGGTCTTATGATGAGTCAACTGTTGATGATTCATACGATGTTGAGAAAGCCAAGGCTCTGTTAAAAGAAGCGGGCTTAGAAAATGGCTTTAAAACTAACATTTGGGCCATGCCAGTACAGCGTCCGTACAACCCTGATGCCAAGAAAATGGCAGAGCTGATCCAGGCGGATTGGGCAAAAGTCGGTGTTGAAGCTGAAATCGTTACTTTCGAGTGGGGCGAGTACCTTAAGCGCTCTAAAGCAGGTGAGCACGATACCGTATTGTTAGGCTGGACCGGCGATAATGGTGACCCGGATAACTTCCTACGGGTACTTTTAGGCTGTAAGTCTAAGATCAACGGCACCAACCGTGCACGCTGGTGTAATGAAGATTTTGAGAAAGAACTACAAGCTGCACTCTTATCGACAGATCCTGCGGTACGTACTAAAGCTTACAAAAATGCACAAAAGATCTTTAAAGAGCAGGCACCTTGGGCAACAATTGCTCACAGTACTGTGTTTATGCCAATCAGTGACAAAGTCACAGGCTACAAGATCGATCCTCTCGGTGGACATTTCTTCCACAACGTTGATTTAAAATAAGTTTATTTTAAATCTCTCCAACAAACCGGCGTAATGCCGGTTTGTTTGTATTTAGGGAGCTCTCTTGAGTGGTGAATGCATCTTTACCTCTCTACAGAGAATATCTTTTTAATCCCTACGCTTTATTTTTTCCAAGGATAAAACAATGTTTAGTTTTTTATTCCGACGTATGTTGGTTCTGATCCCAACATACATAGGTATTACCTTAATCGCGTTCGCCTTCATCCATGTTATTCCAGGTGATCCCATATTGGTGATGGCAGGTGAGCGCGGACTACCCCCTGAAAAGTACGCTGAATTGATGCATGCTTTTGGCTTTGATCAACCACTGTGGAAGCAGTATCTTGATTATGTTGGACAATTGCTGCAAGGTAATTTTGGGGTGTCATTTGTTACCGGCAGACCCGTCTTAGATGAGTTTTTCGAATTGTTTCCCGCCACTGTTGAACTGGCGTTTTTTGCCCTGTTTTTTGCTTTATTGATCGGTATCCCCGCGGGAATTATCGCCGCGGTTAAACGAGGTACTTTCTTTGATCACTCGTTGATGACCATTTCTTTAACAGGATTTTCCATGCCACTCTTTTGGTGGGCACTACTACTGATCGTGTTTTTCTCCGGCTATCTGGGCTGGACACCCGTCTCTGGCCGTATGTCGGCGCTGTATTTCTTTGAAACCCCGACTGGCTTTATGTTGATCGACAGTTTACTCTCCGGTGAAGAGGGGGCATTTAAATCTGCAGTGATGCACCTTATATTACCCGCCGTAGCGCTGGGTACTATCCCCATGGCTACTTTTGCCAGACAGAGCCGCTCAGCGATGTTAGAGACGCTCAACGAAGACTTTATTAAGACTGCTCGCGCTAAAGGCTTAAGCCCTTTTAGAGTGACCATTGTACACGCCTTTAGAAATGCACTTATCCCCATCGTGACCGTGATTGGACTGTCAGTAGGGGTGTTATTAGGTGGTGCGATCTTAACCGAAACCATCTTTTCATGGCCGGGTATTGGCAAGTGGATGGTCGATAGTATCTTTCGCAGAGACTACCCCGTGGTACAAGGTGGTTTGATTTTAATTGCGACCATTGTGATCATCGTTAATCTAATCGTGGATGTTTTGTACGGTATTATCGATCCAAGAATTCGTCGGCAGGGGCATTAATTATGAATGTTGAATCATCGACAAACCAGACCCAACAATCGGCTATGATGGCGATGTTGGCCAGTTTTTGGTTTGAGTTTAGACAAAATAAAGGGGCGTTATACGGCCTAATCTTTATTTCAATACTGGCCTTTATTGCCATTTTTGCTGATTTTATCAGCCCCTATGATCCCATAGAGCAGTATCGTGACGTACTTAAATTACCCCCTATTTGGGCTGAGGGTGGCTCTTGGGCGCATATTTTAGGCACCGATGCGCTCGGCAGGGATATGCTATCGAGAATGATCTACGGCTCACGTTATTCCTTCTACATCGGCTCTATCGTTATTTTCTTCTGTTTAACCATCGGTATTGTACTGGGCTTACTGGCCGCCTTTAATCGCGGTTTCATTGAAAATACGATTATGCGGTTGATGGATATCATCTTGGCATTCCCCAGTTTGCTGATGGCACTGGCGCTGGTGGCGGTTTTAGGACCCTCACTGGAAAACGCCATGATCGCCATTGCTGTGGTATTTATTCCACACTTTGTGCGTTTGACCCGCGCTCAAGCCCTTGCAGAGCTCGGTAAAGACTATGTTGCCTCTAGTAGAAGTATGGGAGCGTCAACCTTTAGATTGATGTTCATCAATGTACTGCCCAACTGCATGGCGCCGATTATTGTGCAGGCGACTATGAGCTTCTCCTCGGCGATTCTCGATGCCGCGGCACTGGGCTTTTTAGGCATGGGTGCTCAGCCGCCTTCACCAGAGTGGGGGACTATGCTGGCGGATGCTCGTCAGTATATTTTGTCTGATCCTTGGATGATGGGTGTGCCCGGCTTGGCAATTTTGTTTACCGTATTGTCAATTAACTTAATCGGGGACGGTTTGCGCGATGCACTCGACCCTAAAATGAAAACAGCAAAAGGGTGAGGAGGCAGTGATGAGTGAAACAATGAAAAATGTTAATGCAAAAGATCCGATACTGTCGATTAAAGACTTAAGTGTCAGTTTGCCGGCCAGAGCCGATCGCCCTTTTGCGGTGGAAAACATGAGCTTTGAGGTTTATCCCGGCGAAATTCTCTGCATCGTCGGCGAGTCAGGCTCGGGAAAATCAATGTCATCAAATGCGGTGATGGGCCTATTGCCAAAACCGCACGTTAACATAGCCAGTGGTGAGATACTCTTTGAAGGGCAAGATTTAGCCCAGATTAGCGATCGACAGATGCAGAGCATTCGCGGCAGTAAAATTGGCATGATCTTTCAAGAGCCAATGACCGCGTTAAATCCAGTGATGAAGGTTAATAAGCAGCTGGAGGAGGTGTTTAATAGCCACCACTTAAAGCTGTCTAAAAAACAGGTAAAAGCCAAGATTATCGAAATGCTCGATGATGTAGGTTTACCTGACCCGAGTATTATCGGTAACTCCTATCCGTTTGAGTTATCGGGCGGACAGCGTCAGAGAGTGATGATTGCCATGGCGCTGGCGCTAGAGCCAAAACTATTAATTGCCGATGAGCCAACCACGGCACTGGATGTGACCACTCAGGCGCAAATCCTCAAGTTGATCGCCCAATTACAAGACAAGCATGACATGGGGGTGATTTTTATCACCCATGATTTTGGTGTGGTTGCAGAAATTGCCGACCGAGTGATCGTGATGCAGTTGGGTAAAATTGTTGAGCAGGGTCCTGCTGAGCAAGTCTTGAATCGTCCAGAACATCCCTATACTAAAAAATTAATTTCCACAGTGCCGAGTCTCACCGCGAAGAAAAAAGAGCCGGTGACGGCGGATGTGGTGGTGAGTGTTAAAAACTTATTTAAGACTTATGGCTCGGGGAAAAAATCTTTTTTTGGCGCCCCAGGGCGTGTGGTGCATGCGGCTAAAGATGTGAGCCTAGAGATTAGAAAAGGCGAAACGCTTGGGCTAGTAGGTGAATCAGGGTCGGGTAAATCGACTGTAGGGCGCTGTATCATTCGTCTTCATGAATCCGACAGTGGCGTTATTGATTTTCATGGTCAAGATCTTTTATCCCTCACCGATAAAGAGATGATGCCGCTTAGACAGCACATTCAAATGATCTTTCAAGATCCTTATGCCTCGTTAAACCCCCGCCGAAAAATTGGTGATATTATTACCGAGGGACCGACTATTCACGGCGTGCCTAAGGCTGAATCTTGGAAAAAAGCTGAGGAGCTGTTAGAAATTGTCGGCTTAGATAAGTATGCACTCAAACGCTACCCGCACGAGTTTTCCGGTGGTCAGCGACAGCGTATTGGTATTGCCAGAGCCCTGGCCATGTCGCCCAAGCTGTTGATTGCAGATGAGGCTGTTTCTGCACTCGATGTTTCGGTGCAAGCTCAAGTATTGCAGCTGTTGGATGAGATCAAAACCAAAATGGATTTGGCGATGCTGTTTGTCACCCATGATCTACGCGTTGCGGCGCAAGTGTGTGACAATATAGCGGTGATGAGATTAGGTGAAATCGTTGAATATGGGCCCACCTACGAGGTGTTTACCAACCCTCAGCATGAGTATACCAAAAGCTTGTTAGAGGCTGTGCCCGGTAAAGAATGGGTAGTGCCTGAGCTGGTTTTTGATTGATCGAGCCGGTTAAGCGTTAATACCATCAACCCAGCACTGCTGGGTTTTTTTATGCTAGACCTTTACCTGTTTGGCTAGTTTAGGGCTCTTATAGATTCTCTAAGCTAGCCATTGCAGGTTTAAGCATCAATTACCCCAAGGGAATGCCCACGTTCGAGAAAACAAGGTTAGAAGCCGCTTGGCCCTGCACCGGTGCATACCTCTAAAGCGGTTGCGGATAACTATTCTCGTCCATTTTGCGAAGGTTTCAACTAGGTAGTTTATAAGCCTAAGCTTACCTTGGGTTGCGCTTTCGTATCCTTCAGTTGCACTTTGGCAAAACAAACGAATAGTCGCTCATGATCAACCTTTAATTTGATCAGAATATCTTTGACTGCTTCACCGCGCGCCGTGGCTAACGCCTGCAGCTCGTTGGCGAGTTCCTTGTTGAGGGCAGCGTCCGCTAACGGCTTTTTCAATTTACTGTTCTGTTCAATTAGGGCTGCATTGAGTAGGTGTTTATCGCTGGAGACGGCGCTGCCACAAAGTTTCAGTTTTAGTCTTTTTCGCTCGGCCATCATCAGGGTTATTTTCCCCAGATAATCGCGCATTTTCACGCTTAATTTGCTGCTCCCTGGCGCAAAATCGATTGGCGTCAAACTAATAAAGGAGCCTGATTGCTTGGCATCAATCACGGTTGAAGCAATGTTCAATAATGCTCCGTAGGGTTGTAATACTTTGGTCAATAAACCAAAGGCCGCTTGTTTAACGCTCTTCTCAGCTACTATTTGCACAATGCTAGCATAGCCAAAGTTGGGGTTCTCCACTGTGCCATCGATAGGTACTGACAGTTTAATGTTACCCGCATCGTCTTCAAGTAAAGCAATCGCCAAATCTAGCGGCATACTTAAAGCGCTGTTGGTTGCCTGTGTTTCACTGGATTCTGCAGAGCGCACCGCAAGCTGCTCTATAACAACCTCGTTAGTCCCCTTGATTATCCCATTAGCAATGGTGCCAGTACTGGTCAGCGCCAGTTTACCGCTGTCGAGGAAGTAACCTGAGGCCTTACCGGCGTAGGGGCTGATAACTGGCAGTGAAAGTGCCATCACTTTGAGCAGCCACTGGCCATTTTTGTCGTTGGCAAATAGAGCATAGTTGGCATCGAGTTCGAGCTTAGCCCGGTCGTTAAACTGCGCCTTAAGTTTTAAGGGTACTTGGTTCTGCTTACTGCTATCGATAGCGGCCAAACTTATTAAACTAATATCCACCTTGCTCTTAAACCAGGGGTCGACACTCTTGTCTTCAATATCGAGGATATTTTGGCCAGTTACCTTAAGCTGATTAATAGTAAAGTTGAAAGGCGCTGGCTCAGCTTGTTGCGGGTTGCTGGCGACTGGTTTACTGCCTAGTGCATCAATACTTCGTTGTAGTGCGTTTAATCTATCTAACTGCCCCTGCTCTGTGAGGTGAAGTTGATGTAAAGAATCTGCCAGTGCAATGCTATTAATCGTTAAGTGCTGATTATCACTGAGCTTAAGTTTATTGATGGTCAATTTGTTGATTTTACTTAAGGCGGAGTCCCCGGTGGGCGTGGCAATGGTAAGCTGCTGTAGATCGAGATTGTCGAAGGCGGTCAAGGTAGCACTATAATTGGCATTGTCTAGGATCAGTTTATTGATAGCGATCAGTTCAAGTGAATTTGCTTGGTCAACGATTGCCAGTTTACTCAGGTTGAGATGTATAGCGTTGATCTTGGGCTGATCTAAGCGCATATTTTTTAACTTAAAACTAAGTCCTAGCTGAGCGAGTTTAATGGCCAGTTGATCTTTGTCTAGGTTAATTGCGCTGCTGGAAATTTTGCTGTTGCCAGTGATCGCCGGTGTTGTACTTAGCTGGGTCAACTGCATAGAACCGGTAAGGTTGGTGCTTTTGGCCGCCAGCTTAATATCGCTTTGGCTTAGTGAGAAATTGGCTAGATTTAGGGTGGGTGATAACTGGAGCTTATCCAAGCGGCCCTGATCAAAACTTAGTACTAGGGGCTGGTTATGGTTTAAATTTAACCCACTGAATGTTGCGTTGAGACTTGCTGCAGCCAACTTCAGCTGACGGATTTTCAATTCACTGGAAAGGCGAATACTTTGGATGTTGTCATCGTTGAAATCAATTAGTAGTGGCTTATTCGCCCCTTGCAGGCTCAGCGAGTCCATCGCCAACACGATTGGCTTGAGCACTTTCAGCTGCGTAATAGTCAGTTGTTCAGCCACTTCGAGCTGGGTTATTTTACCTCGCTCAAAAATGGCATTAAGAGGACCGTGCCAATCAAGCTTGGCAATAGTTAGTTGCTCTTGACCTTGCTCTTTACCCTTAGTTGCAACAGAAAGTTGCTGCAACGAGAGTGCACCATCAATCTCAGCGCGAGATAGTAGGCTCTCCTTTAAGTCTATCTGTCCACTGCCGTCCCAATGGATGTTTTGCAGGGAAATTTGCTGCTGTTGATCTTGCCAACTCAGCCCAGATAAGTTGAATTGCCCCAGATGTTTGATCACATCGTGGCTTTTATCTGCGGCATAATCAAACTGAAATTTGGCATCCAATACTGCTGAAAACCCTGGGACTATGCTTGTGGTTAGTGTCTCAACTGCTAAATTACTAATTTGTAATTTTACCTGCGAGGTTTTTGCAGCAGATAGGGGAGACGTGGTTATAGCCAGGTCAACGGGTGCATCATTTAGCGCGCCTTTAAACTTCAGTTGAGTAACTTGTTGGGGTGCCCACTGGTAAAAGTCTTCGAGGGTGGCTTGGTCAATACGCAGCTGTAAGTTGAGGGTTGGGCTAGTTAGCGCAAAATCTACATCGTTAATCGCTAGTTTAGTTAAACCCAATAGAAAAGAGCTGGCAGTATTATCCGCTTTATCGCTACTCTCAGTCTGTTGAAATTGACTGAGATCGATTGGCCCAATGGACTGTTTGTCACCTTGAAGATTAAAACTTGTCTCTAAACCTTGCAGTGCAATACTCTCGATCAATAGCTGTTTATTAAACAGTGCTGAATAGTCTACAGTTAGAGTCAGTTTTTCTAAGATTAGCGGGGGAGAGCCGCTTTTTATTGCTTCTAATCCCTTGATAACAACGGTGCCGGTGTGCCATTGCAGGGATATATTGTTAAGTTTGGGGTAATCGATGCCCTGTTTTTTTAACCAGATTAACGCCTGATCTTTAATTACATATGGCAAACTGTAAACTGAAAGTATTAATAGGACAATTAGCCCCCATAGATAACGCATCTTTACACTCCCTTGAAAAATTGTTATTAATCTAGCGCATTTAATCCGCTAATTAAAGCATTCTTATTGGGAATTTCCTATATATATCATGAGCCAAGGAATTATTTATAGTCGTTATTGGTAGTGCTCTTGGCGGTCATTAATATTTAGCTGACGTTGGTGCACGCTGCGGCTATCTATACATATTTAGCATCATTACTGCTCATCCTTTAACTATTTTCGATGTTTATCTAAGATTAGTATTAGCTGTCAGGCTCACTCTACCGCTCTTTATTTCTCAATAAACCTGGCTAAAACGCTTTGTTTTGAAGAATTAGCGGATTATTAGTGTTTAAATGAAAGCTAACTCACCTAACTATTTTTTGTGGCAATTTTGTAAACTATGTCATCCCAGCCAAATTTAACCATCACATTTGTCGATGTGCGCCGGCGCTTTGATTTTCGCAGTATCAGTATTGGTCGCTGGGTTAGCAATGCTGAGCGCGATCGATCTGCGACCCAATTTTACTGGGCTCTAGAGGATTTGATGCGGGCGCTAAACTGCCCAGAACTGGTTATTTCACTGCGTGGTAGTTTGTCTTTTCAATACGGTATAGGCGGCAGACCTGGGGTAGCGGCGCATTACGATCCTAGTACGCGCACTTTCTCGCTGGCCAAAAATGCCGGTCCTGGCAGTATTGCCCACGAGTGGTTTCATGCATTGGATCATTATTTGGCTGCTAAGGTATTCAGTGATTGCCCGCGGGCTATGTTCGCCTCGACTGCTTGGTTATCTGAGGCGACACCGGTGGTGCATTCACTCAACGATAAACTGTTGCAGTGTTTTCAAGCGATCCTGTTATCCAGCAATGGCAGACAGCCCAGTGAGTTATTTGCAATCAGTGCCGCTATGGATAAAAAATTAAAAGTACAGTATTACGCGAAACCAGAAGAGATGTGTGCCAGGGCTTTTGAAGCCTTCGTTGATGATGGAGTGAACAATAATTTTTTAGTGGGAAATACCCGCACTAGCAAAGAAGCTAAATGCGGTTTGTACCCGCAGGGGCAGCAGCGAGAGCGAATAAACATAGCTTTTACAAGCTATTTCAAATCTCTGGCTGCGGCCATATCAGGTCAGTAGAGCTATTAAATTAGATTAATGGTCACTTTAATATTACCGCGAGTAGCATTTGAGTATGGGCATACGCTATGTGCCGCATCGACCAGTGCCTGTGCTTGAGTTTTATCCATATCCGCTAAATCGATGTTTAACGTCGCGGCGATACCAAAACCATTCTCGATGGGACCGATGTCGACGTTAGCATTGACTTTAGTCGTCACAGGCAAGGTGATTTTCATTTTAGCGGCAACTAGATTCATCGCTCCGATGAAACAAGCGGCGTAGCCAGCGGCAAAGAGTTGTTCGGGGTTGGTACCCTCACCGCCTGATCCGCCCAAGCCGGTTGGGGTCGATAATTTAACCGCTAACTTAGTATCATTAGATTTAGCCGTGCCATCACGTCCGCCAGTGGCGGTCACATCTGCAGTATATAGTACGCTTTGTAGTGTATTCATGGTGGTTTTCTCCAGGTTATTAGTTTGTATGCAAACTATAATAGGGGCGTTCAATTCGTATTGCAAGTGTTTTGTATGCAAAGTATAATCATAGCTAATACTAGGAGAAAAAATGAACAGTGATCACTTATTACTTAGCCAGCAGATATGTCATCGGGCCTATGTTCTGTCCAATGCTATCACCAGAGCCTATCGACCTTTATTAGCTGAGTTTGATATTACCTACCCACAATATGTAGTGATGATGGCACTGTGGGAAGATGACGACATAGAAATAAATAAACTATTAGAAAAAACCTTAATAGATGCGGGGGCGATGAGTTTAATTTTAAAGAAACTTCAGTTAAAAGCATTACTGAGCTTAAAGGCGAGTGACATCGATAAAAGAATCAAAGTGGTCACATTAACCGATAGTGGGCGTCATTTAAAGATACGGGTGCAAGATATCCCCGCGAAAATGAAGTGCACAGTGCCTTCTTTAAGTCAGCAGGAGATCAGCACTTTTAAACAAATAGTGGATAAAATGAATCGTGATTTGTTAAATTTATAACGCCACTAACAGCAATTATTATCAGCGCTGCATTTCCCTCTCAGTCTGATCATTCTAGACTCGGCAATCGAATCACCAAAGTAGGGTTTGAGTGCTCACCTCCTTATCTTTCTCTCGCTTAATTTAGTAAGATTTTATGGCTTTTCTCACTGGATTTTCTGTGGCTTTTGCTTAAATTAAGTAATGATTTTGCCGCTTGAATGGATATTTTTGTACGGTCTTTTGCATTTGAAGGTGTTGGTTGGGCAAAAGCTCGTTGGTTTAGTACGACTAAGATAGCTAATTGAGCTGGGTACTGAGCAAATAGTTCTCGACAAACATTGAACTCTTTATTGGGTAGTTGATAATAATTAAACAGTAGCTGGGTTGCCAATTGATATTGTTCTTGTTTGATGGCCACTAAAAACTGCCGTTTAAGCCGCCGCTGCGCTTGATGGGTTAGTCTCGCGTAACCAGCTAAGATAAATGTGCGTTTATTAATCAACCCGTACCCTAACGATATTATCGCTAAACAGACTAATAGGACGATCACCAGGTCAAAGGAAATAATGCGTCTGTTGATCACATCATCAAGTTTTAGCTTATTGCCACTGCCCCCTACTTGACCCTGATAGCCTGCAATTTTTAATAACTTTAAGCTGTTAGTGGTTAAATCCCACCAGTAAAAAGTTTGTTGTTCAATTTGAAACTTTCCGGGCTGTTCAAATATATAGGTAAAAGATTCAATTCGAGTGCCGGTCAGATTACCGCGGTTGGCTTTATCAAAGACCTGTGCGGTTTTCTGATAGATACTGATGCCATTGATGTTGGCGACTGACATTGGTGGGATCATCATTGCTGGACTACCGATAACAGTAAAAGTGACTGTTTGGGTAATCGCTTCACCGATCGCATATTGATTGTCTGTACCTTGATTCGCATCATTTTGGGCAAAATTGTTTGCTACTTTGAGGGTAAACGATGGGGAGACAACAAAATGCTCAATGTCGCTGAGTTCTTCAGGTAGGCTGATAGTAAAGCTTGGGATCGAAGTGGTCATTGAACCTTCAACAATACCGTGGTTTTCTGTGTTAACCGAGATATCAATGGTGATGTCGGATATTTGATAATCACCCGCTTTGGTGGGGTACAAGGTGAGCTCTTTGGTTTGTGTGGACCAAGTCATACCCTCTATCTTTTTAGTACCATTTATCGACACTTCGCTACCGGGTAACATAATTAGGTCGGTATGTTTAAAGTTTAGTACCCGAGTGCCTTTGGCAAACCATCGACTGGTGGCTATTTCAATGGATAAAATTAGTGGTTGACCAACAATTTGTTCGGTTTTTTGTTCAATTCGGCTGGTGATGGTTAATTGCTTAGCGTTGATTAAATCTCTAATACTGGTGGCCGAAGCATTGCCAGAGATTACCGTTAATTGAGTGATTAAAAATATCGGCCCCAGTATCGATAATAGTGAAACAACTAATTTATTATTCATCTTTACCCCCTAGGTCATCGACTTTATGCTCAGTGACAGATTGGCTATCTTTTTTCTCCAGTTGCATATAAAACTTTTGCGCTAAAAATCGGCCTGGATCCTTTTGTACTTGCCTTAACCACATCTGATTAAGGTTATCGTCAAGTAATAACTGTTCAGAGCTTAGTTGCTCCTTTTTTACTTCTTTACCATTTTCTCGTTCGGCCCCATCACCGGTTTGAGGTTCGTCACCCAACTCTTTAGAGGATTCACCCTCATCCTGTTGACTCTTTGATAGCAGGTTTCCCGCATCGATGATCTCTTGAACAATATTTAGATTTGTTTTGGCGGCACTAAAGTCAGGATAGTTACTGATAATATCTCGGTATAGGTTTCTAGCTTTGATATAACGACGCCCATGGGCTAAGGCATTAGCTTGGGCTAATAAGCTGGGTGCATCATTAAATTGGCTATAGAGGGTTGCGGCTTTGTCGTAGTCTTCATTGCCATAGGCACTAAAGGCCTGCCAGCGGTTATTGGTAAACGTGCTGTTCGCCTGTTGATAATGGCCCCGGTTAAAAAGGAGTTGCCCCTGTTGATCTTTGCTCAGCCATAAGTCAATAAACTGATGAGGTTGCAGAGCGATGTAGGCGAGTGATCCGATCACGACTAGGCTGGTTAACCAAACTTTTTTACGCTGAACCAGGATCGTTTTTACCATTGTAAAGTCCAGCCTTTTCTAAACCAAAAAAGATAAAGCAGGGCGATAATAAAGATCAGCGGATATCCAGCATCGTGCCAGGGGCGCGATTTATCTTCCACTATCACCAAGTTATGTTTGATAAAACGATTAACCGCTAAGACGTCTGTTTGGTCGGCAGTCATGCTGACTAATCGCCCGTGGCTATTGTTAGCTAACGATTGTAGCTGATTAATTTGTAGAGGAATAATGTTAGTGCTAGTTGATTTGTCGCTAGCTTTTGGCGCTGTTTTGCCGATTGCCCAAACGATCAATTGGTCAGTATGGAGATTAAAAAAATCGGCAAATAAAGTATCTGTCGCACTGGTTGCGCCATCGCCAATTAATAATAATGTGCCAGGAATGGTAGAAGTTGCTAATAAATCGTTAACTAAGGGCAAGATACTTTGTGGTAATTTACCTGGCACAGGCATTAAGTTTGGTTCAAGTACATCTAAAAAATGCTGAATCATGGCCTGATCATCAGTGACTGGCATAACAATATGGGCACTGCCAGAAAAGGCGATTAACGCAGTTTTAGTATCGCCTCGAATAGCCAGTAGTTGCAATATTTTTTGTTTTGCTCTGAGTAATCGACTGGGTTGCACATCATCTTGGAGCATTGTTTGTGAGACATCTAATGCGATCACTAATATGGCATTATTTTCACTGAAAGGTGAGGGCTGTTGTTGCCAGGTGGGTCCCATCAGCAACAGGGTGAGAGGTAGAGCAATAAACCAAGTCAGTTTTTTGGGGGATAGCCAATAACTAGCATTACCCTTAACGGTTAAATGGTGAAGGATTTCAGGTGACATGATTTTTCGCCATGTTACCAAACTGTCATCTCGTTGTGAAAAATACCGCAGGATCAGAAAAATAGCGATAAAGGCTAAAAACCAATAGGGTCGCAGGAAATGGAAATGCTGTAAAAAGGTGATATCAATCATTGGTTGAGGCTCCCAATGCTGTTTTATCGGTAGATTTTTTCACTTGGCTTTTTAAATAGAAGCGTAGGTTCACCACAGATAGTGAAAGTAGATAGAGTAACACCATCAGTATCATGGGGTAGTGATGCACGCTGGTTCTCGGTCTAAAAGAAAGTGAGTCAAATTGCTGAGGCTCTAACAAATTTATTTGATCATAGACGCTCTGTAATTCTTCGCGGTTAAGGGCTTGAAAACTCTGACCGCCAGTCACTGCACTTATTTGTTTTAGCACCTTTAAATCAACTTTCTCTTCGCCTACCGCCGTCGGATCGCCGATGGCAATAGTGTAAATTTTAATATGGTAAGCCGCGGCAACTTTAGCGGCTTCAATGGGAGGCACCTGTGAAGCGTTATCGTTACCGTCGGTCAGCACGATCAGTACTCTGTTTTGTGTTTTAGAACTTTCAAAAACACTGATAGATAAACCAATTGCGTCACCAAAGGCGGTACTTTGACCGGCCATGCCGATTTCAGTTTCATTGAGTAGTGTTAACCAAGTTTTAACATCTGGGGTGAAGGGGGCCTGTAAATAGGGGGCATCACCAAAGAGAATTAAACCTAGACGGTCATGCTTTCGCGCTTGGGCAAACGTGCTTAATACTTGTTTTACAGCGGTTAACCTGTCGACCAGGGTATTATTGGCAAGGGTAAAGTCTGTTACCGCCATTGAGCCTGATAAATCAACGGCAACCATGAGATCTCTGGCCGATTTCTGTTGGTTGATGACAGGACCAATACTTTCAGGTTTCGCCATGGCAGTGATAATACACAGCCAGGAAAAGGCGACCAACAGTCGTTGAATATTTTTACGAGTAATTAACACCGCACCACTTTGGGGTTGCTCGCCGGTGACATCAACCAGACGCGCAAAATAGGGCACCTTTACCGATGCTTTTTTCTCTTTATAGGCGGGGGCTAGCCAAATTACCAGTAGGGGTAGCGGTAATAATACAAAAAATCCAGGGTGGGCAAATTCAATCATCTAGCCTCCGATGAAATTGTATCCATAGTGCGATTTGTTCACTGAGTAATTGATGCTGTTCTTCATCAATACTAATGGCGCGCGAATAGGCGAGTTGGTGTAATAAAGTTGGACATAACTGGTTAAAATTAGTCTTGCTACATTGTTGGTCTAACCATATCTCCCAAGTCGTGCCATTGAGTTGCGTTACTTGGGCTCGGTTAAAACCTGCTAATGCAACTTTCCTTAATAGCACCGGTAATTGACGGCTATCATATTGATCCGCTGAGTATTTAAAGCGTCGCAGAATTTGTAATGCGTCTCGACGATAGGCATTGCTTTGATAAATTTTATAAATTCGATAACCTTTAATGCTGAGGCTCAACAGAATTATCAATAGCAGAATTTTCCAGCCTAGGGTTTGTGGCAGCCAGCTAATTGACTCTGGTGCTTGGGTTTCAACTATTTTGTCTAATATATAATTGCCCCATGGCTTTTCAAAGGTAGTGACACTCATGTTAGCCTCCCAACGCTTTGCGTAGCTGTTGATCAACAGGGCTTAAGGTATCTATGGACAGTAGCGGGATGCGAAGCCGCTTGGTGGTATCGCTGTAGGCTTTTAATTGTTTTTCAATTTCTATTTGGTATTTTTTTTGGGTGGTTTTATCCTCTGATGAAAATTGAATTTGCTGTAAGCCGTCACTGACCACCATTTGCGACATTTCAGGCAGGGCTAATTCAATAGGGTCAAAAACATAGCAGGCAATAATTTCACTGTGTTGGCGAATTTGTTTGATGAAAGTGGTGCTTTTATCGTTCCAACCGTGACCATCGCCAATGAGTATTACCAGGGAATTATGTCCCGCTACGGTGCGTAATTTACCCAGCATTTTATTGTATGAATCAGCAAAGAAGGCCTTATTATCGACACTGTTGTTACGCTGCTGGTCAGTCACACTCAGTTGATGATTTTTTTTGATGATTTGGCTCAGTAAGTTGACCACATGTTGTCGACCTCGCTTAGCCGGAATTATCTTTATCTCATCATCATTATAGATAACGGCGCCCACCCTATCACCAGTTTCAACCACCCGCCATGCCATCAGTGCGGCAATTTCTGCAGCGATCACCGATTTCATTTTATGGCTGCTACCAAAAAACATCGTCATGCGTTGATCGATAGCTAAGTACACATTTCGCTCTTTTTCTTCGGTATAGACTTTAATATGTGGCTTGCCAGTGCGCTGGGTGACTTTCCAATCCATCGCGCGTATATCATCACCGGGCCGGTACTGCCTGAGCTCTTCAAAATTGAGGCCTCGACCGCGCAACTTTGCCACGTTTTTTCCTGATAGCAAGCTTTTCGCTGGCTGCTTAGCTAAAAATGAAAAACCATGAGTTTTAAATTGTAAGCGCCTCAGCTCATTTAAATCCGCGTAAATGAGTTTGTTTTGTTGCGGCGATTCAGGTTGCTTTGCCATTTAATATACCTCTAGGCAACCGCCACCTGGCGTAAAATTTCATCGATTACTTGATCGGCGGTAATACCATCGGCGATAGCATCATAACTCAATACCAAGCGGTGACGTAATACACTATGCACTATGCTGCGCACATCATCAGGATCACAATAATCTCTACCACTGAGCCATGCTCTAGCTCTGGCACACTTGTCTAAAGCAATACTGGCACGAGGGCTAGAGCCAACTGTTAGCCATTGCTGCAAGGGCGAATCTGGATAGCGCTGAGGTTTACGGGTGGCCATCACAATAGCAACAATATAATCAATCATCGCTTCGCTCATGTGCACATCATGAATTTCATCGCGCGCGGTAAAGATATGCTCAGGGTCAATTTTAGCAAAAACCATTTCAGTTTTTTCTTCGTTGCGCACTAAATTAATGATTTTCGCCTCGGCGCTTTCATCGGGGTAATCAACCGTAACTTTCATGATAAAGCGATCCATCTGTGCTTCAGGCAGTGGGTAGGTACCTTCTTGCTCAATGGGGTTTTGGGTGGCCAATACCATAAAAAGTTTCGGCAGCGGGTAAGTTTTACCCGCCACCGTAATCTGTCTTTCTTCCATGGCTTCTAATAAGGCGGCTTGCACTTTGGCCGGTGAACGGTTAATTTCATCGGCGAGTAAAATATTATTAAACACGGGACCTGGCTGAAAAGTCAGGGTCGGTTTGCCATTGATTTCATGATAGACCTCGGTGCCAGTAATATCAGAGGGCAATAGGTCGGGGGTAAATTGAACCCGACCTAGGTCAATAGCGAGTGATTTAGCTAAACTTTTGACCGAGCGAGTTTTTGCTGTACCAGGTAAACCCTCAAGCAAGACATTACCATTGGTTAATAAAGCCAATAATAAACAATCGACAACGTGGGATTGACCAATCACAGACATCTCAATTTGACTTTTAAGCTGTTGCAGAGCAGCTAAACTTGGGCTCATTTGTATATCCTTTACGTTTTGGTTCGTTGCCGAACTGTGTTGATAATGTTAAAAATTAATAGGTTAACAATTATTATTTTATCTGATTACTCGGTAATTGTTGCTGTTTATACTGTTGTTTTAGTCGGTTAACGACCTCCAGAGGTGCTACCTTGGCAAAGTTAGCAATACATTGTTGAGCCAGTGATGACTGATGTCGCACTTGCATTTCGCATAAAGCATAAAGATGTTGTGGGTCATTACTGATCTGATAGGCCGAAAATATCGCTTTATAGGCCGATAACTTATTTTTTTGTTCAATACTTAAACCGTATACATAAAAATAGTTAGCGTTTTGTGGCGCAAGCACCGTTGCCTGTTTTAAATAATCAGCTGCCGTAGATTTTTTTTTATGGCGAATATAAGTCAGGCCTATCGCATAAGCTAATTCACTCTGATCAGGTATCTTCTTAAAACCTTGTAAAAGTGTCGACAGCGCCTGGTCATTTCTCTGTAGTAAACGATAAAGTTCGGCTTTATTGAGATAGGCATTAACATAATAAGGGTCGATTTTTATACTGTTATCATAGGCCTCTTCAGCGGGTAAATAATTACCTTGATGGGTGTAAATGTTACCAATATTGGTGTGAGAAAAACCACGATCTCTATTAAAGTGTTGAATACTAATATAATCATTTAGGCCCTCTTGTAAGCGTTGTTGCTGTGCAGTGCTTAAGGTTTGCCATAATGGAGCCAGTGCCGAGGCCGCTTCTGAGCGAACCGCTAGTACTTTATCGCTGAGCAGTGGCGATAATATCCGCCAGCGTTCAGCTGCCGGCAATTCTACTGCGCCATTGATGGCGCCAAGGCGAATGATACTCTCTGGGCTTTTTACTGCCCGAGCAATAGCAATGAGGGTATTGCGGTCGGGAATATTGGTCATACGATCTAATGCTGAAGCTCTAATAATGGCCGGGTAGCTTCTAGTCTGGGCTATTTTAGATAACTCTGCGCCGACCCCTCGGGTTCCTACAGGGGCGTAATCAGCGGCGGTAAATACCGGCGTTACATTATCTCGCGCCCTGATCAGTGAGTCTGGTTGCCATGCTTTGGTGATCATATCACTCCACAAACTGTCCTTATTTTGGTGGCAGCTTAAACAGGTATCAGGGGTGCCAAATGATTTGGCTAAATCTGGACGGGGAATATGCCAACCATGATCACGTCTGGCATCTATTTGCATATAGGTGGTTTCTGGCATATGACAGTTAACACATTGTGCACCAGTTGATTGTTCTTGATGATGGTGATGCTCTGGCGTTGCGTAGTCTTCGCTCTGGTGACACTGCAGACAGACATCTTCTACCGGCAGGGTGAGCTCAGCTGAATGTGGGTCATGGCAATTACTACAGACCACCCCATTCTCATACATTTTACTTTGTAAAAAGGAACCGTAGACAAAATCTTCGTCATAGACTTGGCCATCGGGGTAATAGAGAGGCGAGTTAATTAAGCTGAGCATATAGCGGTCAGCTAACTCCTTACTTTGCACATGATCATTATTGCTAATTTGCACATGACGGCTATGACACTGAGCACAGACCAGCGTTTGCTGAGAGTGCTCGATTTTATCTGGCATCAAGGTACTTTTATTGCTTTTTGGTAGCCATTGCTGCACTGACTTGGATAAGTTGCGATTAAAGCCAAGGTTGTTGATGGTTTTGTTAATCGTCCAGGCTAAATGCTTACTGGCAGCACCATGGCAGGCCTCACAGCCAACATTGATTTCGCTAAAGGTGGTTTGATAGCTATTGGTCTTTACATCAAAGTTTTTAACTACATTGGTTGAATGACAATCCGCACACATGTAATTCCAATTTTGCCCGGTATTGGTCCAAAAAAACTCTTGATGTTTTTCATTGAATTGCGGATAGAGATTAAACCAGCGTTGACCTCCTTGCTTTTTTGTTCGTGAATCCCAGGCAAAGGGAATCAGTTGCACCCGGCCATCATCAAATTCGACCATATATTGCTGTAGAGGTGTATAGCCAAAAGTATACTTTATTTGGTAGTCGTGGAACTGGCCATCGGGCCCTTTGATATTGACCCAGTATTGTGCGGCTCTCCTATAAAAACGATTTTCTACGCCATTAGTATCAGTAAAAGTAACGTTATTAAAATCACCTAGTACAGAGTCCTGCTCTGCATGTTGCATGGCCTGTTCATGGTGTGATCCCTGCCAGGCGTTAAATTCTTGTTGGTGGCAGGTTTGGCACTGTTCGGATCCGACAAAGGTCGGGGTGTTATCGGCTGTTATTGCGTTGGCATTCGCTGAGAATAAGCACACAAAAGCCAAAAGTAAGTGCGTGGCAGAAAAATTGCTGAGTCGTTGTCTTAACATCAAAATAGGCATTGTTATTATTCTTAGCTATTGTTTTTGATAAATAAAAAGCCTAGATAATCGATTTAAAGGATTATCTAGGCGGGTTCAGTGTTTAATCAGCTAAATAAAATAATTTATTTAGTGATGTCACTTTTCATTACATTATCATAAACAGCTTCAACGGACCAAGAACCTGGCTTTTGACTCGGTGGATATTCTTTAAAGGTTTGTAAAAACTTACCCGTTTCGACTAAACCTAAGGTCATGTATGGCGAGCGGCTGATCATCCAATCCCAATAGGTATTGGAGTTTTGCTCAGCTTTCTCATAGGGATCGCGTCTTAGGTTAGCAAGTTTAGGTAAGCGCAAGATAGTGAAAGGTTCAGCCCATAAAGCCATGGTTTTAGCCCGGTTTTCTGCGTAAGTTAGTTTCCAATCGCCGACACGGATAGCCACCGGGAAACCTTCATCATTCATATAATGGAAAACTTCACGGGGGCTCTTGTCGGATTTACCGGTTAAATAAGGCAAAAGGTTATAGCCATCGAGATGGATTTTAGCGGTTTTTTTGCCAAAACGTTTGCCCTTTAACATATCTTGTTTAAGACTGTCATCCCCAGCCATCGCGGCAAAAGTTGGCATCCAATCTAAGTGGGCAATCATTTCGTTAGAAATAGTGCCCGCTTTAATTTTAGCAGGCCAACGCACCATAGCGGGTACCCGGTAAGCACCTTCATAGTTAGTGTTTTTCTCACTTCTGAAGGGGGTTAAACCGGCATCGGGCCACGTATTGAAATGAACCCCATTATCGGTTGAATACATGACTAAAGTATTGTCGGTAATTTTCAACTCATCCAGTAAGTCTAAAAAAGAGCCAATAATTTCATCGTGGGCAACCATCACATCATTATAAGGGCCTTGACCTGACTTGCCGATGTGCTTTTTAGCGGGATGGGTTCTAAAGTGCATGCCAGTAGTGTTCATCCAGACAAAGAACGGTTTATCATCTTGTACCGCTTTGGTGATGAACTTTCTTGCTACTGCAGCCGTTTCTTCATCGATCGTTTCCATGCGATTGATGGTGAGTGGGCCGGTATCTTCTATTTTACCATCGGCGTAAGAATGAATGACACCGCGGGGGCCAAATTGCTTTTTAAAGGCAGGATCTTTCGGGTAATCGAAATGTTCCGGCTCTTCTTCGGCATTTAAATGGTAAAGGTTGCCAAAAAACTCATCAAAACCATGATTAGTCGGTAGGTGTTCATCGCGATCACCTAAGTGGTTTTTACCAAACTGACCGGTAACATAGCCTTTTTCTTTGAGCATCTCGGCAATGGTGATATCCCTGTCTTGGATGCCTTCAGCAGCACCGGGCATACCGACTTTGGTCAAACCGGTGCGCAGACCCGATTGCCCAGTAATAAAAGTAGAGCGTCCTGCAGTACAGCTTTGATCTGCATAATAGTCGGTAAAGCGGATGCCTTCGTTGGCGATTCGGTCAATATTGGGGGTTTGATAACCCATTATGCCGTCACTGTAGGCACTGATATTTGTAATACCAATATCATCGCCCCAAAGAATTAAAATATTAGGCTTTTCGGCCGCGACTACCACCGTTGAGCTTGCCACTAATAAGCTTAAGACTAGTGCAAGTTTGCGATTAAATTTCATGGTATGTCCTTTTGTTACCTTTCAATTTAAGAGTAAGTAAGGTGACTTTAAGAAAAATCACCTCGGAAATTTAATGCTATTTTTTGTGCAAAAGCAAATATTTAGGCAAACATTCATGGAATGTTAATAGGTTGGTTAGCAAGGGAATCAATGCGTCTCTATTCCAAGACGGAGTCGAGATAACTTAATGGCCATCAAAGGTGATATTGATGAACATCCAGTCACAGTGGGCTATATAAGTTTTTATAAAAAGTAAGTAGTGACAGGCAGGTAGCTATGGTTAGCGAAGTTGAATTTCATCATGGCCTAAAATATTATGTACAGGCGTGTGTTGCTATGAGACCTCAGCATAACCTCATCAGAGAAGGAAAGTAGCGGCGAATTAACCGAGTCAGAGTACCCTCTTATTGAGTATTAATCTGGTATTTAATGGCAAATTACAGCTGGTAATCGTTATGTTGAGATCTCAATTGAAGTGGCTACACCTACACCATCAACGGTTGCTCTTCGCCCAGTTAAACCAATGCATGCAATACCCGGGTTAGTTAAGGTTAATGGCGATTGGTTAAGTTTCGTAATCGATCACTAAAACGGGTGCTTCATCATCGGCTAAGATATCGCCAATCATGGTTTTTACCAACTCATGTTCAGGGTGAGGAAGATAGTTATCTCGTGCTTGGCTATCGATAAATTGCATGTGAAATGCGTGTGTAAAGCCACGGTTTATCTGCTCGGGGCTATTATTGGCACCACTGCTGCAACTAAGCAGTCCTGGGATCAGGTCGACCAAGTTCTGCAGGGCGCTAAAGACAAGTTGACGTTGGCTCTCGCTAACATCAGCTCGACACTTGAGCAGTACAATGTGGTTCAACATAGTATCGTTCTCTCTCTTAATAGTAGATTCTAAAATTAATAGACGCTAAAAGCCAAATAATTTCCAGGCGTTATCAGTCAATATTTTTTGTTTATCTTGCGCTGTCGTGCCCCATGCCTGCAAACAGTCTAGCCAGGAATGTGAGTCTGGCCAATCGGTATGGTTGACAAGTCCCAAGTGCGGCCAATTAGTGCCCCAAATTAAATAATCCGGGTAGTGTTTTATTAAAAAACTTGCCAAGTTGCCCGCCTCTGATAGATAGGGAGAGGGACCTTTACTAGACTCGTAAGGGGCGCTGAGTTTGACATAAAAGCGGCCGCTGTCTAACAGTTTGCAAAGTGCTTTGAAGCTGTCATCTTTTATCGATACGCTAGGCTGGAATTTTCCGATGTGATCGATAATGATATTACCTTGCAGTGCTTTAAGGTCAGAGTATCTATGGCTTAATTCGCGGCCGTTAAACTGCAGTTGAGTCTGCCAGTTTAACGCTTGAATACGCTCATTAGCCGGGGCGACACAGCTCCAGTCGAGCTCGCCATTGTCAAACAGATAAAAATTCGCGCCCACCACACCCGCCTCTTGTAATTGCAATGCCAGCGGCTCTGATAACTGATCGTTGACCACGGCTATGCCGCGCGCCTTGTCACCCATTTGTTGCAGTGCATGTAATAAATTGCTGTTGTCGACGCCATAAAAAGGCGTTTGTGTCACAACACAATGGCTAATGCCCAAAGGTTTTACGTATTTTAAGTATTGCGCTGCTGTGCACTGTTTAAATTTATCACCCTGGCCCGGTGAAAAGGGGAATTGCTGTTGCGCCCCTATTAAATGCATATGACAGTCAATGATGCCGACGTTGCTAGTGACTGTGGTGTCGGCGGGTACAGAATGATAAATAGTACGAGTCACCTGGTTGCCTTTAGATTGTTAGGGTTGAAATAGAGAATATATTGGAACGATCTATTTTAGTTTGTGAATTATCATAACGTACGTAAGCCAAATAAATCTAGTTTAATTTTTTAGAGAACTCATAATTAACTATTGTTATAGATAGATCTCTACATTATTACTATTCAATAACTGATTATAACTATTTGTTTTTTATCAATTTTAGGATTAGTGAGTTAATTAATTGGTTTGTTTTATAGGATTGATAAATAGATAAAGTTGGCAGCTCCTTAAAAAACACCTTGACTCATAAGCAACTTAAAGTGAATAATTAGAACGTTCCAATTGTAACGTTCCAATTATCGTTAATGATAGTTTTTAGCAGAATTTTGTATTTAAAGGAGAGAATAAATGGCTATAGGTTGGGGATTTATTGGTGCTAGTACTATTGCCAAGCAGTGGATGGTGGATGCGGTTAACTCACAGGTTGATCAAAAAGTAGTCGCGTTAATGAGTGCCAGTGAAACGCGGGGGATAACCTTTGCCAAAGAGCTGGGCATTGATCGAAGCTATCAAAATATTGATGATTTACTGGCGGACCCCGCCGTGAATGCGGTTTATATCTCCACTACTAATGAGCTGCACAAATCCCAAGTGCTGGCCGCTGCAGCAGCGGGCAAACATGTGCTCTGTGAAAAACCCTTGGCGCTCGATATTAATGATGCGCTACAGATGGTGCAGGCCTGTAAAGAGGCGGGGGTGGTGATGGGCACTAATCATCACTTGCGCAATGCCGCTACGCATCAGGCGGTACGCGCTCAGATTCTGTCTGGCGTGATCGGCG
>JABSRA010000002.1 GCA_013215445.1 Oceanospirillaceae bacterium
ATCATAAAGAATATTACAAGAAAAATAATCCAAGAATTAACAAAAAAATCATTCCATTCCTTTCTCAATGAATCATATTTTTTATTTTTCCATTTTGTATATGAAATTCTCGTCTTGCTATCTTTATCTTTTAATTCATTTAGATATTTTAATTTATCTTTAGCTTCTTTAATTTTATTCAATGATTTATCTAAATTTTTCTTCAAATGACTATTTAGGTTTAAATAATCATGTTCAATCCAATGACAAGGCGACCTTTGACAAGAGTTGGAACCAATTCAAAAAACAAAAGAAGGTTCCCATGGGAGTTAGCTATAGAATGATAACTCGCGCCTGTTCGGGTGATCAGGACCTTAGTAGAAAGCGGTACATAAGTATTGCTAAGTGGTTGAACATAGACATCAACGAGGAAGCTCATGTCTTGGACTTGACTAAATAATTTTCAATAAAATGTTCCGAAAATTTGGAACAGAAAATTATTTGCCGTACATTTGTATCATACCAATAAGGTAAGACAACAAACAACACGGTATTATGACTACTAAAGTAACAAACAACGACAGAAGCAGAATCTTCAAAGAAGCTCACAAAATTGCTGCTAAGCTAGCTTCTAAGTTCACTAGTTATGCACAAGCATTTGGTCAAGCTGTAAAGGAGCTTTATAAGTCTAGAGCTAAGTCTGTAGCAACAATGATCAAGTCCGCTTCCAAGAAGCATGGATCTGACCAGCAGGCAATTGCACAAGAAGTTTCTAAAAGATTGTCTTATAACTGGTCAGGCATCGCTCATAGCGCTTGGTCTCGAATCAATGACAGTTTTAAAACTCAGGCTCAGAGGGACGAAGCTGCTGCACGCGTTGCTGCTATCGAAGCACACATCGCCAACGGTGGTCGTGACGTTACTAGTCTAAGAATTAAAAGTTGCCCTGCCGCCTAGAGGTGGTTAGGGCTAAAGTTGTTATATTACATTGAACCTGTAATCAAACAGCAAATGGAAGTGTTTTTTAGATTACTTATTTACTTCATCGGTCAGGCGCTGCTTTTTATGTTTGCCGTGTGGTTGATATCGCCTATTGAGAGGGAAGGAAGTAATCAAGAAGAGTAAAATCACGATATACTATTTGTCAGTCACGTAAAATCGTGCAACAAGCCCAGCACAGCCGCAATGTTGGCATCCAGAACACCCAGCGGCCACCACGGGACACTTCCCCGTGGTGATTTGAGATCCATGCGAGCGAAGGAGTTGCCGCATGGGTGTAGCAAGCAAAATAGCATGGTGGAGCAGTTGGTAGCTCGCTGGGCTCATAACCCAGAGGTCGCTGGTTCGAGTCCAGCCCGTGCAACTAATAACAAAGCAATGCTTTACGACCTAAGCAACATAGTAGACCAAAACCGCTTCAAGCATCGTCTTACGAAGCTATACGAACGCGGTGCCTTGGTAGACTTGACCGACAAAAGCAAGAAGACGACCAGCCAAAACGGTTACTTTCATTTGATTGTGTCTTACTTCGCCCTAGAGTACGGAGAAACTGCCAGCTATGTGAAACAGCACATTGTAAAGCAACTAGTTTGTCCTGATGTGTTCGTCACAGAGCGCGCCAATAGAAAGACAGGGGAGATACGGCCAGATCTTAGAAGCTGGTCGGACTTGACCAAAGAGGAATGTAGCTTGGTTATTGATCGGTTTTTGAACTGGTCTTCTAAGGAAGCAGGAATACGATTGCCCGACCCCTCAGACCTTGCGAGTATTCAAGCAGTTCGGGTAGAAGTAGATAGAAATAAAGCATACATTTAGAACAATTAACATACAACCATGTCAACAGCAATTACAACCGAGGCAGAAAAGCTAAAGCAAGATTATTATAAACCATGCCTTGCCGAAGACCATAAAGCCTGTCGAAGGCTAATTATCTTGGCAGATACTACCACCACACTGCATGCACTGTGGGATATGTACACTGATTCAAATTGGCAAAATGAGTTATCTGCTGTTACTCACGCAATGCATTGGGATTGGGTGCATGTAGACTATGACCGCACAAATTACGACCAAGACAAGCGCGATGTCCTTCACATTGAAGGCGTCCAGCGCATTATGGGAATGATGCAAGAGGCTGTGCCCAATCTCTCATCCCCTGAATGGGATCGCCGCATTGCGGCTCATGATGCCGACAAGCTTGGCAGTAACCACGAGCATTACCAAATGTTTGGCATTATGTGGCGGTATGTAGGCGATATGCCTGCCGAATTTAGATCTTGGTTGAGTGGACAATTTGATTGCCACTTAGAGCAAAACGACCATCATATACAATACTGGCAAAAGGGAACTACCAGTTGGTGGGCATGGCAAAATATTAGCGATCTTGCCAAGTTGGAAATGGTTTGTGATTGGCTGTGGTTTAACCTCATGGATCGCTCTAGCGACGGGATGAACTATCTGCCAGAGCGCGACAAGGTTATTAAGAAACTCAATGATGATGATTTTGTAGGTCGCATTGTAGAGAACTTTAAGCCGCATTGGGACTCAAAGCAGACTCCAAATTCAGTGAGGGAAGAAATGACCGATGTGGTTAGGGTTCTGCACAAGTGGGCAAAGAAGCAATAAGAAGCGGCAAGCGGGTTTGACTATTTTTTTTAACCAGAGAATATGTCATTTAAGTGGTGTGGTAACCCGCTTGCATTTGGTCCCGTAGCTCAGGTGGTTAGAGCACCCTGCTCATAACGGGGTGGTCCTCGGTTCGAGTCCGAGCGGGAGCACAAGGTTTTAGTTTAGGTTTAGAATGGAGTTTTTAAGGGCGGTGGTCGCCACTCAAGTGATTGCCGCCCTATTTTTTAACAGATGAATTGACATGGATAAATACATAACAGTTTGGTATGAATCAAAAGCTTTACTTGTAAGAAAAGAGGTTGCCGCCAAGATTGGAATACAACATGGATATCGTGTAAAAAATGAGACCGAACTTTGGAGTATAATTGGCAAAAATGCACAATACTCTATAAGAGAGATTGATTTAATACAGCGGAAAAATTGATAGCGGTCGTATTTTCAGACACCAGTTTTTCCAGCCAGCACAGGCGAATGTTGAAGCGAACTTAAACCCGTGCAGGATAGGTGGGAGGGTGGGATTATTTTAAAGACAGAAAACAGAGCATCATCATGAAAGTAGGACAAACGGTCTATCTAAGGCCAACGGAATTTACTTCCAGTTGGAATAAAGAGCAAGGCATTCAGACAGATACCATACAAAAGGTTGGTCGTAAGTACGTCTATCTTAGCGGAACAAGAAAGTATGATATTGCTACAGGTCTTGAGTGTGGCGACGATTATTCCGACTTTAAAATGTATCCAGATAAAGAAAGCTTGGACTTGCAATTGGAGCGTGAAGCCCTTGAGAAAAAAGTAAGAAACAGCATTCTCAAGTACTCAGAGTGGGATATTGATATAGACAAGCTGCGTAAGATCGTGGCGATTATTGAATCATAAACCAAATAAATGAAATCGACGCCAGCTTCGCTTTTTATTTCTGCTAACCCAACTCGTGCAAAATTTGCACAAGTTCAAACCAAGCATCCTTATGAAGTATTATCTACCCCTTATGGTGTGTGAGGGGTGTAAGGGAATGGCAGACAAAATACTTCACGATAAAGCCCAAAGAAAGAAATTTAAGTATACGGTGTAGAGCCGTTTTTAAATAGAAAAATTAACGAAATAATTTGTATATTATGCCTAATGAAGAAATCACTGGCACAGGCGAAGCCATGCCCGATGGAATGGAAATACCGCCTCCAACGCCCCGTAAACAGCGCCCACGATCTTGGCATGGCCTATCGAATAAAGCCATATATGCAAGCATCCAGCAAGAGAAATATTACGCCATAGAGAATGATCCAGAGTATTGGGCACACTATTACGCAAACCACTAAACCCTCCTTATTATGCAAATGATGTCAGAAAAAACAGACGAAATCATCAAGGCAATTATAGCCGTTCAGCAAAAGTGCCCCAATCTTGCGAAAGACAAACAGGTAGGGACTGGAAATAGCGCCTACAAATCTGTTACCGATAAACAAGTGAGAGACAACGTTCGCCCTCTTATGTCAGAGTATGGGCTTAGTGTAATGGTCCAAGAAGTTGAAACTATTTCTTCCGAGGTCCACAGGTACATTGATCCACAGTGGAACAAGGCTAAAAAGGAAGTTTTTGAGCAAAACCTATATACTTTCCGACTGTCGCATGTTTCAGGACAGTGGCTATTGGGCAAGTCTAAGGGCATTGGTGTTGATGCTAATGACAAAGGCCCTGGCAAGGCTGAAACTTATGCTATGAAAAACTTTTTGATGAACACGTTCCTTATTACCAAGGGTGATGATGAAGACCCAAGTAATCAGCATAGCACAGACCAAGAGGTTGCGCCGCCCGCTAAAAAGGCTATGGATTCTGGTCATGTGCGTAAGCTGTCAACCGTCCTTAGTGAGAAACTCAACAAAGGCCTTGGCCGCCTTGATATTTTATTCAATATGCTGGACTCGTTCGAGGTGAAGGACCAAGTTGTATTGGAAGAGCTATTGAAAACATTAGGAATCAATCTAGACTAACATGCCAACACTAAACGAAATAGAAACCGAGTTGCGTAACACCATCTTAGAGATGGAGCAGTGGTGTAAAGAAAACGAGACGGACGAGCTTCCTGAGCACCTCCTAGAGCGTCTTTATGTGAATGAGGATGAACTGACTGATAAAATGGAATCCTACCGCGCGGCCATCTCTGGGCTGCGCGGTAACGCCCAATACTACGACGAACAGCAAAAGATCTATGCTGCTAAGAAAACGCAAGCGCTCAGGACCATTGAGCGGCTAAAGGAGCGACTCAAAATAGCAGTGCTAGAGTTTGGCGCCCCAAACGCGAAGGGCAACCCCACAACCGAGATCAATGGTCAGTCTTATACAGTTGTCACTAGCAAGAGTGTCGCTTTGCAAGATGGTATTCTTCCTAGTGAGCTGCCAGAGGATTGCAAGACGACCAAGGTAACGGTCACTCCCAATAAGAAACAACTAAAAAAGCTCCTAGAGCACGGACAAGCGCCCGATGGCGTTTTTTTTGAAGAAAAACAAAGCCTACGGGTAGGCAATAAAAACTTATAGCATTATGCCAACACTAGAAATAGAGGGTACTATCATCAAGATAGGTGAAACTCAGCAGAAATCACAAACATTCCGAGTGCGTCAATTCGTGCTACAAACAGAGGGGCAATACCCTCAGAAGCTACCTATCCAGTTCGTGAACGATAACACCACAAAGCTGGATGGCTACCAATTGGGTGATCAAGCTACTGTTGGCGTCAACATCAGAGGTGCGGAGTATGCCGACCGAAGCACGGGAGAGATGAAGTACTTTGTAAACCTCAGCGCGTGGAGAATCGCTAAGGTTCAGCCGACTCACACGAGCCACTTACAAGGCCCTCCTGCCTATGATCCTACGCAGGCTCAGATTGACGAACCAACAGGTAGTGTCCTACCATTTTAAACCGACCAGCAGCATGAAAGTAATATTCCACAGCAACCCCAAGTTAGAAGGCCAGCGCCACCAATGGGAGGTCCAGATTAATCAGGTCATCACCGCATCTCAGTATAAAACACAGGATAGAAATGCCCTGTACAAGTCCATTAAACACATGCTTGAGCAAGGCCCTAAGAGCTTCTTACAAAAGGCCAAGGAGCGATTTGTCAGCACTCAGATTATAGAGCAGCCCCTTACTGGTTTGCGGTTCACTGACGTGCGATTCCCGTCCAAGGTTATGGTGGCTTATTTTGAGTCTGCCCATGATGCTCAGATGGCGGCCAACTGCTTAACGCACCACCTCAAAATAGGAACCCATCATTTGCCGCTTACGTTTCCATATGCAGTATGGGTAATGCAGGAAAGCCAAGAACAGATAGGAAATGAGTAAGCAATTCACCAAAGAGGAATACCAGAACCTTGGATGATTGCGAAAAAGTTGAATTAAAATCATTAGACAGTATAAATTAGATGAAGCAAAGACTAACACGGCTAGCAACCAAAGCCCAACAAGAATTAGCCAAAAGAAAAGCGGTAGTGAAGAAATTGCAAGTATTATACAGAGACCAATCTAACGGGAAAGGCAAGGAATGGAGAACAAAACCCGATTGGGCTAAGATCGTAAACAAGGCCCTACTAAAGGAAGATAAAAAACTAGGTCCAATAAGCGCCACGAAGGCAATGCAGCTTATTAGGCACTTGTATAACACAGAGTCTAAGAGGGCTAGGATTAAAGGCAAACAGAATACCTTTATAAAGCTGCTGGATAGACGCAAATTTGTGGAGCTGGACCAACTTATGTCCAACGGAAAAACTGCCGAAAATTGCGCTTCAAAGAGAGGCGAGGGCGGGGTTAATGATTAAATATAAGGATTGTGATTGACGAACAGTACATACTATCGATTGATTCTAGGATAAAAACCTGTTTGGTGGAGCATCCAGATGGGTCTGACGATGAATACTATGTAAAGATATGGTTTGACTTTGTTTACACCTCTGATCACATGAAACGAGGCAAGCAAACAGGGAATCATGAGTTTACTGGCAAAACAGAAGAATTGCTTACTGACAAGATTAAAGAATTTATAAACAAAGACAAGGACCAATGGCGTATCGTGTAAAAGAAAAGACACTCCTTGCCCGCGAGTAGTGCATAGGGGAACATTATGCAAGAAATGCGAACAATAAAACCGCCGAAAATTGCGCTTCCGAGAGAGGCGAGAGCGGTGTTAATGATTAAATATAGTAATTATGCCTAGAGTAATACGCATGGAAGAGCACACCAAGTGGGGTGATAACATTTATTTTGCAGATTGGGAAGATAGAACTATTTCGGGGCACATGACGCCATTGCCACAGAAGGGTGATTTTGTGTGTAGTGAAATGAAGAGCGGCAAAGTGGCGAGATTCGAGATTGTTAACGTGGAGTGCTTTGGTAGTGTGAAGGATCAATTTTGGGGACAGGTAAAAGATCTTGGATATGAAGAAGACTGACAAGACATTGCTTGATCTGGCGTTGGAATGCAGATAAACAAGATTTTGATAAGACGGGTATAGAGTGGAATATCAGTTGGCATCCTAAAGTAGAAAGAAGGTTATGAGTATACTAGACGATTACCAGTCACAGAAAGAAGAGAGCAAAAACCGACAATGGTACCGAGACAAGATAGCATCAAGTAGCCGCACTTACTACGATATGTTAGGGCAATCGTTTAAAAAGAGCTTGGGCCTTGGGGTAGCGTTTTGGATATTGGGCAGCATCATCCATTTGCTGTGGGTTATCCTGCTGCATTGGGGCATGTTGCTCTGTGAAGATGACCCAACACCATTTGATCCAGATAATGCCCAAGGGACACCTAAAGACGATTATCCGTAAACACCTTGTAAGATGAAAGCGATAGTAGAGAAAAACCGCATTAAATGCGACCTAGGTATTGAATAATCATGAGAAGCATCACCATAACTCTGGATATCAACCCCGTAGCGAAACAATCTGTCCGCTCTGGTAACAATGGACGGTATTACCAGCCCAAAAAATACAAAGACTTGGAGTGGTTGATTCGCTACCAAGTTGCCCAGCAGTTGCCGAAAGATTTCGAGCCCTTCATGAATTGGGCATGCGTTGATAGCGTGTGCTACATCCACCCACCGACCAAAGCCCAGCTTAAGCACAAAGGCAAAAGTCGGTGGCTTGGGATAGGTGGCCTTATACCCAAGACAACGCGCCCAGACGTAATGGACAACCTGAATAAGCTCCCACTTGATTGTTTGAGCGACAAGAAAGACGGATCTGCATTTGTCTATAAAGACGACGCCCTCATTCAACAGTGCAACCATATCTCAAAGTGGCACGGTCTAAACCCAAGGATAGAACTAACACTGATTGGATACTAAAGCAAATAAATTGGTCTAATTCATGAACCATTCTATCTTTTGTGGTAGTATAGATTTCTGGAATTTCTTTTTTACTATTAATTTTAGTAGCTTTACTATTACAAAGCCATTGCAATGCAATTTATTAGGCAAAAAATTAGGCAATTGACAAATTTTTTCAACCACATCACTTTGCTCAGAAGCGTTCTTTTGATTGTGCGCAACCTTGCGGCATCAAAAGAGGAAGATGATCTTATATTCGAGGATGTTTTGGATGTTGGAAAGAATTTGGTTATTTTAGAATTAATCAAAAATGGCAAGCCTAAAACAGCGGATGATTTCAAGTCGCTTATTCAGGCGCATTTTGATAGCACATGTGATGGTATTCAGCAGAAAATTGATTTTGATCTCCCTGAACTTACTTATGAGTTTGGAAAACTAGGAGAGCAGAACGAAATACTAAAAAGCAATGTTGCTTTTTATAGTAACTTTACTCAGGCGCAAAAAAATATGATGGATGGCCGAGAACGACAAACAGAAGCGTAAACGTGGCCGTCCAAGGTTGTACAATGAGTCTTATGCCAAAAGGGCACAGGAGCTACTTTCTCAAGGATGCACGCACAAAGAAACTTGGAACGCGCTTAAGATATCCAAGGCAACTTTTTATCAATGGCAAATTGATTATCCTGAATTTTCGGACGCAATAGAAAAAGGGCAGCAAATATCTGTTCCTTTTTTATTGGGGCAACTTAATAAAATCGCTACAGGTTACGTGGAGCGCATCCCAAAAAAAACAGTTCGAAAGGTTTACTTAATGTTGCCGAACGGAGAGAAGGTGCAAGAAAAAGAAATACAGGAGCAATGGGAGGAAGCTTATTATAAAGCGCCTGACCCGAATACCATCAGATGGATGCTTGCTAATAGGGCAAAAGACCAATGGAAGCTCAATCCAGATAACTTCAATCAGTCTGGAGAGCGCATCCCAGATGTCAACATAAGCATTGGGAATCAAACGTTGATAGGTGCCCAATTGGCAACCTCTGAGCAGGAAGCGAAAGACCTTGCGCCCGATTTGGATCAAATGCATGAAGACTTCATAAAAGATGAGGAAGAGTAATGCATCGCAGAGTCAAGCCTTGCAAGCATGGGTCCAGCAGGCACCTAGTGATTCAAGTAGACTATTGCTGGACAACCCCATTGTAGAAAGCGTTGTCTTTGTCACGACACTTTCGTTTATATTTGCAATTGATCCGCATGCCAAAAGGCAACAGAAAACGTTCTTATCACATCAAGGAGGTACGTGGAGTGGGAAAACCTACTCTATTATACAAGCGCTAGTATTTGCTGCTATCGCTTACAAGTATTATGACAAGGACGGCAAACAAGAGCCGCTATCTATTTTGGTTGTTGGTCAAGATGTGCCGAACCTTAAGAAAGGAGCCATAAAAGACTTTGAGTCTGTCATTAGGTCCATTGTTGATGACTTTCCAGAGGCGCTGCGTCCAATATTCGACTACAAGTACAACAAAACAGACAAGATAGCTACCTTTGCCAATGGGGCCACAATTGGCTTTGCTTCATTTAAAGATGGACAAGATGCTAAAAGTGGGAAACGCCACATTACTTTTGTCAATGAGGCAAACGGCATAGGATGGGCAGTTGCTGAACAGTTGGAGTTTCGTTCTAAGGTTTGCACAATCATAGATTACAACTCTGATGCTCCGTTTTGGTATCATCACAAGATGCACGGCAAGAAACATGTGCAATTGTGCATTTCCAACTTTACGCACAATCCTGGAGTTGACGAAAAAACCAAGCGCGAATTAATCGCAAAGGGACGTCAAAATCCAGATTGGCGCAAGGTCTACATTAATGGGCAAACAGGAAGCACTGAGGCAATTATCTATCCTAATATTACATGGGTGGACAAAATGCCAGAAAGTGATGATGTGGCCTATGGGCTAGACTTCGGGTTTAGCAACAGTAAAACGGCTTTTGTCAAGTGCGCTGTATCCGATGGCAGGCTGTACGTTCAGCTACTGTTTTATGCCACTGGGTTATTGGCTCCTGACATTGCCAAAGAAATAGCTAGGGTATCTAAGCAGCACAAGCTTGGTAACCTAAAAGCTAACAAGCGGTTTATAATGGCAGACGGGGCAAGCCCTGACACCATTGCTCACTTGAGGCGATTGGGTTACAAAAGGACCATGTCAGCTAAAAAGGGCAAAGGAAGCGTTAGAGATGGAATTGCACTGGTCAAATCGTTTGAAGAAGTTTGCATTGTAGATAATCCAGCTTTCAGGCTGGAGCAACAGTCTTACAAATATCTCAAAGACCCAATGACGGGTGAGTTGACTAATGAGCCAGACAAGAACACAGGTAAGGATGACGCAATGGACGCCATGCGCTATGGTATCCAAGGATTGCGTTATACGAACAAAATGCAGCGGAATTAATCACTTTAAATAACCACAATTTTATCTCAATGAAATCGAAAGGAACAGCTTATTTACTGTGGGTATTCGGGCTATTTGGATTGCTCGGACTCCACCATTTTTACCTAGGGAAGCCCTTGAAGGGGGTTGTTTGGTTCTTAACAGGAGGTGTTTTTGGTGTGGGAGCACTAATTGATCTGTTTACACTTGGGGGCCAAGTAGAGTCCCGAAACACTAGCGAAGAGCTAAAAACGATACGAGCCAACGCTTTGTCTAACTCCAGTAAAGGTATTATTGGTGTCGTTGCTATGTTTGTTTTGTTTGCTTCCTGCCAAAAGCCAGATGTCGTAATTAGTGAATGTCAAAAAAATGCAGAAGAGATGTTGCTACCAGTAGCTTATCAAGGAGAAAATGAAGTCGAAAGTTGTTTTGCGTTAGGCGCATTCCAATTGTTTCGCACGCTAACCGCCCCCGTGACCATTGCCGACATGAAAGCGGCCTTGGAGTTGAATTTGAACACTGCTTTTACACAGGATTCTTTTGATGTCGTTCTCGGTACAATCAGCAGCCTGCCGTGGGATAGCTCAAGCTTAACCACTGCCGATATTTCTCTGATTAACGAGATTCGTTCGCACTTGAATCCAAACCCTGTGTTTACTGCTTGCGGAGGGACTAGCTATCCTGCGCTTGATAGCGATATTACGGTCAATCACCAGCCTTTTTTGAATGCCCCGAACTGGAGGCATGCTTGCACAGTGGAGCTAAGCGGGGGCGTGTTTAGCTGTCAAATAGAAGACGTAAGATTTGTAAACATCGTTTCGTCGCAAAATAACGCCATGCCTGCGACATTTATTTGTACACCTGTTGCCATTCAAAATAATAATCGCGTATTCGCTTTTTACCACAATGAATGGCTTAGTGACCCTGCTGCGACTTCAACGCAATACACAAGCGACATAGAATTTAGGGATAGTTCAGGCGTGGTTTTGTCAACCATATCGGGCTACCTTTACTCATTCTAAGTACAAAACCGATACATACTATCTAGATAGTATGTATCGAAAACATACACACACACACATACTATCTAATCTATATTTTTTCAATAAACACACATTCGCCATGATGAGCGCTTGCACATGCGGCACTGGGACTCCCTTAGTTGCTGCGCCAGAAAAAAACTGCTACACCCAGCGTGGTCAAATACAACGCATTTACTTCGCTAAGCGCGGTCAAATTAAAATTGACCTTGCTGACAATGCCAACAATATTCCTGCAAGTATTCAGAACTTATCCCCAGACACTCAAGCCTTGTGGGATGTGCTATGGAATGCTAACGACGACACTAAGGTTGTCAATACACCTGTTCGCACTTTGGGTGCGCCTAACATTGAGGCAGGCGCTGAACTAACCGCAGGGGGTGGCAATGAAACACCTAACGGGGTGTTGCTCAATACAGGTCGCGACCCTTCTACTTTTAGTGGCAACTTTTTGCGCTTGCATGCGGATCAAATTGCTGCTTTGCGAAACCTAGAGTGCCAAGATGTAGAGGTGTTTTTAATCCACGAAAACAACACTATTACAGGGCACAAAGAAGGCAATATCTTCACTGGTATTCCTTTACAAAAGGCACCTTTTATTGGCGACCAGAGCTTTGGCAATCGCGACAACATTGACGCAAATGCCTTTAATTTTCAATTTGTGCCCAAGTTTGACGAAAAGTTGCACACAATTGTGCCTACGCCGCCATTTTCGCCACTTCTAGCAGTTGTCTAATGAAGAAAATTTCATTGAGATTCGCAGACGCGGGGGGTATAGTCAAACAGCTTGATTATGACCACGCGCTGCGAATATTGAGAAGTCAACGCCGACAAAGCCGATCATCAATAACACTAGCCGATCATGATGCCTACTATTTTGACACAACAACCAATCCTCAAGGAGAGATTGTCCGACGACGAAGTGATTCGTCGATTGGAGAGGAAGAATCTGGATTGGAATAATAGGGGCTACTACGAAAGTCTTCTGACAGTCATTACTCAATGCATCTTTGCGGATGAAATTAAGGGCCTCAGAGGATGGGAAGAAATAGAGGCCATGATCGCCAAGCGTCTGCATCCAGACAAGCAAGACCGAACGATGGCCTTTTTTACATTCCCAATGGAATGTGTTGGCGAGGCGCAATCTGCTCTTCAAGACCTGTGGAAGGTGTTTGAGGCAAGAAATGCTTCTTTTAGCAATAATTACATGGGTGCCGATCCTCAAAGGGGGGATGAGCTTTTTGATAGGCTTAGCATCGGGAGTTACGTCAAGGAAACAGCACGAACTGTATTGACCAACAAGCCCAATACCTACACAGTAGTTGATTATGATAGTGTAGGACTGCCTTACATTGTAACCGTTGAGGAGGATCGTCTAATTGATGTGGAATTTGTTCCAAATTCTCATGTTGAGGTTGCTTACATCGCTTTTTTGCATTCCGTGGGAACGGATGATACTGGTCAATGGCAACGCTATGCGTTTTATGATGATCAATCGTACAGGGTGTTTGAAAAAAGGAAAGGTGGCCAACCTGTATTGTTATTTGAAAACAACCACAATCTGGGTTATTGTCCAGCGCGTCCATTCTTGTCGCATGTGCGGTACGAAATGAGCAAAGACAGGTACAATCCCCTAGCGGCAAGCTTAGGTTTGCTTTTGGATTACCAGCTTGCTGTTGTATTTGAAAAATACGGTGAGAACTACATACCATTCCCAGTGACCATTCGTCCAAAAGGGGTGAGTGAATGTGATCAAGAAGGCTGTGTCGATGGCTACATTGAGCGCACTAGTACGAGTAATGGCGAATTGATTACCACGCGAGTAAAGTGCGAAAAGTGTGCAAAGCCCGATATTTTTGGTGGACCTGGCACAACAGTAGATGTCGATCCACTTGTTATTCAGGGTGTGTCAGAAGACAGCAGAATCTTTAGGTTTGAGTCGCCCGAAATTACTGGACTTGAGATGTATGCAAGGTCCATTGAAAAGAGGCGCATGCAGTTTAGAAAGTCCGTTACTGGCATTAATGAAATGCTAGCTACACAGGCAGTCAACATAGAGCAAGTGCAGGCAGTCATGGAATCGGCTAAAAAACCACTTTTGGTAATCGCGCAGCAGCTAAATGACATTGACAAATGGCTTCATGAGACCCTGTACAGGGCGGCTTTTGGCTCTGATATGATCCGATATGCCAATTGGGGAACCGATTGGTTTATACTGACCGCTCAACAAGTGTTCGAGCTTTACGAAAGAGCTAAAAACATGGGGATGAAAACGGGTGAATTAGACTCTTTATATGATTTGCACTTGGCTACAAGACACAAGACAAGCCCTCACATGTTGCGTAAAAAGCGTTTAGAATTGCAATTGGACCCTGCGCCGCACAAAACAGATGAAGAGGCGTATGCCATGCGTGATAGAGGCACTTTAAGCCAGCTTGATCTGATTATAAAAACAAATTTTGCTCGTTTCATTGCTAGGTACGAACGAGAATACGAACCGCTAACCCAAGTAGGACATTATCAAATAGAAATCGGCGAACTAACATATCGGGATCTTGTCGATCAAATTTACCAACAATTAATAGAATATGCCAACGAAAACATTGAAAGCGAACAAATGGGGGAGCCCAGAAATCCAGAACCTAATCCAACAATTGCCAATTGACGAGCAGGCCCATGTTGAGGCCAAATCAAACATTCCAGAAGGAAACAAGGAATGTTACACGATTGTGGGATATACAAGAAAGTCGCAAGCAGGGACAAATCAAATCGCCCATAAAGTTGCGGTTTTCACTAAAACAATCACGGATTACGACAGCATGATTAGGCGTTGGAATGGTGGCGCAAAAGAGTACAATGAATACATCATCTTGCACGATCCTAAGCTGACTGTTCCAATTGCACCTAAAAACAAATCCGATGAACAGCCCAAGCCGCTCACGGTTGAGCAACAGCAAGAAATTGCTATTATGCAAGCTAATGACAGTTCGCTCAAGGAAATATCCCAAGCATTGGGCTTGACACAAAAAAGAATTAAACCCTATTTGACCTAATAGGGATTACAGTAATAAAAACACACGTATAGCACATGAGTACACAAGGCACACACACAGAGGGGCAGCCAGAAGAACAGGGCGTAAAGTACCCCTACACCCAAGAAGATGTCATTAATCGACTTGGGTCTGATAGTGATTTTGCTCAAAAGATCATCACGGCCGCCAATCAAACAGATGTTGGCAAAGGTTTTCTTGAGAATTACCGCAAATCTATGTCTGCGGACGCCATCAAGCAAGCTGAGCAGGACGCATACAAAAAAGCTACGGGTGAAGCATATGGCACGGTCGATCAAGTAGTGGCCGAACTTTTAGGTTCAGAAAAGCCAGAAGGGGTAAAAACAACGGACTGGCTCAAGCAAGCGTTTAGCCAAAAAAGCAATGCGACCAACGACGAGGCTATGCAAGTGCTCAAAGACCGCCTAGAGGCAGCCATGTTGGAGAGCAACAATATTCGCCAAAAATCAGAGGCTACAACCAAAGAGTATGACGCTAAAATCCGAGAGCTCACTGTTGGGAACTCTGTTTCTGTTGGATTTTCTCAACTGTCCTTTGATGCGCATGTTAATGAGCATCTGCTTTCCACAGCCAAAAACGCTGTCATGAGCATTTTGGTAAAGCAAGCCAAGGTGGATGACGCAGGAGGGGTTGTGTTTTATGGCAATGACGGCAAGCCTATTCTGAACGCGCAACAAAAAGCCGCCACCGCTTCGGAAGCGGCCAAAGTTCTTTTAGAGCCTATGGGTGTGCTAGCAAAGCCTAAAGGTGGAGGAGCTAGCCCAGACAAAATCACCAATGTAGATGGAGTCTCTATTGCCTCCGCTAAAAGCAAGGCCGAAGCGTTGAACTTGCTTAGTTCTCATTTGAGAGCCAATAAAGTTGCACCCAATACCAAGCAGTGGAATGATGCATTCAATGCTTTGTACGAAAACAAAAAATACCAAGAATTGCTTGATTAAGGCGTTCTTGCAAGCCGCTCACTCGGTAGTAAGAGTCAACTACCGCGTGGGTTATATCTATTAGAATAATGAAAAAGCTAGAGTCGCCGCTTAACCGCTCATTGTTCGCATTTTTTATAACAAAATGACTACAGCAGCAACGCGTATCCTACAGGCACGGGTGCAATATCCTAACGGCCTAGACGGACAGCAGCTACGGGACCAAAATTACGGGTTCCTTGATTATGCATTAAGAAATACACCTTTGGTCATCAATGAAGATGGCCGCACACAACTTGAAAACTCATGGAATAAGCCCGACGTGGAAATTCCAGTTATGGTTCATCAAGTTTCCAGCATGACACAGGGCGCTATGCCTTGTACTGGATCCGACACCCCTATTACGACCGCGATGGTCACCCCAACATTTGACGCCTTCCACAATAGTTTCCATATGGTGCCTCGTGAGTCTCGACGCAATATGATCTCTTACGATGAAGAGCTAGCGCGAAAAGTTCACGAATGGGAGATGGGGGCTGCTCTATACATTGATCAAGCTGTTCGGGATGCTATCGACACTGCCAAGGCTACCACCAGTAGCAGCAACTATTGGGGTGGATACTTCTCCGTAGTGGGAGATGCCGCGCAGATTACTCAAGCCCAGAAAAAAGACGGCTTAGTCTATATGAAGAACATTTTCATGGAAGATCAATTTTCTGAGATAAACTTCGACCTAGTAGGCAGTCACTCCTTGAACTCTGAGTTTGCGTATTGGATGAATCAAGGCGCTCAAAATGGGGAGAACCTAACATGGGCCTACAATGGCATTCGTATGTATGGTGCTCATAGTGCCAACGTGTCTACAGGTGCCAACGCTACTGGCTACATGATGGTGCCTGGCAGTATGGGCATTTATGGACGTGTCCCTGATGATTACCGAAACAACAACCCAGCAGGCACTAAGGAGTTTTCTGTTTATCAGTCTCCTACTCTTGGTCTTCCTGTAATGGTTATCCGAGATACTGCATGTATTGACGGTCAAACTGTGACTGGTCGCGCCTACGATGGTGCCACTAAGCAGGAAATTATCACGATGGGCGTTAGTTTCTGTACACTGAGTCCTTACAAAGGCACTCGCACCAATAGTGGCATCAAGAAACTGGACATTGTTCCCTAGATTCTTTGTTTTTATTACATCAGAGTGGGGGCTTTCGTCACCCACTCGCCTATTATTTTCATATGCTATACGATCCAATTGCAATAGACAAAATGGAAAATGTGGTTGGCTGGGCAGATTTTTATGATACTAGTCAAATCCCAGCATTGCCGCCAAGCCTAACGACTACCGAAAGCGGTTTGCGCTTTCAGGATGGGATGGGATTGGTGCGCTTGGATTACATCAAAGCACTTTTGCAAAGAGGCCGCGACCTTGAGACCTTTTTGGCGGACATAACAAGACGATCCATTGTGATGGTGTTAAATCGCGTAGCAATGACTAGGAGCCTCACTAACACAGGCAACGCCTTGGTAAGTGGGAAGCTAATTGGGCAGCAATTGTATTCAGCTAACCCTTTGATTAATCAAAGTAGGTTCGTTGGCATTCGATTTAAACTCAAACAGTCTACTGGATTAAGGGTAATTATAAATCGAATAGGCTTGAGCTTGTCAGAACCGCAGACATTGACACTGTATCTTTTTAATAGCTTGAATCCGACCGTGGTTAATACGATCAACTTGGTTGTTAATAATGCTGGTCAATTTTCTTGGACAGAAGAAGATGCAGCAGTTACCATAGACGTAGATCCTGCCAATTCCAACAGTGGTGCAGTGTGGTATCTCGGGTATTATCAAGATGATCTGGTTGGGCGTGCTTATCAATACAAAACATTGAACTGGCTAAGCGGCTATTGCACTAGCTGCGGAAGTTCTACTTATAGTTCTTATCACAAAACATGGAAATCTATTAGTGAGCACGTTGAGATGGTGCCTTTTTATGTGGCTGGTGCGTCCTTGCCTCCAAATAGGAGCGACTTTTTTGACGAACAGGATTGTGTTTTTGATCAAAGCAATAATCATGGCTTTAATTTCAACATGTCGGTATGGTGCAACTTAACCCAATACTGGATTGATAATAGGCTTGCGTTTGCTCAAGCCATTCAGATGCAAACACAGCAGCAAATCCTTGAGATGTATAAAGCGTCATCACAATCTAGTGGCATTGAGCAGAATGTTCAAGTGTTGGCACTCCGCGAACTTGAGTCAGACAAGGACACTAAAGCCATGTCACTCCCTTATCGTATTGATAAAGCAATTAGAGCTATACGATTAGATCAAGGCTCAACAAACGATCACCCTTGTCTGCCGTGCGCAAAGACAGGTTTTAAATACAGCGCAATGTAATGCTAAATCTTGGGCCTATAGAAGATTTGAAACAAAAAGTTATTTCTCTTGAGCAGTTAGTAAACTCGGCACTGCGTGATGTTTTTAATCAAAATGAGAAGTTGCTTATTGAAATTCAAACTCAGATTCAGCTTTATCAAAAAGGCCAGACATCAAAGGCAATTACCATTGTCCCGAGTTATGCCCAAAGCACAATCTATAAAAAGAAGCGTAAGGGCGACCCATTTGATAGGGTTACATTAAAAGACACAGGTGCATTGTATAGCAGTGTTCGGTTTAAAGCATTAGATGACCGTCTAATAGTTACAACCAACGTCTCTTACACGAAGTACCTTACTGCCAAGTATGGACCCGATATTTTCGGAATCCAGAATTTAGAGATGGAGAATTTTTTAGAAAAATACTATTTGCCTTTTTACAGCGAATCGGCTAAAAATTTACTATTCAAATGAGCTTATTGCAAAATCCACTGCTCCCAATACCAACTAATCCCGTTGACATTGATCGCGCGATTGTGGATTTGCAATTGGTGTTGTCTACAAACCTGTCGTGGCTGACCCATGCATATGGCAGGACTTACAAATTGGCAGACCAAACAAAAGGGCAAACTGTTTATTTGCCAGAAGTTTATCTTGGGGGAACAGATTTGTCTAAAAGGTACTTTTCGATAACTCCCGACAACGATAAGCAAGGGCAATGCTTCTTTTTGGTGCGCCGTCTATCTGTTGACTCAGATGAGTGGTTTGTAAAAGGACGCCTTAAGTATGATTTGGATCTAGTGTTTTCTGTTAACCTTGCGCTCATTAACGATGCTCTGTTAGAAACTGAGTTATTTACAGCTAATCTTGAATCGCAAGTAAGGGACGTTTTGCGCTCTAATGTCGGCAAGGGCTACAGATTAGAACTCCAAGAAGTTTTCTATGATTCTAAGGACATATGGAACGGGCTGTCCGTGGAAATTGCAACGATTGAAAAAGCGCCATTGCAGCATTTTCGGATGAAGTGCAGTGTTTTGCTAGACGAACAATGCTCGACTGTCCCCTATGATAGATGCAGTGCGCTGCAAAGGAATCTCAGCGACGAAGATAGAAATGCCTGCTTGCTGCCAACTTATGATTTTTCTAATGCTACAGTACAGTCCAATGTGACGCCTAGCCAGCAAGTCCAATTAAGCGATTGGCTTTGTACTGCTCCTGTGCCAACTAGGAAATCCATGGATATAAGCGGCACGGGGCGCATCTTTAGCCCTGTTAATCCAGTTTATGACTTTGAGTACAATACACCGTTTTCATTGAGTTGTTGGGTTAAAATAGATTCTAACGGGGTTAATAATTTATTCAATCATTACATATCCTCACCTGGCACGGGCTATTTTTTTATTACGCTCCCTAATGGTAGCTTAAGGGTAGATCTACAAAATACGCAATCGATTAGACTTTCTATCTCAACGCCTCCTAACGCATTCCCCTTGAATGATTGGGTGCATTGCATGATGACTTACGACGGAAGCAGCACGGTGTCTGGTTTGAATATTTACGTTAATTCCGCACTCCAACTAAAAACAGCTACTACTCAGACCCTCGGCGCTAACAGCATTAGAAACGGGCTTATGTTGTTTTTTGGTCAAACAATGGACGGCTCCAACAGTCTACAAGGCAAGGTAGCAGACTTCAAAGTCTGGGATCGGGAATTGACTAGCCAAGAAGTAGTGTCTGAGTACAACGATCGCGCAAGTTTGACTGCGCCCGTTCCAAGCGGGCTAGTACTATGGTGCGAATGTGGTAACAATGCTCAATTTGGAGCATTTGATTACACAATGCCCGACAAAGCCAATGTACTAACTGGATTCCAAACATTAGGCGTTCCCATTGGGCGCGTCACAACCGACGTACCATAATGATAATTTTTGAAATAGTAAAACTGCAAGAATTAATAGTAATGCTATTATTTTGTTGGTGGCTGTCTACTTTTGTGCATAAAATACTAGGGCTTGACAGGATGGACGGATGGCTTATGCAAAAGATTCATGGACTAAAAGACGGCAGTTTAAAGAATTTCTTGAACAGCTTGTTGGCGTGTACTTTTTGTATGGACTCTCACATGTGCTTTTGGGGTGTTGGAGTACCATGTTTAATAGCTACAGGAAATGTGTCTTATTTGGCTTGCAGCATTGCTGGGGCAGGATTTAATAACTTAATCAATAGGGTAATTGCATGAGCTTGCAAATCGAAATGTACGAGGAGTTGGATGATTTGCCGATCGTAAGGAAGCATAGGCATGAATTTTACACTATGCTAGACATGGCAACTGGCTCTAGTAAAGAAAGTTTGACGCACAGAATAAATAGGGCGTTGCAGTATCTAGACATGAACGAAACGGGGGCGGCAACTACCGAGTTACATAATGCACAATTGGGCCTTAGCATGCTGCATGAGGGGGCTTCGCCTAATGGTCTTGCGTTTGCTGTTATGGTCAAAAGCATCAATGGTGTTGCTTGCGATGACATTACTGAAAACGGATTGAAATTGACCTTGCACAAGCTTAACGAGCTAGGTTTGACGCACAAAAAAGCAACTCAGATTATTGAAGCATCAAAAAAAAAATCCAAGCCCAAATGGACGTGTTTTTTCCAGAGGAAACAGGTTCAGATCTCTTGGTATCTTCTGCGCTTATCAGACAATGCCACGCGCAGCTTGATAAGATGCTGGGGAATACTACAGAGCAAGCTGTTAAAGCTAGCAAAGAGGAGGTTCTAAGGCTAACAAAGCCCGAAAATTGGCACCCATCTATAAAGCCAAACATGATAGCTAAAATCCACGATTCATTTGCTCATTTGTGCATTGTTTTGCAACGATTTAGCAACCAGTCAATCGAAAGCATGAGCGCCATGCAATTTTATCAACTTAAACGGTTCGCAAGCGATCCTAAAAACCATCAATAATGGCAGAACAACAAGCGGTATTGAGCTATGATGACTTGATGAGAAAAACGGCTGCTTTTGACGATGCTATTAAGGAGATAGACAAGTTAGAGGCTCGCCTTAAAGAGTTTATGAAAACTCTGCGTCAACAGCAAATCAACCCTAACGACCTAAAGGGTATCGTTGAGTTAATAAATCAAACTACCACCCTAGAAAAGGCTCAAAGGTCTCTTAATCAACAACGCGTTAAGGCGGTAAAAGCGCGCAAACAGCTCAAGGATCTAACAGACGAGGAACTAATTCAACGAGAAAAACAACGCGCTGCCAATCGTGAACGTCTTAAGATTGCTAAACTGCAAGCCGTAATTACCAATCAGCAGGCTGGCGATATTAAAAAGTTGCGTGCTGAACTTTCTTTGATTTCCATACAGTGGGCCAACCTTACAGACAGAGAAGGAAAGAATGCTGATGAAGCAAAAGAGTTGTCTGCCCGCAAGTTGCAACTCACTACAACTCTTGAAAAACTAGAGCGAGCGACTGGTGATGCGCGCAGGGGAGTGGGCAAGTACGAAAGAGCGCTTAATGGTCTTAATATTGTCGCCACCCAATCCACTGCTAGGCTAGGTGGACTCGGACGCGTCGCGGCCCGTTTATTTATTGGGAGCACGTTGGTGAATGGTTTGCGTAGAATCACTGCATTCTTTGGAGACTTAATAGCTGAAAACAGAGCAGCTAATCAAGAAATTGACCGACTTGGGTCGGCAATCGAAGGTGCAAGCAGAAAGGTAAGAGGAGTCGCTACAAGAGCGCTTGCTTTTTTTGCTCCACTTGTGACGTCCGTTGTAAATGGCTTTTCCTCGCTTCTTGGGGTCATATTTGACGTATCTGAGGCAGCGGAAGAATTTAGTGCCACGAGCGAAGGTCTAGCTCAGGTCACCGAAGGGTTGACTAGCGAATTCAATAAAGAGTCAGCGCAGGTGAACCAAGTCTTTGCTTCTCTTAAAAACGCCAATAAAGGAAGCGCAGAAAGAAAGGCGCTGATCGACCGAATCAACAACCAATATGGCAAGTACTTGCCCAATTTATTGACAGAAAAAAGTTCATTGCTCGACATTGAGCGCGCGCAGCGATTGGTCAACGAGCAACTTAGTAAAAACTTCCAACTTAAGATACAGCAGGCGACACAGTCAGATATTTTTGTAAACAAAATAACTGAACAGAACGCAGCATTTCAAGCGTTCAGGGAGCAGCTAGAAAGGGCTGGCGTAAGTGTAGATGCATCATTAAATCCCGCCTTCAATGAACTGCTAGACAAGCTCAATGATGTTGATGGGGTAGGAGAACTTGCGTCTCGTTCATTCAAGAGGTTCGAGTTCAACCAAGACGAGCTAATTGAAAAAATAGCAGAAACTAATCCAAGCCTAGCTAAATTAGTCGGGCTGATTGATGATTACAGGGCCTCTTTGGGTAACTTCGATCTGTTTGATGCCTTTATTGAGAATTTAGAATCAAGCGCGAGAAAGACTGACAAATACAATCGCGCCGCCAACGAAACCAACGCTATTATCTCTGAGCTAACTAGTGGCTTAGAGAGCAACACAGTAGCGATAACCTCAAACGCTGCTGCTGTATCAAGTGCCACGCAGAGCGAGTTTGTCAGCAACATAGAGCAACGTATATCTGCAATAGAGTCACTTCAGTTGCAATTGGAAAAATCAGAGGCAGAAAGCGCCGAAATACGACAGGAAAGGCTGCTTAGGCTTGAGGACTTGCGATTTAAAGCCGAACGAAAGCAAAGAGAACAGAACTTTATCAGTCTAGTTGCACTCATCGAGGATGAAGAGCAGGCACTCATTGATGTTTTTGGCAAAAATTCCAAGGAAGTTTTGACATTCAGAGAGCAGGCGGCAAAGGAGATCAGAGAACTAGAGGCTATTAATTATCAGCTTGAACAAGAGCAGCTTGCCGAATCCGAAAGGAAAAAAAGGGAAATCAGACAGAAGTTTGCTTTGTCTACCACCGAAATTGAACCAATTGATCCAAATGCCGAGTTGTTTAGTCAAGCATTAAAAAGTACACAAGATGCGGTTAACAAGGATCAACAAAAGCGCCTTGAAAATACCGCCAAGCAAAAAGAGGCAATTAAGTCTTTGCTAAATGAGGTCGTTAGCATTACAGAGCAGATAAATCAACGAATTGGCGATGTTTTTCAAAGGCAAGTAGACTTTACGGCTCGTGCAGTAGAGCAGCAAGCCCAAGCCGTGTCTAGGGCAGAAGACCGCGCCCGTCAAGGTTTGAGTAATACGCTGAAATTCGAACAAGAACAATTGGCTGCCAGTCAAGCCGCCCAAGTGCGTGCTGAGCGTCGTAAGCAGCAGCAAGAAAAGATCACTGCATTATTTAGTCTAGTGTCTGCAAAAGCCCAAGAAGGCGATCCTAATGCCACTTTAAAGGCAATTGCCGAATTCACTCTTTTAGAGGCGCTTTCGTCAGCGATACAGGGTAGTTTTTACGAAGGCACAGAAGATACAGGCAGGAGCGCAAATCCAATTGACTCCAAAGGAGGAATGTTATCTATCTTGCATCCTCATGAGCGTGTTTTAACACGTGCGCAAAATGATCAACTTGTGGGAATGAGCAATAGCGACGTAGTAGAGTACGCCACACTAGGGAAGGCGCTTGCCCACAATGCCGACGCCATAAGCACAAAAGGCGGTCACGTGCCTGATTTCTCTGGCCTAGAAAGGGAGGTTAAATTACTGCGCAAGGATTTCAAGCAACTGGCCCAGCGCCCAACTATAATGGATCATCAAGTAGCGATAAGAAATGGCATTGAGCACCGAGTCAGAGAAACGGTCACTGCTGGAATGAAAAAGCTTGAAAAACACACCAAAGGACTATGATGAAAGCAAAGCACTATGCCGACGGAATGCGTGTTTTCCCCCTAGGTGAGGAGAGCGGTCAACCTCTTCCGATTCAAATAGAAATGGAATGGGTGGAACGTAGACGCCAAGCTTATGTAAATCTTCCCAAGCTTCGCTTTGAAGGCAGCGAAGGGTCTTACATAAAAAATCGCGCGCTAAGTGGCCTGAACGGAGGTGTTGGTCTTTTTGAGGCAATGCCATACCAAGTAGAAATTGGAGATGGCAACAGCGCCTCGGTCTTTGATATGACAATTGACTTTACGAAAGACTGTATTTTTGTGGGAGAGTGCGGAATTGAAGTTGAAGCACAAGTGAGACAAGGTGCCGATTGGCTTAATGATCGCGCCGAAGGGGTGACATTCCGATATCTCTACGATCAAAACATTGTTAGTGACAGTGATTTTGTAGACGTTCCTTATGTGATTAATTATGTGCCAGATGGAGTGCAATTAATGCTTATTAGCCTTTCGTTGTTTGCTGTAACCAAAGAGCTGCTTGAATTGATTCAGGCTATTGCTGAACGCATTGCTGATATTACCGATGCAGCAACACCCGTTATTGGCGTAGGGGTAGGCGCTGGCGCTGTCGCAGTTACCGCTTGGGACATTGGCAATATCATCTTGGCGGTGCTTAAACTTGCTGCTCAGATTGCCTACGCTACTTTAATGGTGATTGCTATAGTTGATCTAATGAATCAGTTATTCGAGCAGCTTATGCCGCGCCTCAGATACCATAAGGGTATACCGATTAGATTATTTTTCGAGCGTTTTTGTAATTACTTTGGATTGACTCTCCAGTCTGCGTTATTAGACAATTTAGATCAGTCCTCAGCCAAATGGTGTTACATCCCTCCCAAAAACAACAAAGGTGGCGACAGGCCATCAAGCGCGCCTAGCGGGTGGAAGGAGACAGGTTTGCCAGTTGCAAATTCGACGTTGGACACTCCTGCGGGTGTCATACGTGTATTCAAAGAGATGTTTAACGCTGATTTCCTCATTGAAGATGGTGTTTTTAGATTTGAGCGTAAAGATCAATTTAGACAATCAAGTCCTTGGGTGATTCCAAATACTTTTACCAATCAAGAAGAATGGCGAGATTACTCTGCATTCAATGCGAGCGAAATTAAATCAAATTACAACATTGTTTATTCCACAGATCTGCAAGACCAAAACACGCTAGATAATATTGACGGCTTTTCTTTTCAAGCGCAATTTTCCCCCAATCAAATAACGAATCAAGACATGGTATCATTGGGAGGGCTAGAGCAGATTAGCATTCCTTTTAGCATGGGACTTAGGAAAAACGAATTAACAGGAGTTGAAATCGCTCTTAGGGCTCTTGCTACGCTAGCCGATTCGCTAACGGGCCAATTGGGTAGTTCTTCTGGATTGGCCACACGTATTAACAGCAGACTGGGCAGCTTGCTGCTTTCTAATCATTTTACTTCTATTGGGAAATTAGTTGTACTGTCTGGTGGAAAGCTAGCAAAAAATCAACGGACACTTTTGTCTGCCAGAGGACTCTGGGATAGTTATCATTTCGTCAATTCCTTCGTCCCAATCAATGGTATTCATAACCAATATTGGATCTACCAAGACCAAACAATACCGTTTTGCTATAACGATTTTAAAGCTCTTGAGAGCACGAACTTAGTAACAACTCAGAGCGGGGAATTAGCAGAAATCGAGCGTCTTGTATGGAACCAAGACACAGGAACGGCCATAGTTAATTATAGGGTCAATCGTCTTTACACAAACAATTTAAAAGTAGAATACCTATGACAAAGTTTGAGCAACAGCTACAAAGGCTTCAAGAAATGAGTGCCCAATATAAAGAGTTGCAAGATATTAGCAGGCAGGCGGCTCAGCAAGGTATAGAGTTGGCATCTAAAAACGCAAAAAAACAAGATGCACCTTATGTGCAAGAAGCGCAGATATTGCTAGCAAATATTGACAAGCTTGATCCTAATCAGTCGTTGCAAAAAATACAACAACTTACTAATCGAGTAGCCAAAGCATACAACAAATGAGCGTACTAGTTTTAAATAGAGAATACACTCCTATAGAGCGGCGTTTAGATCGGAATATTACATGGCTTTTGGGCAATGTAGGGACGTGGCAGAAGCTTCGCCTTGAAATTGAGGTGGGAGCATTCATTGAGTTTAGCTTGTCGAATACACTTAACATGGAGGAGCCCAACCGATTTATTCTAAATAACGGTGAGGATTGGAGAGAAAATGGGTTTGAAGTAGGAGATAACTTTATTATGTATTGGGAAATTTATAACATTCCTAGCCAATCAACAACAACGTACAATGTTACAGGGTCAATAGCCTCTATCCAAGGGAGCGAAATGCTGTCCAATAACACAACGCTTGGTGCTGGTGCTCAAGTGTCAAGTATTTTCCCAACTCAATTGGGGGAAGATAAAATTCAGAACGTATACATTGCTGCTGACAAAAAACCAGAGTCGTTGTTTTTTAGGTACGGACACATGAAAAACTCTGAGATTCGCGCCAACAATCTTCGATCTTTGATTGACGGTACTTATACTGATTTTATTGCAGAAGATTTGTCTACTCTTCCAATAGGCGGTCTAGTAAATTTTACTCCTCTTGGCAAACAAAGTGGTATGAGCATATCTAGGGCTACACTTACTTATGCTGGCACTAGGTCTGGCGGCGTTCCTGCACATGCATACACTAAATACCGCTATTTCATTGAATTGATCTTCATGCCTTCTGTGTTTTTTGAAGACCTGAACACTTTTATTGATAGCATTGCCCCCGAAGCGCTTCTTAATGCGGAAAGTTTGGCTGATAACTATTTTATTCAGGCATTCCCAGTTCAAAACAATCCCAATGTTTTCATGGTCAACAGCCTTAATGACACTGCTCAAGAAGGGAATGTCGGCTGGTTTGATGAAAATTACAATGGATTCCCACAGCCTCACAGCATAAGCTTGGTAGAGTACAGGACGCCATCTAACAACATCACTCAGCAATTGGATTACATTGGACCAACATCCTTGACAGTAGTGGTTGACGGTGTGCAAAATTTGTCTAATGGCACAAAGTGTACGTTTGGCTTTATGTTGGTACCCACCAATGAAGAAGACTACAAAGTTCAAGACGCTCCTTTTTATAAAAATGTCAAAATGAACACAGGTGGACGAATTGATTTTTTTGGTGATGTTTTTACAGTGGGTACCCCTATAGCAGGGCCTAGATTGGGATATTCAAATGATGATGCTCGAATGGATGTCCAGAATATTGCGTTTACCCAAACAGGCATCAACCAAATAACATTCACCTGTGAGTTTATGCCTAACTCTGACTTTGCCAACCAAATGGATGCCTTGGGTGTAGATGATCGTAACTATATAATTTGGATAGGTGTCGGAGATCAAACACTTGTTGCAAATGCCTCAGATAGGACAAATCTTTTAGTTGACTTCAATCAAATGGACACTTATGTTGAACCAATTGGAGCTTGGGACGGAATGTCCATAGATTTACTGTCTCATGTAGATAGCAATTTGTCGGCAATTAACCCATGTGGCATTGATGTGCGCATAGAAGACGATTTAAGAGCTAAAATTGAATTTCAGGTAGACACCGCAACAGGCGTGGCGATCCCCATACCCACAGGGCTTAGGTTTGGCGTACAGATTGAAAGATTGTCCGATGGTTTTGCTTATGAGTTAGACAGTTACACCGTTGGATTAACAGATTACCCCAATCCATCTCAATATGCCTTTTCAGCGCAAAGGGATTATCAACTAGGAATTGCCAATCCAAATGATGATGTTACCGTTGATTATTACCCTGCTTTAGCCTCAGGCACAAAAAAAGGTGTTCAGGCATTTTTTGGTTTTATGATTCGATGGGAAGAGTGGTTGTCGCTGCGTAATGTGCCGATTGACATACGTAATGTTTTTTACAACAATACACTGCCTTCTAACGGGCTGAGTAATGATTGGTATAGGTACCTACAAACATCTGGGTGGCAACTAAGTTTATTCGTTCATGTTGATGCCATTTTAAATGGCAGTGGGGTCCGCTACGTGAATACGCAGCCGATTCAATTCAAAGACTACGATTCCAATTTTTCCATTACAAGCACTATCACTTATAAAATAGCTTCTACAGGGGTGGTTGTAGCAGGCGGCATTGACCCAGTGACTAATAATCCATTGGGCGTTATCCTGTCTAATGAAAAAATCCAAATCGAAATTGAATACGAACGATCCACAGGAACATGGGGGTCTGTTGCGGACATCTATAGTTTAACAAGCATTGAAGTAAAGGATGGCTCTGGAAGGCCGCAATACCGACAAATATCAACAGAATTTGCTGTCACAGCAGACAATCCACTTGAATCAAGGCTGCCCACTAATTTACTTGAAATCATTCTAGTCTCGCCAGTTTTGGTGCGAACAATCTGTTTGGTGGAACCGAATAAGCTAGAGTCTGCAACAGCATATAAAATAACTGGCCGAATTGGCTGCAAACCCGCGTAGCATGTTTAATTATGACCTCATATCTTGCAATCCTAGTTCTTACCCAAGTATAGCTTGCCGTTTTTGGAACTCTAGACACCCATTAGAAGGTAGCGTAGTTTACCTATTGAATACCAATAATCCTTCCCAAACGTATCAACTGGTTTATTTAGGCGAAAACGTATGTTTAGCTCAGGGGTATGTTCCAGAAATTGACTTTGCAACTTTTGATGATTGCAATCCTAGCTTCGGCTATGGCTTTAAATATGCCAATTGCAAAACGGGCGAAGAAATTGTTTTTGCCTTTCCCACTCAAGATCCGATCAATAAAGTACTCAGAAAAGAAGGAGATTGTGATTGCTGGGAGTTCATAGGAGAGGACAATAATGCTGATGAATTAATTACCAATTACGTTGAATACGCGAGTTGTACAGAATGTATGGCAGCAGCAACATCTGATTTGTGTCCAAGTGGAGAGAGAACTATAGGCTACGCTATTCGCGCACAATTACCAGTAGCGCCACCAGAGGACAAAGGGTTTGATCAGTGTTGCTTTGAAAATAAGGTATTTGGAGATCTATCGGACAGCGACCCATACAAAAACGATTTTACAGGGTACTATCATTTCAGACCATCCAACAATTCAACATGTGTATTTAAGCTAGTAAGAAAATCCGACGGTTCAGAATTCACCTTAAACAACGACACCTATGGCAACTTTTTGGATTTTGGTGGTACAGATAATCCAGATCTGAGTTACATGATTGTTGACTGGAGATCAGTTCTTGCTGCTTTTGGGCAAGGGTACTATCAAGTTAAAAAAGAAGTCAGCACTGTCGGTGTGTCTCAAGATTTTTATTACAACACTGTCAAGCTTATGCCGTTCAGCAACGCAGATGCAGACAAAACAGTGCGGATTGATTGCACGCAGAATGGAAGGCTGCTAAGAATAGGTGATTTTTCGGGAACTGGATTTAAAACATCTCAGCGGTTTATGGGCTTTTTTGGAAGGCCTACTTACGAATACGAGCAAACAAATGTTTCTAAGCGATCTTACAAAGTTGAGCAAGCATCCATGTCTGTTGATAAGCAATACATTTTTACTGGCCAACTTCTTCCTGATTGCATATTGGATGAACTAATGGAGTTTATCTTGTTAGGCAACGAATTATTTGTTAGCGACTACAATATCAACAATCCTAGCTATGGCTTCCAACTTTATCCAGTTGAGCTATCTTCTGCTCAAGATCCAGAGTATTATTCGACCAACAGAGGGGCTACCATAGAAATCACATTATCAGACCGATTTAAAGATAATCGCAAGTATAATTGCTAATTGTTTGATAGAAATGCTATTATCAATAGCAGTTTTACTATTTTTATAAAAGCACAAAAAAAACACTACAATGAGTACTACAATATGGGCAGAAGGTGGATTTATTATCATCAAAGATGCCACACACGAGGAGCAAATCCCGCTCAATAGCTTTATGTTTAATTTCGTAGGGCTGACAGACGACGTAAGATTTTTTGCCATTCAGGCACCCGAACAGGCTTTTTTTGTCAATTACACGAATTTGATTGACAGCAATGGCAGCCCAATAGGAAACACAAAAGCTGAGGCGCTGACATACTTAAGGGCGTTGCCAGTCCAAGGTATAACAGGAGGTGCCGTAACGGTGGTAGCTAATCAGACAGACTTTAGTACGAGTGCGAACCAAAGCGCTGCGCTAACAGAACTATCCAACATAAAGGCTGAATTAAATGCCATTAAAGCCCAGATTGATGAAACAGCCATTGATCAAACTTTTGTTACAGCATACAATGGCAATGACGTTATCAATCTTGGGCTCACGTCGGGCACAATGGGTGAAATAAGTAGCATTACGGGATACTCCTCTGGTAGTGTAGTTTTTGTTATTGACGGGAGCACCCCAGATAATACAAATAGCCCCAGAATAACTAGCAGATCTGCTAGTTTTAATCCTATTAAGAACATAGACCTTAGTTTATTTAGAATAAAGGGAACTAGCTCTGGATCTAGATATTACATAATCTACTCAATTTACAAATAATGACCAATTTACTGATTGCCACCATCACCGAAGGGAACAATGGAGTGAAGATTGATTTCGCATCGCATGCTGCTCCATCCCCAGTGGTAGACCCTTCGTACCTGAGAGAGTCCATTCCTTTTTCTGCCGTAGGGACCATGTTAGTGCAAAATCCAGCTTCCAATGGGATTATCATAAACTTCCAAGACGGATCGCAGCCTCTTGAGGTCTCCATTGAAGACCCCGATTTAATAGCGCTTGGCTTCAATCAAACAATGGATTTTGTCTATCTGAACGGCACTACTGTTACGGCAACAACAAACCAGCAGTTAGCTGATGAGTTCAATCGGCTTTTGGATATTTAGTCTACAATGCTGACATTAGTCTACATACTGACGCTGCTATTCTTTATTGGAATAATCTTCTCAATCTGGAAGATTATCTATGACACTCGCGCATTCAAAAGCTTAGAGGATTACCAATATATTATAGAGGTGATTCTGTCCCAGTTCAGGGAGTCTATAGAGAATATGATAGGCGACCTCAGCAGGACGGTCATATCAGCTGTGAGCAAACAAATGGCTGAAACCTTTGCCACAAGAGACCAAGTAAAAGATCTTAAGAGCACAATAGAATGCCTTAAGCAACAAATTCAAAGCCTGTCAGAGCAGTCGTCCCAAAATGCAGAAAGGCAGGACAAGCAACAAGATAACGATGGATAGATTTACATTACAAATTGAAAATTATCGAGCCAACGTGTTCCCATTCGATTGGCAACTATTAAAGGGGTGTGTCATTGGATTTGTTATGTGCCTCATTGTTATTGGAGCAGAGCAAGCCTTTGAAACTGAAATGGCAGACACAAACGAGCAAGAGGAGCAGTTTGTTGATGAATTTAGGTTCGACTTTTTTGCTCCGTTTAGAGGCAGCGATCCCCCAACCGATGATTACATCATGAAAATAAAATAAATGTCAACAATTACTCAAAATGGGCTGTCTATGGATAGCCTCTTGCTTGCCAGCACAACTTCCAATGGCGTCCAAGCCTTTGCTATGACTTATTCCTTAGAGGATAGCGAATCAACTCAAGGCTTTGCCGCAACGATCTACCAAGACAGCGACGGTGTGACTTGGCTGAATTGGGTGGCCACCCAAGGAGCAGAAGTCTACAATAAAGGTGAGATCATTCTTGATCTTTCTTCTGTGTCCACTCAGGACGGTATCAATCCTCAACGCTTAGCTAGATGGATTGCCGATAAGCTCAAAGAGGCATTGACCAACAACGACGCCTTTTAACAAAACACCAATCATGGAACAATTCGGAATCGATAACACCACAAAGCTACTCCTATGGATAGCTGGAACAGTAAACGAAGTGGAAGCCGCAGCACAAGACGGCAAATTCTCCTTAATGGAAATCATTGGACTCTGGGACAACACAGCAGAGGCTACGTCCTTGGCGACCAAATTCAAAGATATCGGTCAGGAGTTAGCTGATCTATCCATACAAGAAAAAGACATCATCATTCAACGCTTTGCTCGCGAGTTTGAGTTGTCCGACCAAAAAGCTGAGCGCATTGTTGAGCACTGCATTGATATTGCTTTAACGATGTCGTCTAAAGTGACCACTCTTGTGGAGCTGATTAAAAACTAGTCGCTTTTCTTCTCTGGATGTCTCTGATTCATCTGTTTTTACTCCACAGCATCGCCGTTGCAAGCGGTGCTGTGTTATTTGATACAATCCTATGGCAACACTAAGACAAGGCAGCACAGGCCAATCTGTGCGCGATTTACAAAGAAAGCTAAACACAGTACTGGACGCCAACCTAGTCGTTGATGGTCAGTTCGGCCCTGCCACAACGCGCGCTGTACGCATGTACCAGACTAGCATTGACGAATTAGTTGTTGATGGTGTTGTTGGACCTCAGACCATGGCCTCAATCAATCGTGTGTACGCGAAAAAGGCCGACCGATACCAAGGCTTGGGCAAGGGGCAGTTTGTGATCTTTGTCGATGCTGGGCACGGTGGATTGGATCATCGAGGCGTGTATGTTACGCCCGGTAAGCGAGCAAGACACGACGGCAAGGACTACTACGAAGGTGTAGAGAATCGCTTGGCTGCCGAGGCGTTTATTCAAGCGGCAACCAAAGCGGGGTATCATTGCATACGCACCTACCACCCTTACAAAGACACGCCTTTATACATTAGGGCTAACACAGTAAAAGAGTGGCTTGACCAAGATTGTAGCGGGTACCTACACTCATTCCACTCCAATGCCATATCCTCAGATAACACACCAGAGGTGTTGGAAGCCACGCGTGGTTACATGGTCTTCACAGGGCTTGGCAATAACCTGTCAGACCAGATTGCCAAGCAGCACTTAGAGCACATTAAAGAAGAAACAGCAGGGGAGTGGGTGTATCGGGATAATCGAGGCGCTTGTGGTCCAGACCATGATAAGAACTTTCAAATCCTGCGACAAACAGACTTGAGTCAATATCCTTTCTTTGGAGCAATCTTATCCGAATACGGCTTTCACACAAGCAAATCGGACGTGGACTTTATTACCAGCAAAGAAGGGCGCTGGGCACGTACCCAAGCATCTCTAAGGACTGCTAAGTGGGTGCATGAGGAGTGGAAAAAACAAAGTCAGGCCACTTAGAAAGAGTAGAGGCTAATTCCATTCAGGATTAGCCGCCCTAACCTTCATATTAAGGCCCATTGGTGCAGTTCGCCTATAGTAGCGCGCTTTCGTAGCATCAGCATCCTTCATTAGGCCGCACACCTTATTATTAATCAGATACACATAATCGACTTGTACCAGACGCATACAATTAGCATGCGTCTGCTCTGGTAGATTGCCATTCCTAAGGATAGCCTGCTTAATCGCTCTACAAACATTGATCACAAAAGCCCTGAGTTTTGCCGCATCATTTGCACTTTCCGTCCTAGGTGTGAATTCGAAGCCTTGAGTAGCTTGCTCACTCAGTGCACACACCCACATAAATACCTGTGTGTATGTGGGCACATCCATTCCCTCAGCTACATGCACGCCCTGCAATCCAATCTCGCAATACTCTGACCAGTGGTAACTAAAACAGGTCTGAGAAAGTAGCGTGTTCGCGATTAATCGACCTTGCTCAAGGCCTTGAGTAGCGTGCAACAATGCTATGGTCATTAAATCGACCAATTCCTTTTTATCCTTTAAATCTTTCATGACTACTTGTTTTACACCAAAATAAAAGCCGCATGACACGGTATGGTTCTCCACTTCACCATAAAGGCAACCATGGGCAGATCAGACTCAATGCCATCCGCGCTAGTGGTAAAATTCGCACCATTGGTCACATTCGTAACCTTGGCGCCGTAATGCATTTTCGCGATAAAACCCTGTGTGCCTTGGTAATCATAGCACCCCCTTGCGCCCTTGATGTAGAGCTTGCCATTGTTGTCGCGTATGACCAGAACCAAAGATCTGTTTTTGAGCATTTCAACATCCATTTGTCTAAGGATGTGGAACGGAGCGCCCGAATACTCGTTTAGTAAATCCTTGGTTTTTGCTTCTAGCTCTGGGGGAATATTGCGGATTCTGTCCTGGATAAGACCTTTGTAAAGCTTGCGTCCAAATTTGTCCAGCACTTGAAAGGGCATGCCTCCGTCCTTGCTGTTGATGCGATATTGACCATCTATCAANTCCACAGTCAAAGACTTGTTTGGCCTACCTACTATCGCCTGTGGTTGCCCTTGCTTGTTGAGCATGTAAATGTCAACGCTAGAGCCAATCATTGCCCTGAGTGCGGTAGAGTTGCTATCATCAAGCAAGCGCTTGATGAGGTCTTCCGATTTGCCGCTAAGGCAGTCTTTTACTCTTTCTATTGAAATTTCTGTTTTGTTGGTTGATATTTCTGATGCCATGATATTTTTCAATTAGTTGTCGAGAAAAAGCCAACGGAGTAGCTACGGTTTGTGTCAACAACATCCGAAATGAGCAATCTCGCGCTGCCTCCGTTGGTGTGTGTATTACGCATTATGAGCCTCAGTTAGTGTTTTCTCTGTAGTAGAGTAGGAGGCGAAGTAGGAGCCTTTGGGGGCTGTATTCCTACTTAACATAATATAAAATATATGGGGGAATATAATAATTGAGTTATCCCCGTTTAACAAGTTGATTAGTAGGGCAGGGGTCTTATTTCGTCAAAACGTAGTTGTCTCGCTTCGGGTTGTCATCACCTCTGCCGTTTTCTTCGTTTTGCTTTTCCACGTCGTTTATCTTTTTCATCGTTAGCAATTTGTTCAATCCGCTGCTGCTCCAAAGCAATCAGCATTGTCTCTGTATACGTTCTAGCTTCCTCGCCCAGTGACTCAATGAGTTCATCAGGCACTGGCGTCTTTAGGTGCGCTCCAACACAGTGCAGCACTTTCAGCCACAGCTCTGCCCAGACCGCCCGATTCTCTCGGTATGCGCGTGCTGCAACGCCTACGATGTGGCCGCGTAGGAGCGGGGCTTGTGGGTCGTATGGTAGCAGGGATCGCTTAGGCATCAGGTTTGCTTTTAACTATCCCTAAAGCGCGCATTCTGGGCTGCACAAACTTATCTATCTCTGCTCCAAGTTCCTCGCTTAGCATGAACGAAGGGACAACAATAAGAGTTTCAAGCAATATCTTTGCAAGGTGCTTACCTTTGACTTGATCAGGCATTAGTTCAACGAAGGCAATGCCCTTGATAAGTTTTTCGATTGTCTCCTGACAGAAAACGGAAACGGTCATGTGGCGCTTCATGATGTCTACAAACAGATTTGTCGCATCAAGGACATGCTTCCAGAGGTCTGCTACACTCATCCTTGAATCAGCCCCCTTTGGCATATCATTACTTTCCTTAATGGCATCCTCTACGGCAATCCCACACTCATAGCATAGAATGCTGACATACACGCGTACGGCTTGACATCCATCTAAAAACATCGGAATATCCAATCCCATCACCATGTTAAGAGCTAGTTCAAAATTAGCTTGTTCGTGCGTCTCAAGCAGTTCTTTTATTTTGTCAATGTCGTCCATGATTAAAACTGTTCTAAGTGAAACACAATGCCACTTCTACAAGTGGAATAATCCCCATTCTTGGCCTTGGTCTGAAATCGCTTGGATTCCATATTGGCCGACAACTCTAAATCTTCTGAGCACTTGACGATCATTGGCACATCAGTGCATCCTACCGTCTCCATAAGTCCAATTGTAAGCCCGCTATTTGGGATTTGAAAGTCAAACACTCTGCTGGTTATCGCCCCGTCAACATTGAGGTTGAATTTGTTATCAAGCCATACTACAACGATGTCATGCTTGCGCATCCAGTCCTTGGTAGGCTTGTCGAAATATCTCCTAATGTAGGTCAACGTTTGACCATCTAAGTTTCTAGTCACATTGTCCACGGCTTGTTTGAGCTCGGTGGCATGAATGTGTTTTAGGTTGCTGTCCATAGTGCTAATAATTTGGTGCCCATTTATGATTTACTCTCCAATCGTTTCCATCAGCTAGAGCCATGCCCAGTATCGACCCAGCTTTACGATTCGCCTCAAGCCAATAAGGCGCGGCACTTTTCTTGACCCAAAATTTTAGGTTGCCATTTTCATACCAAAGGACTTTGAAAAATGTCGTATCAATGGCGTCCTTCTCGTGTTTTCCTCGTGGCGGATGACCGTTGTTGATGGCCTTCTCTACGCTATCTTGAATGTTGTCAATGTCTTCGTAGCGCATTCCGCTCAGTAGGCATAATAGCTTATCAATTGCTTGTATGTTGTCTCGCTTTTCATAGACTATGCTAGGTCGTGAAATATACCCTCCAATAGCGCCAAAAACAATAAATTTGGAATCCATTTTACTAGTGCGATTGTGGCGCAACTTCTTACCGTACCCGTTGGCATGGTTGGTCAAAAAATCAAACACTTGCTTGGTGGTATCCTCGATGATCTTAGGACGCATATTGAGCACCACCAAGAACAGGTTCTCAATATTTTTTAGTGTGAATGCCAATCCAGCGTGCCCGTTCTCGAAGCGATCTGTGATCTCTGTACGTACGGCTCTGGTCATGTATTGACCACGGGTGCATCTAGAAAGCAGATTTAGCCATGCATCCTTGGTGAATTGAAGGCGCCACTCATGAAAGTCAATGTTTAGCCCTTGGCTTCGATAGCCTTGTAAATAATTCTGTTTACCTGCACAGACAGCGCAAAACTTATCCAACTCTTCATACATGCGTACATAATCAGCGTGCGTCTTCATGGCAGCATTGTACGCCTCCACCATCAAGAGCAATTCATCCTTGGCAATGCCGATTCCCTTGGTGTAAGGTGCTAGGTCTGTTCGTGCATTGCCGTCTTGGTCCTTGAGCGTTTCCCACTTATCCCAATCAATGATCCCTGACCAATCGCGGTCAATGCTTCGCCCCGGCACAGTGATTTTGATACAGGCTACATTGGCGCGCACTTTATCAAAGCAGGGTCCAAATTCCTCAATGGTCCCTTGGTGCATCTTAATAACATCCGCTAAGCGCTTTCTTTGCTGGGTGTAGGGATTGTCAATAGTTTCTTGATTGAGCAAACAAACGATGGTAGACTGCTTTGGTTGCGTCATCATCAAGTCATACGCTCGAAGGAAATGCTCGGCCCCTTTGTTGAACGGTGGGTTCATTACCACCAAATCAATAATGGGTGCGATACCTTGGCTTTGATCTAAGAAGTCATAACCTAGCATGGTCATGGTTCTGCCGTGTCCGTAGTCGCGGCCATGTGCCACTAGGTGCCTTTCTGGGTCAATCTCATAGCCGTAGTACTTGCCTTGATAGATCCTCAGTTGGTCCAAGAAGGCGCCTGTGCCACAGCTTGGATCTAGTACGGTCTTGATGCCTTTTAGGTCAATGCCCTCTAAGGCTTTGCGTGCCACTTCTAGTGGCGTAGCGTAGAATTGGTCGATGTGTTGTCGTTGTGCGTTTATCATGGTTGTGTGTGTGTTTAATCAATGTAAAACCTTGCAATCTTTCGGAAGGAC
>JABSRA010000019.1 GCA_013215445.1 Oceanospirillaceae bacterium
GTACTTACGTTTTAAAAGAAAGCTAAGCGGTCAACAGAGATGAAATCTTGTTTCATCTGCATTTACTTTGTCAGAACACTTGTAAAGGACTCGCCATTCACTTCGCATTCTTCCGCGGATTTGACCGCTTAGTTATCCACAGGGAAGGGGACTTATTCGCTACTTCCTAAAGCAGTGCTGCTGTGCAGCAGTGACTACCACTGTGCAGGGTAGAACTCAGACACGTCATCTTTAGTGATGATGTGTGTTTTCAGGTAGGTAAGCTTGGGAATTTTAACACCGTTGAACCAATCGGCACCGACTTTGGCGGCAACTGCACCGTCAGAGTTTGCAGACTGCATAGTGATTGCATAAGCATCACCTGCTTTCACTGCATCCATGCCCACTTTACTGTGACCTGCTGCAACCACCACGATGTCGTCTCGGCCAGCATTTTTCAATGCCTCTTGAGCGCCGACTAAAGTAACGCCGTCACCCGCCAAGATTAAGCCCTTAAGATCTTTACCGTACTTGGTGGTCCAAGCACTAACCAATGCCTGTACTTTAGCCGCATCAAATCCACCTGGAGCCATATCTAACAACTTCATTTTTGGTGCATAAGTTGCTAACTCAGTGATAGGTGCAAAGGTTCTGGCGAAAAATGGAGAACTACCTGGGTTGTGACGTACAATCGCGTAACCACCCTCTTTGCCCAACTTATCGGCAAACTTGCGAGAGAGTTCACGCATCTGACCCCAATCATCCGGACCTGTCCAACCAATCGCATACTCTTGCGCCTTGTCACTTGGCAGACCATTAAAGGAGAACACTGGAATGCCAGCCTTGCTGATACGGCGAAAGATAGGTGCGATCGCTTTAGTATCAGTCGGTATAACAAAAATCATGTCTGGGCGTTCGTTGATTAACTCTTCAGATTGACGCTTTTGAGTCGCCAAGCTCCAGTTGCCATCCAAGACTTTAACTTCCCACTGGTAGGCGTCAGCCACTTTATTAAAGCCGCTCATCAACGCTTCAAAATATGGGTGAGGACCCATTACCATCACTGCTACTTTTTTACCGATAGCACCGTCAGCTGGAGAGCTGGGAACAGATTTCTTTTGATCACCACTCATACCGGCAAACTCACGATCAAACCAGTGACCCGCTTCATTTTCAGAGAGTGACTTAGGATCTGCTGGACGAGCTGGTGCCATTTTTTCAGGAGATAGTTGAATTAATAATTGGCCATCGTCACCGCGCAATTGAGAAACATCTACTTTTAGAGAAGCACTGAGATCTTGCGCGCCTACAGAAGCAGAGAAAGTCATTGCAGCAAGTACCGCAATAGATAATTTATTTAACATAGTCAACTCCAATATTTATTGTATTTATATTGTCAAACGTTTTTTAAAAATGTCTTCACCAAAAAATGGCTAACTTAAAGCATCGGCTTACGCTGCGCTGTCAGTCGCTGAACTAGCGGTATATAAAGAACAAAACCCTCAATACAACCGCGCTTTAAAAAACGTTCTAGTGTGCTGCAGATATAAAATTCAAGGTGAAATTACAACCTGTAACATCCTGTCCTAAAACAGACTACCCCCGCCGTGAGATTTAAGCAAGTCAATTTTACCAGTAAAAATATTTTACTTGTAAAAATAGCTTTCATCGAATAACCTAGCTATAGAAAGTAATCAATAGGCAGTCTTTGGCATCTAGCTAAATGTCCAACCGGTTTTAGCTTGCTTCCTTATATGGACTTTTCATTATTATTAAAAACAACAAGAAACACCGTGGAACACATTAAATGTCAACTGTAAACTCACCCTCCCCTCAGGGAGAGCAGGCCATTAGCTTGCTGCTTCTCGCCGATCAAGATAATTGCCTCGTTGCCTGCCGCTTTTTGGCAAAAAACAGCGTCGTTGATATCGATCAACAACCCGTTCAATTAGCCAATGATATTCAAATAGCCCACAAAGTGGCCCGCATAGACATTGCAGCGGGCGCTAAGATCCTTAAATACGGAGCGATAATCGGCAGCGCTACTACCGATATAAAACGTGGTGAGCACATCCATCTGCACAATATGCAAAGTGATTATTTACCGACCTTTATTATCCCTACCCGCATAGAAGTTCAGGAGTTATAAGATGCAAGCATATTTAAGACAAGACGGTAGCAAGGGCATTCGCAATACATTATTAGTCGTCTACTTAGTCGAGTGCGCCCATCACGTTGCACGTGGCATCTGCCAACAATTTCCCGACCATGACGTACAGCTTATTGGCTTTCCCGGCTGTTACCCCAACAAATACGCCCAGGCATTAATGGAATCCCTAGTAACCCATTCAAATGTTGGAGCAGTACAATTAATATCCTTGGGCTGTGAAGGTTTTAACCGCTACGGTTTGGAGAAAGTCATTGCCGACAGTGGTCGCCCAGTAAATACTTTAGTCATTCAGGAAAACCAAGGCACTGCCCAAACCATGCTTAGGGGCGCTGAGTGGGTCGCCAGCACCTTAACCGAGCTTGACACTGCCACTACCGTAGACATGTCGGTGGACGAGTTAATTATAGGCACTATCTGTGGCGGATCAGACGGCACTAGTGGCATCACTGCCAACCCTGGTATTGGCCGGGCATTTGATCAATTTGTGGCCAAAGGTGCCACCTGCATTTTTGAAGAGACTGGAGAATTAATTGGCTGCGAGGGCATCATGTCGGCCCGCGCCGCCACCCCCGCCGTCGCCAAAGAGCTAGTGCAAGCGGTTGAAAAAGCAGCTATCTACTACGATACACTCGGCCACGGCAGTTTTGCACCGGGCAACGCAGATGGCGGTTTGACCACCCAGGAAGAAAAGTCCATGGGTGCCTATGCCAAAAGCGGCGCATCCAATATCAATGGGGTTATCTACCCCAGTGAAATTCCCAGCGAGGGCGGTCTGTATCTATTAGATGTGGTACCCGATGGAGAGGTTCGCTTCGGCTTTCCCAATATTGCCGATACCGCAGAAATTATTGAGCTAATCTCTTGTGGATCCCACGTTATATTGTTCGCAACTGGCCGAGGTTCAGTCGTGGGTTCGGCCATCTCTCCGGTGATTAAAGTCTGCGCCAACCCACAGACCTATCGCAACATGACCGACGATATGGATATAGATGCCGGTAGAATTATCGAAAACCGAGGCACTTTAGACGAAGTCGGACAGGAAATATTTGAGCTGGTGATCAATATGGCCGAGGGCGGACAGAGTAAATCTGAAAAAATGGGTCATCGCGAGTACCTGCTGACTTATAAATACTTTTCAGCTGGCAGAGCCTGCTCGTAAGCTTAAAACTGTCGATACCCGATTGAAATTTTATGATTCACAAACAACCATTTTCAGGAATTTAATGTCCTAACCCGGATATTGCATGCAATGCCGTGATGATAGCGCCGCTAGTTGTTTTCACAGGATTTTTTTCGATTGAACGCCGTTCTGGTGTGTACGGTTGATTGAGAAATAAAAGTCTGTAAAAACAAGGAGCAAGCTAGAGCACGAGCTATTGGGTGCAATATCCGGGCTAACTGACCTGTTATACAGAGGCCTTAAGTGTCCTGTTCAGGCCTTTATTTATAATATTGAGGAAGATTATGTCCAAGCAATTATACAGTGGAAAAACCGTCGCGATTACCGGTGCAGGATCTGGAATCGGCCAGGCAATGGCAGTGGCATTTGCCGAGGCGGGTGCCGCTGTCGCGGTACTAGACCTCAATCAAGAGCAGCTTGCCAGCACGGTTGAAATGATCTCCTCCACTGGCGGTACCGTGGCAGCTTTTGCCTGCGATGTCGCTCAACAGGGGCAAGTACTGGAGACCGCCGCCGCTATCGGGCAAAAATTCAAGAGTATCGATGTCTGGATAAATAACGCCGGCATTGCACACGTAGGAACGATTCAAGAGACTGCTGAGGAAGATATGGACCGTCTGTATAACGTCAACATTAAAGGCGTATACAACGGTATGTTGGCGGTGATACCCATGATGCAACAACAGGGCGGCGGCGCTATCCTCAACATGGCCTCCATCGCCTCTAAAGTCGGCATTGCCGATCGTTTTGCCTATTCAATGACCAAAGGTGCTGTCTTGACCATGACTCAATCAGTCGCCAAAGATTACGTCACGCAAAACATTCGCTGTAACTGCATCTGCCCCGGGCGTGTTCACACCCCTTTTGTGGATGGTTTCATCAAGCAGACCTACCCGGGAAAAGAACGTGAAATGTTTAAAAAATTATCCGAATATCAACCGATGGGCCGTATGGGCGAGCCTAGCGAAATTGCTCAGTTAGCGCTGTTCCTCTGCTCTGACAATGCTAAATTTATTACCGCTAGCGCCTATGACATCGACGGCGGTGTTATTTCACTCAGATAGGCAACAATACTCACAGGAATCAGCCCATGCCACAAATCACTGCAGACCTCCAGCGTTGTTACACCGCGGTCGTTAACGATACGATGCGCTCGATGGGGCTAAAAGATTTTATACTACCGCGCCGTCTTCAGCCGATAATGCCGGAGAAGGTAATCGCAGGCCCGGTATTTACTATCAGCGGCAGAAGTGTTGGAAATGCTGACGCCCACCATACTTTACTGGAATGGACAGCGCTACTATCCAAGGCCAAGCCAGGCCACATTTGGCTGGCACAACCCAACGATCAGAGTGTCGCACAAATGGGTGAACTCTCAGCAGAAGCCTTACAAAACAAAGGGGTTTTAGCGGTAGTGACCGACGGTTTGATTCGCGATACGCAGTTTTTACTATCGCTAGAATTTCAGACCTGGTGCTCAGGCACCACCCCCGCTGATGTGGTGGGGCGCTGGTTACCTGATGGTTTTGACGTCCCGATTAAAATTGGCGAGGTCAATATACTCCCTGGAGATTACCTGCTCGGTGACCGAGACGGTTTAATTCGCCTGCCCAGAGATTTGTGCAGAGAAATTATCGATGTCTCGCTAACCTCCATTGCCTCTGAAAACTCAGTGAGAAATGCAATTTTGGCGGGAGTAGATCCACAGCAGGCCTACCTGAAATACGGTAAGTTTTAACAGTACCCTCTTAATCGTCACCTTGTGTAATGCTCAACTAGCATAGTCGGTAGATGCATTGACCATTGACGATACTGCCGCTTGGCTAACAGGGCTAAAAACCCACCAAGCGGCATTTTTTTAAATATTATCTGTTGAGCAAAGCGACCAGTAAACTTAACCCCCTAGCTGATAGTTTCCCTAGTGACTATACACCGACATTTGCCCCCAATAGACTAGAAATTTGATCACTGGACTTATTCAACACTTCGCGCACTGCTAATCTGGATAATTTTTCACCTTCCAGCTTTTTCACGAAAGGCACAGTCAACACCGCCGCTAGCTCTCCAGTGTAATCATAAATAGGAAAGCTCTGATTATAAATACCTCTGATTTGCAAACTTGGCGACTCTACGAAACCGCGACGTTTAATTGCTGCTAGTTCATCATCAAAATCAACAGGATATGGCTCACCGGCGCTAAGCAGTAATTGACCGCGCTCTTCGATACTGCGATGCGCCATAAATATTTGGCCCGATGCCGTTTTTGATAAGCTCTTCAGATCTGTTCCCAAGCGCACGCTAAAACCTAAACGCCCCGGGCTATCAACTTGCGCGACCACTAGTAACTGGCCATTGTTAAACACCACCAGATGACAAGACTGTTCAACTTTATGTGCCAGCGCATGCATCACCGGAGTGGCTACTTCTACCATGCGCTTAATCGGCGGATAGCGGTGCGAAAGTTCAAATATTTTCAACGTCAACTGGTAGCGATCAGTACCTTCTTTAACGGCGATATAGCCCCTTTCATCAAGGCACACTAACATCCTGAAAATTTCATTTAAGGTACGACTCAGAGCGTCTGCTATTTCCTTTTGGGTCATGCCTGAACGACTCGATGCCAGTAGCTCAAGTATATCGAGACCTTTATCCAGCGCCGGTACTTTATACTGTGTTTTAGTGGCCAAATTACTTCCCTTATTTGTTTTACTCATAAATTCTTGTTTTGCCAGTGCTTATAGTAACCCAAGCGCGATGCAGAGATATACAAATTTAAATTAATTTAATGCCGCCAATTCTAGCTGCTAAGCAAGGCAACAGCAAAAGATTAACGATGTTAGCAGCGAAAATTAATGGCCGCAGAGGCCATTAACTTTCACTGCTAAGGCATTTATTTTCGACTAATTTTAAATCCCTCAGCACTATCTATGATCTGATAACCTAAGCCCAGCAATTGCTCTCGCAAAACATCACTGCGCCGCCAGTTTTTATCAACTCTGGCTTGTTGTCGCAGTTCTGCCAACTGCAATATATGCTGGGGAACAGCTGCCGACACTGGATTCATCTTTAGAGACAAGCCCAAGACCTTATCAAAGTAGAGAATGGTGGCTTTTTTGTTGGGCTCACAGAGTTCCGACTTCGTCACCTTCCACAGCAATGCCAGAGCCTGTGGGGTATTTAGGTCCCTATTCACTAAGCGATTAAAACTATTTTTTAAGACTGGATCGACGCTGCCATGGTCCGGCCAGCTTGCCAACATTACCCGCAGCCGTTTTAAGGCTAACGCACTACTGTGTAGTGCTTTCACACTAAACTGCATATGAGAGCGGTAGTGACTGGTCAAAAACAGATAGCGCAGAGCAAGCGGTTCAACACCTTCACTGATTAAGTCATCTAGTCTGATACTGCTGCCGGATTTTGACAGTTTTTCACCGGCCATTTGCAAAAAACGACCGTGCATCCAAAACGTTGCCGGTTGCTGTCCATGGCGCCCCTCACACTGAGCAATCTCATTAGAATGATGTACATTAATATGATCTTCCCCGCCGACATGGATATCAAATTTCTTCCCCAAATATCGTTCAGACATTGCCGAGCACTCGATATGCCAACCGGGAAAACCCACTCCCCAGGGGCTAGACCATTGCATTTGACGCTCAACCTCGGTGCTATTATCAGGGCTAAATTTCCACAGTGCGAAATCGGTCAAATGACGTTTACCGCCTAAATCCACCCTTTTTCCTGCTTGCAATCCCTCTATATCGAGTCTGGCTAAATAACCGTAACTATGCAATTTACGCGTATCAAAATAGATCCCATCTGCCGTTTGATAAGTAAACCCCTTAATTTCAAGAGCCTGTATATATTCTATCTGTTCATCAATATGTTCAGTAGCGCGGCATAATACAGTCGGGCTTAATATTTGCAGTTGCTGCATGTTTTTCAAAAACGCAGCTTCAAAATATTTTGCAATATCCCAGGCGGAGCGCTGTCGCATTCGCGCTCCTTTAAGCATTTTATCTTCACCACTGTCCGCATCTGAGGTTAAGTGCCCCACATCGGTTATATTCATCACATGCTTAACCCGATAACCATTAGCCTCCAGCACTCGACGTAAAATATCGACAAATAGATAATTACGTAAATTGCCAATATGTGCATAATCGTAAACAGTGGGCCCACAGACATAGAGAGAAACCACATCCTCTAATAGTGAAGTAAAAGGAAAGAGCCCTCGACGGTAGGTATCAAAGAGTTGTAAATGCGCGGTAGAATCTTGATTATTGTTCATTTTTAGTCACTTCATAATAAATTTTAAGCATAAAAAAAGGGCCGATAAACAATTTAGCGGCCCCTGATCATTCAATATATAGATCAACAACAGCATTTTTCACCGAGACAAAGACAAGCAGACAACCGCTTGCTAAAAAGTGAAATAGTGCAAATTTGTTTACTGATCATCTCTTCTACCCATAAAAGTTTATTAGACGCTGTACTGCGCCACTTGATTATTCAAAATTTCACATACATCTGTCAAGTCATTCGCTTGACATTTAGTACTATTTACCCGTAATTGCGCAGCACTTAACTGCGTTTGTACCTGATTGATACTCAGCTTAACGTCATCTACAGCATCCCCCTGCTGTACGGTCTGTTCAGATATCAATTGATTAACTGCATCTACTTTCTCTATAATTAATTCTACTGCGCCGAGGCGTTCGACCACTTCAGCGGCCCCCTCTATCGAGATTTGAGCGATGCTGTGCTGGCGCTGCATAGAGTCAGTGACCTCGGCGGCGGACAACTGTAGGGCACTCAATATTTTGCTAATTTCGTGTGTGGACTCAGCGGTTAACTGCGCTAGCACCCTCACCTCACTAGCCACCACTGCAAAACCCCGGCCACTCTCTCCCGCTCGTGCAGCCTCTATGGCGGCGTTAAGGGCCAACAAATTGGTTTGACTGGCAATCGTACCTATCACGCTCAACACCTTCTCAATATTTTTAGTATCTTGATTTAACTTTTGTATATCAGCCTCCCCTCTCTCTACTTCATGGCTCAACCCTTGAATATTATTCTGCAATTTTGACACAACCACCACACTTTCACTGACCGCTTGCTGCCCTAGCGCAACAGAATCCGTTGCCTCTTGAACATTTAAATGTACTTTTTCAAAAGAGTTAAGCAGGGCTAAAACAGCATCGGCCACTTTATCGGTATGCTCTGTTTGTAAACTTGCCTCATATTCAATTTTTATCGAATTGTCTGAAATATTAACACTGGCTCGGTGCACGTTATCCGTCTGTAATTTAATTCCCTGAATTAACCCCACCATAAAGCCCTGCAATTTTTCACAGTTTAAAGCCAGTGCCTGCAACTCGTTAAAAGCGATGGAGACGTCTAATTTATCACTAAAATTGCCACTACAAAGCTTTTCTAAATAAGCGGCGACACCCTCAATTGCATTCATGGCTTTTTTCTGGGAAAACAATAAAACACCCCCAGTAACCAACAGCAACACGATAAAGAAACTCAACAGCCAATAAACTTGATGCTCAATAGCCGTCCGCTCTTGATCGATATAAACCTTAGAGTTGGTCACGGCATCAATGAGCATTGCGATTATTGTCGATACTTCTGCCGAGGCACCCGTAGCCCGATCAATGAGCCTTGAGGTGCGCTCAAGTTCTGCTGGATAACGCCTAACCAACGTGGCCAAATCAGCGATTAAGTCCTCTGCGACATCCACAATTACAGGGTCTACGAGCGAATCTTCGATGGTTAGTTCCAGCATCGCAAAAAAGTCATCCTCTTCTGCTACCGCAAGCACTCCCAACAATGTCAACGTCGTCAACACGCTAACCTGGCGACTAATATCTCTGTTGAGAGAAGCGATACTTTTAAGCACTTGCTCAGCAGAGCTACGAAAATACTTTTCACGTTGTAACATCCGCTGGGCAATGCCTTGACCAATTAAGATTAATTGTTGCTGTAAAGCATCCGCAGCCAGATGGTTGTCATCATTTCTGAAAGCGATGACATACTCCTGTAAGGACTCTAGCGCCGCTAAAGTCTCACGTTCATTTTGAATCAGTAATCCTTGGATATTACCGGCAAGTTTGCCTGCTGCGAGCAACTCATGCTGCATTTTAGAATTTAGTTGATCAATGATTGGCAGCACATCTCGCTGTAGAGGTAGAGGCAGTGCCTGCAGTGAATTGGGTAGCTCTTCACGAATAAAGACCTGTGCAACGCTTAGGTCTGCTAAATTACCGGTTTGTAAGTACCTATCGATTAATAGACGATTTTTAACTGAAATTTTTTCCAGTAATGAAAAATAATGCCGATTGAGCTCATAAGGTTTTTGCAGTTGTGTCACCCCCCAATAAACACTACTACCCATGGCGATAGTGGCGGTAAAAAGTAAGGCCGAAACAATAGTATTTAACTGGGCTAAGCGCATTATATTCACTCAAAGACATGTATGTGTCTTCAAAATAATACACTTTGATGACACTTTCATGACACTCACTTACCAAACCCTGATCAATAGCTTTAATCCTAGATGCAACCGTTATGCGCGAACCAACTGTCTAAAAACGGCTGCAGTTAGCAGCAAAGAAAGCCCGTTGTTAGCGTGATATTAGCCCATGGATGGGCGTAATTTGAACTGGTCAGGAGCAATTACAGAGGACAATTGAAAATTTAGTGGCCACTAGAGATGAAATCTTGTTTCATCTGCAGTAGAGACGAAGTCTTGTTTCATCTGCAGTAGAGATGAAATCTTGTTTCATCTGCAGTAGAGATGAAATCTTGTTTCATCTGCAGTAGAGATGAAATCTTGTGTCATCTGCATGAATTTTCATTTATTTAACGATGGCGTGGATGCATCAGAGCCCAATCAAAAACTTTTCTAGTTTTCTTGTTTACTAGGCGGATCAATAGCTTGTGCAGACTTTCTGGAATAGACAGCCGACTTTAGGTTAATACGCTGTCGTATTGAATCTCACTGCGTATCTGCGTATGCTGTGTTGAATAAATTTTCGATATTTACTCAAACTAATATCCATCTTTCACTTATACAGGCCTTATCAATGACGTTAATTACCTGGTTCTCACTGGTCGCGATTTGCAGCCTAGGTGCTATGTCACCAGGACCGAGCCTCGCTTTAGTATTAAAACAAGTCGCCAATAATGGTCGCACCCATGCATTGGTGGCTAGTTGGTGTCACGCCATTGGCATTGGTTTTTGGGCCTTTGCCTGTATTTTCGGTTTGGCATTAGTGGTGGCAGAATCAGCCTTGGTTTTTCAATTGATTACTTGGGCAGGGGCGGCTTATTTACTCTACATAGGTATTAAGGCCCTACGAGTAACGTCAACAGCGATTGGACCTGAAACTCTGGTAAGCCGCAAGCCAATATCAATCTACCAAGCGGGTATTGAAGGGGCGATGATCTCGATATTAAACCCTAAGACAGCTATTTTTTTCATCGCTATTTTCTCGCAGTTCATCTCTGCAGAAGCCAGTATCTTAGACCAAATGATCATGATAGCAACGGTGGTTATTATCGATGGTGGTTGGTATTCACTCGTCACACTGACCCTTGCTAAAGGACCAATACTCGCGTGGTTGAAAGCAAAAAATCAATTAGTGAATAGAATCAGCGGAACGATTTTTATCTTATTGGCAATTAGGGTTGTCACTTTCTAAAGCCAGATGAAAACGCAGGGTTAATACCCTGCGCTTAACTCATTCACTCAGCTATTTCCGCATTGTGATAGATCTCTTGTACATCGTCACAATCGTGTAACAACTCCATGAAGTGCTCAAACTTTTCTATATCATCGCCGCTCAATTCAGCGATAGTCTGTGGTACAAAGGTAATTTCATCTACTTGGTATTCAAGATCCGGGAAACTCTCCTGTAACGCTGACTTGGTCTTGAAAAATTCTGTATGGGGGGCAGATACGCTAATCGTACCTTGATCATTTTCAATGTCGGTTATATCAATATCCGCCATCATTAACGCCTCTAACACCTCTTCCTCATCAGCGTGATCGAAGACAAACAACGCATTATGATCAAACATGTGAGCGACAGTGCCCTGACCGCCAAGCTTTGCATGACCCTTGTTAAAGCAAATACGTACATCACCAAAGGTACGGTTGTTATTATCGGTAAGACAATCGACAATGACCATACAACCACCTGGGCCGAAGCCTTCGTAGCGCATCGCAACATAGTTTTCTCCACCGCCACCTTTAGCCTTATCAATGGCTTTATCAATAACATGGGCAGGTACCTGATCTTTTTTAGCTTTATCGATCACCGCACGCAAACTAGGGTTAGCACTGGGATCAAAACTGCCATTTTTTGCATTGACAAAGATCTCCTTTGCATACTTTGCATATAGGTTAGACTTAGCGCCTTGCGTCTTAGCCATAGTGGCTTTACGTTTTTCGAATTTTCTTCCCATTGAATTTATCTCTTATTAAAATCGCTACGATGATGGCCATCATATTAAAGCCTCTTCGGCAAAATCACTAGTTTTAGTACCTTAGATTTGCATAAGCTCAACAAAATGTACGTAACCAGCACAGTTGCGAGTACTGCCTATAGTTTTGGCAAAAAGCCATGGCACCAGGGAGAAGTTTTGCCTACATTTGTTGTTAATTTTATTAAAAAACAAGGCGCTTTATGAATATTACATTAATATTTTTTTATTGATAAGTCCGATCAGATACTTATTCTCAAAATATGAGCTATTATTGGTAAACATTAGAAAAATGCTTATTGTTTTCATCCGACAGTTGCCGGAATATATAAAAAGTAGCCCATTTATACACATACATTCCTGTTTAGGAGGCTTTATGAACAGTAAATTAGGACACATCAACAGAGCCGCTCAAAGCGGCAATCCAATTACTATTGCAGATCTTCCCGAAAAAATAGCCATCGATAAAAAAAGAGAAACAGAAGATAAAAACAGAAATAGACGCCGCTACTTTGAGCAGCAGCGAGAGCGCAGAGAACTTGAAGATCTTTTACAAGACCCATATGATGACTAGGGTTACAACTTTATTTAGGTGCATGAGATCGCTGTAAAAACTAAAGAAAGGCTGGACATAACACTTACAGTCGAAAGTCGCTGTGCTATAGTTAGATAAATAATTTCTCACTAGGCACTGTACTTTCCATGGCTATTTCGTTACAAGATCAACTGCTTAAAGCAGGGATCGCCAGTAAAAAACAAGCTAATCAAGCTAAAGCTGAAAAACGCAAGAAAAAGGGCAAAAAAACATCCTCTGATCAGCAATCTGGCGCGCAAGCGCAATTAAAAGCGGATAAAAAAGCCAACGACCAACAACTCAATCTAGTCCGCGAACAGCAAAAAGCCTTAAAGGCGAACCTCTCCCAAGCTCGACAGATAATCGAAAGTAATCGGGTAGAGATCCCCAGAAAGTCTGAAATCAAACATCAGTTCTCCCATCTTAAGTTTGTTAAAACAATCCTTATCGACAAGGGTATACAGGCACAGTTGTTTCGCGGCCAACTGACCATTGTTTTTATGGATGAAAAATACTGGTTGATCCCCACCCTGCAAGCTCACAGATTACATGCGCTACAGAGTGAATGGGTGGTCGAGTTACCCAAGAAAGAAGTGTTGGAAGAAGACGACCCTTACGCAGACTATGAAATCCCGGATGACTTAATGTGGTGAGACCCCTGCATAACTTAGCCAAAGGGCATGATAATTACGCTTGCTAATAACCGGCTCAATAAGCGGAGGCATACTGACTTCGCTATTGCGCCGATTTTTGCCTGGTCTTCGCTCGTGACGTTATGCTGAGGTCTCGTGGTAGTCAATTACAAAATCTCGTTTTAAAAATAAGGATAGAGCATGTTTAACCAGCTTCAGGGCGTTCCTCCCGATGCCCTTTTAAAATTGATTGTTGAATATAGTCAAGACCAAAACCCCAGCAAAGTTGATTTGGGGGTAGGTGTCTATAAAGATGAACAGGGCCTAACGCCAGTAATGCAAGCAGTCACGGCTGCAGAGCATATTATATTAGATAACCAATTGACTAAATCCTACATCGGCCCCGCTGGTTCCGCGCTGTACTGTGAACGCACGGCGCAGTTAATATTTGGTGAAGATCATGCCGTTATTAAAGACCACCGTTTAAGCATTGCTCAAACTCCAGGTGGTTGTGCCGCCTTGCGCATGGCTGCAGAATTCATTAATACCTGTACAAAAAACGCGACGGTATGGGTAAGCACACCTACCTGGGTCAATCACACTCCTCTATTAGGCGACGCGGGATTAACCTTAAAAGAGTATCCCTACTACGACTACCAAACAAAATCTGTCGACTTTGACGCTATGCTGCAAACTCTCGCCGGTGCATCCGCAGGAGACTTAGTATTACTCCACGGTTGCTGTCATAACCCAAGTGGTGCCGATCTTAGCAACGAACAGTGGCAGCAGCTAACCAACCTCATTATGGATAAACACTTAATTCCTTTCATTGATATTGCCTATCAAGGTTTAGGGGATGGATTAGATGAAGATGCTTACGGTTTACGCTTGATGGCCAACAGCGTGCCCGAGATGATTGTCGCTAGTTCCTGTTCTAAGAACTTTGGTCTGTATCGAGAGCGAACCGGTACTATCCTTATTATCTCCAGCAGTGCCGAGCGCGCTAACATTTCCTCGAGCCAATTGTTTAGTACCATTCGTGGAAATTATTCGATGCCACCGGCACACGGAGCGGCCATTGTTGAGACTATTCTGGATAGCACTAGCTTAAAAAAACAGTGGCTCAGTGAACTAGACATAATGCGCTTGCGCCTATCGGGAAACCGCGCAGCGCTGGTAAATGCCATTGAGGCTACTGGAGCCCAGGGGGATTTCTCGTTTATAAATTCTGAGAAAGGTATGTTTTCATTTTTGGGGATGAATCCTGCACAAGTGAAACGTCTTAAAGATGAGTATGCGATTTATATGGCAGGCTCTTCAAGAATCAATATTGCTGGCATCGCCAAGCATAATGTTGAATACGTAGCTCAGGCAATCGCTGCAGTAATCAAAGCCTAAAGAAGCTCTGCATGAAAGGAGGTGTTGCCTTCTTTTTATTGTCTCTTAAATCACCACAAGATTAGCTTCTTGAGCACAGCACCCAATAGTTTGGTCGCCCGCAATTAACATTGCGTATAACCTGCAGGAGTATACATGTCGAATTATCCCAACCTTGAGCAACTCGGCGTCATTTCGGTTCACGACATCACAAAATACAACCTAACCAGAGAGGCTAGGGTTGATGTTCTTAAAATATCTTACAAACGCTCCCCGGGATCTTTTTTGCCTAATAGTAGAAAGTATCATTTTGCCCGAGGGCTAAATCGTTTAGATAACGGCCCCACATCACCCACCGGAAAACCTCAACACGTTGCACCGCAGCTTTTGTTAGTGATTGAAGAGTTGCGATCATTGATGGCAAACAGACCTCTACAAACACGGATTGAGCGTAAAGCGAACATTTCGGAGCGGTTAGACAGCCTAGAGGCAGTGATTGATTCAAAGCTGCATCATCTACAGCAACAACTAAAATCGCTTGGTGAGTAACTTAATTTCCTTGAGGCAGGCCCAAAGCCTGCCATGAGGATGGCTATCTATGATCCTTTCATACCTTTTGCAAAATCTAGCATTCTCTGCAGTGGTATTCTCGCCTTAACCATCAACTGTTGATCGACCAAGACTTCATCACGAAAATTTTCCAAACTTGACAGTATATTCTGCAAACCGTTCATTGCCATCCACGGACAGTGTGCACAACTTCTACAAGTCGCACCGCTGCCACTGGTTGGCGCCGCTATAAATTCTTTACCTGGAGCGGCCTGCTGCATTTTATAGAAGATGCCGCGATCCGTGGCAACAATAAACTGCCTGTTGTCCATGCGCACCGCCGCCTCAATTATCTGTGTGGTAGAGCCAACTGCATCGGCAATCGCGATCACCGCTTCTGGGGATTCAGGGTGTACTAAAATAGCCGCCTCTGGAAACATTTTTTGCATTTCCAAAATACCTTTAGCCTGAAACTCTTCATGAACAATACAGGAGCCGTGCCACATCAGCATTTCTATGCCAGTTTGCTTTTGCACATAATTACCCAGATGCCGATCGGGCGCCCAGATAATTTTCTTACCTTGTGCCTCTAGGTGATTCACTACATCGACTGCAATCGAAGAGGTTACTACCCAATCTGCACGGGCTTTTACCGCCGCCGATGTATTCGCGTAAACCACTACTACGTGGTCCGGGTGCTGATCACAAAAAGCACTGAATTCATCGATAGGACAACCGATATCTAGAGAGCAAGTAGCCTCTATGGTCGGCATAATAATGCGTTTTTCCGGACTGAGAATTTTCGCCGTTTCGCCCATAAATTTAACCCCGGCGACAATTAAGGTCTGCTCAGGGCGGACACTACCAAAACGGGCCATTTCGAGAGAATCAGAAATACAACCCCCGGTTTCCTCGGTTATCTCCTGCACCACTGCATCCGTATAATAGTGAGAAATTAAGCAGGCATCCCGCTCCTTTAATAACGCTTTTATACGAGATTTATACTGGGCAATTTCTGCTTGATCTAATTCTCTAGGCATCTGCTCATGGGCAAAGTGTTCTTGAATCATTATCCGCTGTTGAAGCGTACTGGTCATAGACATGGGATTTCTTATCGGCTCGCTAAGGTATAATACACAAGGTACCTTTTTATAATATACGCAGGGTGGGTCCTGTAGGGATGATCTACGGCCCATTGATTTAAAACCAACTGCCCTACCTTCTGAACGGCCAAGCCACTCAGAAGGTGGATAATATTACGTTTTCACAACAAAATTGCAAGCGTTGCTACATTTATAATTACGAAATTTAGCGGTGTAGAGTTAATAAAATTCAAGTAATTAAACCAATATTTTACCGTTTATACGACCTAAAAATAATGAGTCTGATCCTCAATACCCGCTTGTACAAAACCTTCTTTACGCAATTTGCAGCTATCACAGTGATTACAGGCATAACCGCGAGCATCCGCCTGATAGCAAGAGACAGTCTTTTTGTAATCAATCCCCAAGGCAATACCCCGCTGGATAATTTCGCCTTTAGTCAACGTCATTAAAGGTGTCGCTATGGTTAGCTTATTCCCCTCAATACCCGCTCTGGTAGCCAAGTTAGCCATTTTTTCAAAAGCTTCGATATACTCAGGCCTACAGTCAGGGTAACCGGAATAATCAACAGAGTTTACGCCGATAAAAATAGCGCTCGCCTCTAGCACCTCAGCCCATCCCAAGGCCAGTGACAAAAAGACGGTATTGCGTGCCGGCACATAAGTCACAGGAACTTCAGATTCATCTTGTTCTCCATCTTCAGGCATAGCAATGCTGTCATCCGTGAGTGCGGAGCCGCCAAAATCTTCCAGGGGCATACGCAGCACTTTATGCTCTACAACGCCTGCTGCAGATGCCAATGCTCTAGCCGCATCCAATTCTACGAGTGAGCGTTGACCATAGTCAAAACTCAATGCATAACAATCATAACCCTGCTCTTTCGCCATTTCTAATACAGTGGCAGAGTCTAATCCACCGGAGAGCAGGATAACTGCTTTGGTCTTTATGCTATTCATTTTCTAAACCTAAATTATCTATTTATCAGCCACAAAAAAACAGGCTCAATGACCTGTTTTTATTATTTTATAGCGAGGAAATTATTTAAAAACGATCATGAAATCTCAACTTAACGACTACTCGCGGTAATACGACACTAACAACCAGCTCAACATCCAACTATAGGGACAAGCAATCTCAGTTATTTCGCCGATTTTTCTTTGCTTAGTTTAGCTCGAGACATCATGTTAATGTTTCATCATACAGTAATAGCAGTATAACTGGCGATTATTTTAACGCATTCCTGGCCAGAGTTGCAGCCGCCGCATCCGGATGACTATCGACCAACTGCTGCCAAATCGCAATTGCCTCATTAGCCTTACCCATACGCTGGTACACTCTTCCGAGTTTATACATCGCATCAGGTACTTTGGCCGAGGTGCTAAAGTCTGCCAGCAACTTAGAAAAGAACTGACTGGACTCAAGCAACTTACCCTGCGCTAAATTGACTTCACCTAACCAGTAAGTTGCATTGGAAACACGCTTAGCTTTAGGGTGCCGCTTGATATACTCGTGAAACGCCGCTTCAGCTTGAGGCAACTCCTGTGATTTAATATAGGCGAATGCCGTGCTGTAATCCTGTTGTTCATCTCCTGAGAGCAGAGCCTTAGTAGGGCTATCTGACTCAGTAGCGGTGGTTTTCTTAAAGCTACTACCGCCGAGGCGCCCGTCTAAGTCAGTGTACATTTCTAGCTGTTGTGCTTTGAGACTATCAAGAGCATATTGCTGGTTTTCAACTTGACCACGCAGCGATCTAACCTCTGCTTGAAGTTGTTGTACTATCAAGACTAGGTCATAGCGTTGAGTCACAGAGTTTGCCCCTTCTGTGACTTTTATAATCTCAACAGAATTTGCCGACAGTGCGGTGGCAAACCACAAAATAGCAAAACCAAGATATTTATCTATTCTCACTACACATTACCTTTCATCACTGAATTTAACTCGGGTTAAATATGACTACCTTCAACACTCGTAAAAACAGCCAAAAAGTTCGACCAATAGCGGCAAAATTTTGGCTGCTTTGATACTCTGCTGTCTTTGGCAACAGAGTATTTTACGCGATAACTATGACACAACCAGCTAAGTTTTAACTATTTAGCCGTGTATTTAATCTCAACTCTACGACTCTTCGAGGCGAGACCAGAAATATCAGGCTTCTCTTCACCGTAGCTGATGGTATCAATTTGTGAACCATTTACGCCACGACCCACAAAAAACTGTTCGATAGATTGCGCACGACGCTCACCGAGTGCAATGTTATATTCTCTGCTGCCCTGCTCATCTGCGTGACCTTCTAAACGCACTGCAGCACCCCCATTTTCCGCCAAAAATTGTGCGTGTAGAGACAGATCGTTCAACGCTTCTGAGCGAATCACCGACTGATCAAATTCAAAGTAAAAAACACTCTGTAGATCACCGACATTGCCACTATTTACACTGGTAATGCTCGATCCTGTAGATGCTCCAGTGGTGGTCGCTGATGATCCTGAACCATCAGTCGCTGAGCCATCTTTTAAAGTGCCCGATGAACTACAACCCACAATAAGTAGTGCAGTTAACGTTAGGCTGGCAATTTTTGCTACGGTTTTAACCCGCGTCTGTAAAACTTTCATGATTCTCTCCAATATTTGATGGCTCAGAGCCAGCAGTGTTATTTTTATTCATCAATCTACAACAAACTGATGATTTATCGACTAATTAACAAGGTAGATTATAAGCATCGTTATTTTACACTCAGCATGACTAATTGAGAAACGGAGACCATGCAGGCTCTCTCACTTCGCCTAGCGAACTGGGCATAGTAAACTTAATTTTGCCATCCAGGGATACTCCCGCTAACACACCTTTACCACCGATTTTGGTAGCGTACATCACCACCACACCATTAGGGGCAATGGTCGGTGACTCATCATCCTTTGAATTGGTTAATATATCTAACCTGCCGCTCTGTAGATCTTGCACGGCTATATGGTAGCCCGTGGAATCTTGATGCACCATGGTTAAAAATCTTCCGTCTTGGGTCAAGCGCCCTCGACTGTTATATTTTCCTTTGAAAGTAAGACGTGTAAGAGCACGGCTCGCCAAATCAATTCTGTAGATCTGTGGTCTACCACCTCGATCAGAGGTAAATAATATTGATTTTCCATCGGGAGCCCAAGTAGGCTCAGTATCAATACCGTAGTGTCTAGTCAAACGCTCTAAGCTACCGCTTTGTAAATTCAGAATGTATATTTCAGGATTACCGTCTTTAGATAAAACTAACGCTAACTGGTTGCCGGTTGGATCCCATGCAGGAGCACCGTTTATACCTTTAAAGGATTGTACTTTCTGACGTTTACCCGTCGCCAAATGCTGTATGTAGATTGCCGGGCGGGTTGTTTCGAAAGATACATAGGCTATTTTTTTACCATCACGGGACCAAGTTGGCGACAATATAGGCTCATTAGATGACAATATTGTCTTAGCTCTGGCACCATCAGAGTCTGCCAATTGCAGACGGAATTTACGCGCATCTCCCCTGCCCTGTACGGTTACATAGACCACCTTGGTAGCAAATGCGCCGCGTATTCCAGTTATTTTTTGAAACACCTCATCCGCTATGTAATGCGCAATGTCTCTTAGATCTGATCCGGCGCTATCGATAGTTTGTGACCAAATCTTCTTTTCACTGAGTATATCAAAAAGCTCAACGGTAGCAGTGATACCCGTTGCAGTAGGCTTCATGCTGCCTATCAGCATGAAATCATTACCAGAGATACGCCAATCACGGAAAAATATCTGCGATTCAGTTTCTGGTGAACCGAGCATATTTTCCTCTGCCATTAATTTAAACATGCCAGAGCGCCGTAAATCATTGGCCACGATTGCCGAAATATCCTCTTGCATCGCCTGATCGCCATCCCAGCCAAAAGGGACTACCGCTATGTGGGTTGGCTCATCTACACCTTCAGTAATTTCAACCAGTAATTGTGCATTAACACTGCAGCTTAAAAGCGTGATTAGTAATAAACATATCTTTTTCATATTACAATTTACCATCTAAGATCTTCGGGTTTAAAACTCAACAAAAAGGTACGTAATTCTCGATTAAAATACGCGGGAGATGCCCTGGCGATTTCAGCCACTCGCGGAAAACTCTCGGTGCGCCACACCGCCTGTTCAGCCGCTTTATCAAACGCAGCATTACCACTGGAATCGACTAATTCTACAGAGATCACTCGCCCAGAGGCCAACAGTTTAATTCTCACCAACGCTTTTATACCATTGCGAGCTGTCGAAGGTATACGAAAATTGCCCTTTAACATCCGTTTAATATAGACATCAATGCCAGAGGCCATCTCCTGTGCAATTTGCTCAGCCGCAAACTGTTCTTCATCGGCGATTTGCTGTTGCAGCGCTTTAATTCGGGCTTGTTCCTCACGCTTACGTTTTTCAGCCAATTTCTTTTTTTCGACCCGGACTTGTTCTTTACGTTTTTTATCGGCTGCGGACTTTTTTTCTGCCTCCAGCTTTTGTTGTTTCTTTCTCGCTTGTTCTTCCTGGCGCTTTTTATCTTTTAAGCGCTTCTCTTTTTCAGCTTTCTCTTTGGCTAATAATTTACGCTTAGACTCTATGTCCCGCTGCTTTTTGGCATCTGCCTTTTTCTTTGCCACTTGCTCTTTAAGCTTTAACGCATCTAGCTTGCGCTGTTCGGCCTTCTTTTGCTTTTCTACCTCTCGATCTTTTTGCAATTGATCAACTTTTGGCTTTGGCTCAGGCTTAGGCGCAATGTCAGGTTTCTCTACTTCGGGCTCGGGCTTTTTCAGTTCAGGTGTTTTGTCCTTAGCTAATTCGACATCTTTAGCGGTATTTTTCAATTTCTGTCTCGCGACAGAGAGCGCCTTTATATCGTACATTTGTGCTTGAATGTGCCTGGGCATTGGTCTGCTTTGTTTTAAATCACCGAACTGATGAAGAATAAAGCTCAAACCCAGTGCTAAATGCAGCAATAAGGCGAGGATGGCAGGAAGAATATAACTCAAAGTTTACTCCGTGACTAAGCCAACACTAGGAGCTCCCGCTCCTTGGATGAGCGTCATTAGAGAGATTATTTGCTGGTAAGTGACTAGTTTGTCCCCGCGCACCAAAATTAGTTTGCGCGGATTGGCCCGCAAAACTTTTTGAATTCTATCCTCAACAACCTCTGCACTGATAGGGGTTAGCTCATCGCCGCCAATATTAATATAGTAACGCCCCTCAACATCTACCGACACAATCACTGGCTCTGTATCAGAAGTATCGACAGGATCGGCACTCGCATGCGGCAAATCTAATTTTACTCCCTGGGTCAGCATGGGTGCGGTTACCATAAAGATAATTAACAGCACTAACATCACATCAATATAGGGAACTACATTAATTTCAGCGTTGAGTGCATGTTTCTTTCTATGTTTTTTAATCATTGACATCAACCACTAGTTATTTTGGCGCATGCACTCTGCGGTGTAAGATGCTTGAAAATTCTTCAGCGAAAGTCTCGTAATTATTGAGTAAATTACTCGATACAGATGAGAAACGGTTATAAGCCAGTACCGCGGGTATGGCGGCAAATAAGCCCATCGCGGTTGCCACTAGTGCCTCTGAAATTCCTGGAGCCACTGAAGAGAGCGTCGCCTGTTGCATATTTGCAAGCCCACGAAATGAATTCATAATACCCCAAACGGTACCAAACAGGCCGATGTAAGGCGAGGTGGAACCAACCGAGGCTAGAAATGGTAGGTGTGCATCAAGCTTTTCTTCCTCGCGGGACAACGCCACTCTCATGCTCCGCTCAACGCCTTCCATCACCGCTTCTGGATCATAGTTTTTTTGCGCAGTTAAACGGGTATATTCTTTGATGCCGGCTCGAAAAATTTCTTCAGCGCCCCCGTCTGATTGTGGATTTTCAGACACCTCCCTGAACAACTGCCCTAAATCAACGCCAGACCAAAATCGGTCTTCGAATCGCCTGAGTGCCCGTTTCGCTTTACCTAAAAAGATGAAACGCTGAAAAATCATGACCCACGAGGCAAAAGAAGCCAGCATCAAGATGGCCATTACCGACTTTACGACGAGACTTGCGTTGAGCACTAAATCCCAGATCGACATTGATTCCACTTACACTCTCCACTTGTTATTGACTATTATTTGGCCAAATCAGTATTGGCTGTCATAAAAATTTGTTTTATGTTTTTTGGAAACCTACAAGGTTTCATGGTGTTAGCGTTAACACAAACCACCGTTACCTGCGCACTGCAAAACAATTTATCACCTATCACCCGCTGTACAAACACCACAGATGCCGCACTGATACGCTCTATAGCTACGGTAACTTGCAACAGATCATCAAGTTTTGCAGAAGCTTTATAATCGCAAGCCACCGATTTCACCACAAACAAATATCCCTGCTGCTGTAATTGCTGCTGGGAAATTTCATACTCACGTAAGAATTCGGTACGAGCACGCTCCATAAATTTCAAATAGTTTACATAATAGACAATACCGCCGAGGTCGGTATCTTCAATATAAACTCTGATCGGAAATTCAAACAAGCCCGTTTGACCTTTCATTAATCTCTCGCTAGCTTTCTAGGCCAAATATATTGCCATGATTTTAAACACCTTGTTCAGTTATTTGAACAAATATGTGAAATAATTAACAATAAACAGACATTTAAACAGACTTAAAGTTCGGATGTTTAGCCATTGTGCTGAAACTGGCATATTATCGACAATTTCTACTGCGCAGGTACGTTAAGCCCAAAATGTAAATAAGCATGATCCGTTACCACTCGACCCCGGGGGGTACGCATGATAAAACCCTGTTGAATGAGATAGGGCTCTAAAACATCTTCAATGGTCTCGCGCTCTTCACTAATCGCTGCCGCCAAGTTATCGACACCGACCGGCCCCCCTGAAAATTTCTCAATCATGGTTAAAAGTAATCGCCTATCCATATGATCGAGACCTTTTTCATCGACGCTCAACATATTGAGCGCCCTGTCAGCAACACTGGCGGTAATCACTCCCTGCGCTTTTACCTGGGCGTAGTCTCGTGCGCGACGCAGTAGCTTATTGGCAATTCGTGGCGTACCACGGCTGCGTTTGGCGACTTCAAGTGCCCCCTCAGGATCGATCTTAGTATTAGATAACGAGGCTGAGCGAATCACGATCTGGGTTAAATCTTCAATATTATAAAACTCCAAGCGCTGCACTATACCAAATCTATCACGCAACGGAGAGGTGAGAGCACCTGCTCGAGTGGTGGCACCCACTAAGGTAAAAGGTGGCAAATCAAGTTTAATGGAACGTGCTGCAGGACCTTCACCTATCATAATATCCAGTTGATAATCTTCCATTGCCGGATAGAGTATCTCTTCCACATTGGGACTTAAGCGGTGAATTTCATCAATAAACAGTATATCCCCTGGCTCCAAATTGGTTAGCAGCGCCGCCAAATCCCCGGGGCGCTCTAAGATGGGGCCCGAGGTGGTTTTAATTTCAGATTTCATTTCATTGGCGATAATATATGCCAGAGTCGTCTTACCGAGACCTGGCGGCCCAAAGATCAAGGTATGATCTAGTGCTTCGTCGCGGTTACGTGCCGCTTCAATGAAAATTTCCATTTGCTCTCTCACCACTGGCTGGCCTCTATAGTCAGCTAAGGTTTGAGGCCTGATCGCCCTGTCTTGAACGTCTTCGATTTTACTTTTCTCTGCCACTGCAGAGACAAAGCGATCTGCTTCTATCATCTTTTACCTATTAATTTTCTAACCAACCATCGATTTTAATGCGATCCGGATTAACTCTTCGGCAGAGTTAATGTTTTTTAACTGTTGCTGGGCTGCCGATACCGCCCTACTGGCCAAGACTGGTTTGTAACCTAAGGCAATTAAAGCACTTTGTGCATCTTCAATATAACCATTAATACTGGCAGTGGCACTTGGTAACTCAGTACCGGTAAGGGTAAAGTCCGCGGGCTCGTCTAAGCCCAGCAAGGCAATTTTGTCTTTAAACTCGACCACTAATCGCTCGGCAGTCTTTTTCCCAACACCGGGAATTTTTGTTAAGGTCGCCGCATCTTCACGCAGTATACAAGCGGCGAACTCTTCGGTACTCATACCCGATAGTATCGCAATCGCCAATTTTGGCCCCACCCCATTGGCCTTAATTAAGGTTCTAAACAGTGAGCGCTCTTTGCGGTGATAAAAACCAAAGAGTAACTGCGCGTCTTCACGGACCACAAAGTGGGTAAATAGCTGCAGTTCTTCACCTAGGCCTGGCAGTTTATAAAAAGTTTGCATTGAAGCTTCAATTTCATAACCTATGCCATTAGTTTCTAATACTAATATAGGAGGTTGTTTCTCTGTTAACACACCGCGAATATGACCTATCATGAACGACCCTTGTCAATTATTTAAATCTTGTATAAATATACAGTATTTTTAAGTAATGCAAAGTATTGCCACTGAATGTTTTGTATTTATATCAAATAAACAGTGTGGCCGAATAATGCTCACCAGACATTGCCGGTAGTGAGTCGCTGCAGGTAGTATTCAGTCGAGCACTAGCGGCTGAATATTTTTTAACCAAGTCGCAATATGCACTGCTGCGCCTCCACCACTAACGCCTTGCGCGTCATTGAATGACTACTTGCTGGTGCAGTCTGCTGCCCCTGCGATAACTGCCCGCGCAGCCAGTGCCACAAGCAGGATATACCGTTATTAATTGCCACCCCTTGCACTAGCGTGCGCTGAAAATCAGCATCTGACAGCTGCTGAAAAATTGGCAATTGTTTTAACTGCTGCACGGGCATTTCAAAGGCGCAATGCAATGCCGCGGTATCTAACCAAGGCTGGCCCCATCCCCCGTACTCCCAATCAATAGCAACCATGGTCTCGCCGATACAAACATTTCTGGGGTGCAAGTCTTGGTGCATCAACACCGGGGTAACCTCTGGTAACTGTGCGACACACAGGGACAGTTTGCGACACAATAACAGCGCCAATTGATTGTCAGTACCACGCTGTAATATTTGCTGATAGCTGGCAAATAATTTATCGTAATCAAAAACAATACTATTGAACTGCTCCGCGGCGATTGACTGAGAAAAAGTTTGTATGGCTCTGACTAACTCAAACATGGCCGTTTTAGTACCCTGATTAAGGGTTAAACATGGCCCGTGATCACGCATCAAGCACCAGCCCTGCTGCAAATTGTTTTCAATAATATCCGGCGCCCATGCTTGGCCTTGAATTAAGCGCAATACTTTTGACTCTCTGTTGCGACACACCCCAAATGCGTAATCAGTACTGGCATTGATCCGCAGTACATAAGATTCGCCATCGATTTGGCCACGCAATACTTGGTTACTACTGCCCGGGGCAATAGCTTGCCAATCAATTACTTGAATTAGCGGATTAGAAAAAGCGCCAATAACGCTATTTATTGAAGTAGACAAAGCTCACCATGATTATTAATTGGGTATTACGACTCGCTAGCGTAAGATAGGTTCCTTTTGTGTTGAGAACCATCACCATTTTAGCACCTCTAAGGGCAGAGGTGATTGTGCTGAGCAATCTATCCTTTAACAACATTTATCGAGAGCCAAATGAAAAAATTAATCCCTCTATGTCTAGCAGTGCTCATTTCTAGCAGCGCAGTAGCCGCCGATACGAGTAAAACTGTTTTGCAGGTCTACACCTACGACTCATTTGTTTCAGATTGGGGGCCGGGGCCTAAGATAAAAGCAGCCTTTGAGCAAGAGTGCAGCTGCACCTTGAAATTTATCGCCGAAGAAGATGGCATCAGCATCTTAAATCGCCTCAAGATAGAAGGCACCAAAGCAAAAGCAGATGTCATTCTCGGTTTAGACCATGCATTGATTAGCGAGGCCAAAAAAACCGGACTGATTGCCACCCATCAACAGAACTTCGCCAATCTTAAACCTAGCTTAAACTGGAGTGATGACAGTTTTGTACCCTACGATTTTGGCTACTTTGCCTTCATCTATGACAGCACTAAAATTGACACCCCGGTGACTTCCTTAAAAGAGCTGGTCAATTCAGACGCATCCATCATCTATCAAGACCCACGCACCAGCACCGTCGGGCAAGGTTTGATGTTTTGGATTAACGCGGTTTACCCGAATCAGACTAGCGCAGCTTGGAAATCACTGGCAAGCCATACCGTGACAGTCACCAAGGGCTGGTATGAGGGATACAGCATGTTTTTAAAGGGCGGTTCAGATTATGTATTGAGCTATACCACCTCACCTGCCTATCATCTGATAACAGAGTCTGAGAGCAAGTACAAAGCGGCCGATTTCAGCGAGGGACATATCGCACAAATTGAAGTAGCGGCTGCACTCAATACCAGCAAACACCCCCAGTTAGCGCAAGATTTTCTGCGTTTTTTAATCAGTGATCAAGCTCAGAAAATCCTACCCGTGACCAACTGGATGTTGCCGGTGATTAAAGACGTACCACTCGATGCTGCCTTTACCCAGTTGATAACGCCAAGCCCGATCAACATGGATATAGAGCAGTTATCTGCCCAGCGCAAAGCCATGATTAAAGTGTGGCGCTCTAGTGCGGTAAAATAGCCTCCCTATCCACCGCCGGCGCATTCACTGTGTGGATGCGCCCTTTTTCACCTGCCATGGCATAACTCTTGACTAAATTGAGCAATATCTGGGGACTGTTTTTTATATTGCTGATTTGTACAGTCACCCTACTGTCTTTTTACGGACTGATCGCATTCAATGGTCAAGGGGCAGATCTTGAACTACTCAGCGATAGTTATTTCCATTCTATTTTGATTTTTTCGATCAAGCAGGCACTACTCAGCGCCCTTATCTCTACGGTTTTAGCCTGGCCAATTGCCCGGGCTATTTATTATTACCCCAATCTACTCTTTAAGCGGGCGTTTTTAAGCCTCGCACTGTTGTGTTTTGTCTTACCTACCTTAGTCTTAATTACTGGATTTGTATCACTACTGGGGCGTTCAGGAATTATCACTCCCCTGCTGGGCCCCGATTGGAATTTATATGGGTTGCATGGCATCCTGCTGGCGCATGTTTATATGAATTTACCCTTTGCCATTCGCGCCTTTCATGCCCAGTTACAAAACATTCCAGCATCGAGTTGGATGCTCGCCAGCCAGCTAAAACTGAGTGGCTGGCAAAAGATTTTTCTGATCGAGTGGCCGGTGCTGCGCGCCAATTTCAACCTAACTTTTGGCTTTATCTTTATTCTGTGTTTTAACAGCTTTGCCGTGGTGCTGGCACTGGGTGGAGGACCGCAATCAACCACCTTGGAAGTGGCCATCTATCAAGCCCTCAAATATGACTTCAACATCGGTGAGGCACTGACACTAGCGTGGAGCCAACTGTTGATAGCCGGAACATTTTTTGTCTTACTCTATCGCAGCAATTCAGTGTCTTGGTTATCCAAAGATACCCGTGGCGACTATCAATTACCCTGCAGTTCAAGCTGGCAAAAAATCCGCTATGGGCTGCTCTATAGCTGCACTTTGATATTCATGCTCACCCCTTTATTGGCCCTGTTACCCGGGGTTTTTGCCGCCGATTACTCCCGCTCTATTATTGGCAATATTCTAGAGGCACTGAGTTTAACCTTAGTATTAGGCATTATCTGTGCAAGTGTCGCTATCGCTCTGGCCTACGCCATCATGCTACCCATAAGACAGAGCATATTGCAGGGCAAGACCCGTAAAACCTTAGTACTACAGTGGCTGGCGAATCACAGTTTAATTGCGCCGGCCATGGTGCTCAGCGTTGGTCTATACATCTTATTTTTGCCACTTATCGACCTCGACAGCGTCGGCATGATCTTCGTGGTAATCTTAAACATCATGATGGTACTGCCTTTTGCCATTCAACAAATTCGCGCCAGATTACTCCAGTACGACAGTGATTACGCGGTATTATCACAGTCTCTAAAACTTAGTACCCGACAGAAATTGAGCATAGAATGGCACTATAGCAAATCTGTATTTTTCAGTACTTTTGCACTGGTGATCATGTTGGCCATGGGGGATGTGGCCATATTTTCAATTTTCGGTAGCGATCAGTTAAAAACCTTACCTTGGCTAATTTACCAATACGCAGGCAGCTACAAGATCAATGAGGCATCACTGGCCTCAGCGGTTTTATTATTACTCTATGCGACCCTTTTATTCAATTTAGAGCGAGCTAAACAGCATGCTTGAGATAAACCAACTCAATATTCAATTGGGACACCACTCCCTAAATTACCACCGCCAGATACCCACCTCGGCAATAGTTACCCTACAAGGTGTCAGCGGCGTCGGTAAATCAAGCCTGCTGTTAACTATCGCTGGTTTTATCAAAGCGCAATCTGGCAGCATTCTCTGGCATGGTAAAGACATAAGTCAGCTGGAGGTAGAGCAGCGACCTGTCGCGATGCTATTTCAGGAAAATAACCTGTTTGAACACATCAGCGTGCTGCAAAATGTACGCTTAGGTCTGGTTAATATCAGTGATCAAGAAATTCAGTCAAGCGCTGAGCAACTTCAAATCGAGGATCAATTACACAAAATGCCCGCACAGTTATCCGGCGGCCAACGCCAGCGTGTGGGTATATTACGCACGCTATTACGGCCCGAACCTTTATTATTACTCGATGAACCCTTCGCCGAACTCGACCATCAAACCCGCGAGATAACCGCTGACTGGGTCGCTGACATGGCGCGCAGTAACCACAAAACCTTAATACTGGTTACTCACCAGCAGGAAGATGTGGAAAAACTAGCCACGCAAAATTGGTTGCTTTAATACAGGGTTAGATTAAAGGATTGCTGGCACCTTAGTGTAGTGCAAATACCCCGAGTAATTTAGCTAAAAACAGCCGAAAGATAACGGCTAAAAATTATCGATTTTCTTAAGCCAAGAAAGTGCCCTTGAAGGCTTTTATCATCCTCTACAGATAAGTATTAGCAGTATGGATTGCATACTTTCTAGTGGGAAACTGTTCACGAAAACAAGTCAGCAAAGCTTATTTCACGAAAGTCTTCCCGTATATAAACGGCTGTTTCTGCCTACCCTCAAGCGTGAATTATCAAGTACCCGTGTTTACCACCTATTAGGCGGAATGTTTCCATCTATAAAGCTGTTACATGTCAATCGCGAGAGTTGAGTTTATCCGGCATTGCCGTACAATGTGTGAATGATATTTATTGAAACGAGCATTTTCACAAAAATTCTACCAAATTATCTTTCTGATGATGATTATCGTGGTTTGCAATCATATCTACTACAAAAGCCTGATGCTGGTGATTTAGTTCGCGGCTCTGGCGGTGTGAGAAAAGTCCGCTGGGCCCCTTCAGGTAAGGGAAAAAGCGGAGGTGTTCGAGCAATTTATTATTGGAAAAAATCAGAACATGAAATTTGGATGCTTACTATCTACAGTAAATCTGAAAGGGCATCAATATCAGGCAGCGTCTTAAAACAAATAGCGGAGGCTATAGATCATGAATAACCGAGACATCGGATTAGAAATCCTAGAAGGCTTAAATGAAATTAAACAGTTTAAGCGTGGTACTGTTGACCTGAAAACTACAGAATTGTCTGAGCCATCTGAGCCGAAAATTATTAGATCAAAACTAAAACTATCGCAGTCTGCTTTTGCTGGTTTACTTGGTGTCAGTATGCGTACCTTACAAGACTGGGAGCAGGGAAGAAGAAAACCTCAAGGTCCTGCAATAGCGCTTCTTCGTATTGCTGAACAGCATCCAGAGGTATTCGCTGATCTGCACTAAAACATGTAACAAAAACCAGCAATCAGACTCCAAAAACGTGTCACTTTTTGGGTAAAAAGACCCACGAAATTCACCAAGCTGGCTACGCTGTTGTGGTTGACGCTAACTGACTTCATCAGGAATCGAGTTATAAATGAGCAAAATTGAGAAACAGATTTCTGCAGCATTAGCTAATGGAGCCGAGTTTCTAGCCATGGGCGAGATAGCTGCCAATACTGGTATGCTGGTCAGCCAAGCACCAAGAAACAATGCGAACTTTGATATCATTGTAAATAGCCACGATCTTAGTAAAGGTGCCCGCGTGGAGGTCAAGCATAGTATGTCCACATTTAAAGCAAACATCAGTGGAAGCCATTATGATTTTCTTGTATTCATTTATGCACCTAGCCAAATTATAGACGGAAACATTCAGCCAAAAGGAGAACGTGAAATCTATGTTTTTCCTCAGCCAATTGTAGAATCAACGCCAAAAGGTAAAACGGGCAAAAATTTCAACCCGAAACACATTAGTAACTATGAGCATTATCGTAATGCTTTTCATCTAATCAAAGAGGCTCTAACTTAACTATGTGCCAAACACTTAACAAGTGACTATGGTACCAAGTCAAGCTTTTAGACCCTATTTTCATCCCAGTAAGTACCGTTTTTCACCATCTTATTAAGTATCGTTAGTTGCTTGCGCATGCAGGCAACTAACGATACTTTTTTTGGTTTCTCAGCAGCGACCATACGTTCGAGTAAAAATGCTAGAGTAGAAATGGGACGAGTGAAAATGGGACAGGCACTTTTTTTACTCGATGAACCCTTCGCCGAACTCGACAATCAAACCCGCGAGATAACCGCTGGCTGGGTCGCTGACATGGCGCGCAGTAACAACAAAACCTTAATACTGGTTACTCACCAGCAGGAAGATTTCGAAAAACTAGCCACGCAAAATTGGTTGCTTTAATACAGGGTTAGATTGAAGGATTACTGGCACTCTAGCGCCGTGCAAGAATCCCGCGTAATTTATCTAGAATAGCTAAAAGATAATGGCTAAAAATTAAAATCTTCTTAAGCCAAGAAAATGCCCTTGAAGGCCTATATTATCCTCTACAGAGAAGCATCAACAGTATGGATTGCATACTTTCTAGTGGGCATCTGTCCACGAAAATGAGCCAGCAAATATTATTTCACGAAAGTCTTCCCGCATAAACCTACTGTATTTTCCTCCCGCTAAGGGTAAATTATCAAGTAACCGTGTTTGCCCCTATGACGCGGAATGCTTCCATCTTTCGCCGCCTGAAGAAATCAAAAATATGCCGTGAGTTGTTGATAGTTAATGTTACTATCGATTTAACAAAAATTATTAAAACATGAAAGGCGGAACGATTCCGTGTTTAAACACGGAATTTTTCCGCCTATGAAGCTGTTAGCTTTAAGAGGTAGCAATGGATAACAATAATGAATATAAATTGTATTCGAAAGATGTTTCAGATCTATTGTTAATATACCAAATGATTGAAGGTTCTTTGAAGCTGTATATAGAATATAGCTGCAAGTTGATTAAAGTACTTCTACCTCAAAATGTAGCTTTCAACTATACAGGTAAGGAACACGAAAACTCGGCTCTAGGCTCATTGATTAAGGCATTTTCAAAGTATAGTGATAACGATGTTCTTATTAAGGATTTAGCAGCTCTACAACAAAAAAGAAATTTTGTGGCTCACCGAGCCCTTGTAGACTTCATGGCAAAAGGTGAGTCTACAAATGATATGTCTACTTTGAAAGCAAAAGCTTGGATTACGTTTTCTCAAGTTCAAGCAGAACTAGCTGATTTGGATAAGCGAATTCGCGGTATTTAAAGCTAACAAGAGTATGATTTTCGCATCCTTCGGCTGCTGGGACGACTTTCACGCCACTCGTCCCTCGTTCTGTTACAGTCGCCCAATATACTGGCGTTAGGGCCCCAAAATGGAGCTGGATTAATGTCGATAAAAAGTTATAACCCCTCGAGTACTTGGAAACCTTTTGGTGCTTTTTCGATGGTAGTAGCACAAGGGTCAGGCCAAGTACTCCATTTGAAAGGCCAAGTATCACTCAATCGAGATGGCGAAGTGATTGGAGAGGGCGATATTGAGCTTCAAGTGAAAACAACATTGGAAAATATCCAATCGATATTAGAAAGCTTTGGTGGGTGCATGGGAGATATTTATTCCCTTACCCATCATGCAACAGATATTGATGCGTTTATGTCAACTGGTCATATTCGTAAAAAATTCTTTAATGAGCCTTTCCCGATAACCACTACTGTAGAGGTTTCTAGGCTTTATCATCCAGCGCTAATGATCGAGATTACGGCATCAGCTGAAATTCCTCTTGACCGGTATATTGAGGGAAATGAAAATTAATCAGGTAAAGTTTAAATACTTACTTTCATCCAAAAACGGCCCTAACAAAAACATTAAGTTGTTCGCTGTGCTCACTGGGATGCTCCGCTCCTACCTCGCTCCGCACCCCTTATTGGGGCGTTAGGGCCGCTTTGACAATTCTGACCCGTGTACATACAATGTACATATGATTAAATTCGAATGGAATAAATCCAAATCTGAAATCAACATCAAAAAGCATGGAGTCTCATTTGAAGAAGCTAAGTCCGTATTTTTTGATGAGTTTGCTGTTCAATTTTTCGATTCTGAAAACTCTAATATTGAAGATCGATTTTTAATGCTCGGAATGAGTAATGAAACTAATCTATTAATTGTATGCCATTGCGAAAGAGCTAGTGGAAATACTATTAGAGTAATTTCAGCGCGAAAAGCTACAAAAAATGAACGCAACCATTATCATCGAGGTAACTAATTGTGAAAGACGAATATGATTTCTCTAAAATGGAGTCTCGTAAAAATCCATACGCAAGTAAATTGAAGAAGCCTGTGACAATAAGACTTAGTGAAGATGTTATATCCTACTTTAAGGATATGGCAGACGAATCTGGGGTGCCTTATCAAAGCCTCATAAATTTATATTTACGGGATTGTGTTGCAACACACAAAAAAATTGACATCAATTGGCATGCTTAGGCCTAACAAGTTTCAGTACTTCAGACCCTACGGGGCTTGGACGCGTTTCACGCGCCCGTGTGCAAAGCGTTATGTTCTAAGGAGACCATTGAGTGTTCACCAATAAAATTGAAGATAAGTTACGTTTGGTTCTCCTTACACAGGCTCATGCAAAAAATCTATTTACTCTGATAGATCAGAATAGAAGCTATTTAGAAAAATGGATGGTTTGGCCCCCTAAAACGAAAAGCTCACATGATACAAAAGAGTTTATAAAAGGTTGTCTTATAGGCCTTTCAGAAAATAGAGAAATGGCGTGTGGTATTGAATACGAAGATGATCTGGTGGGGGTAATAACATTCAATTTAATTGACCATAATCTTAAAAAGGTAATACTTGGCTATTGGATCTCTGATAAGTATCAGGGAAAAGGAATAATCACTAAATCATGTAACTCAATGATCGACTACGCTTTTAAGTCTTTAAAAGTAAAAAAAGTTGAGATTCGAGTAGCTTCTGAGAACATACCAAGTCAAAGAGTATGTGAAAGACTCGGTTTTACGCTAGAAGGTCTGATAAGAAATTCAGAAAATCTACATGGAACAATTGTAAGTCATAACATTTATGGCTTAACTGAAAACGAACATAACAAAAATAGGCACGGCGAATAGTCTTCGCTGCTTAGCCAATCGCGTGCTATAAGCGTTATGTGCATGGAGTCCCCGTGACATCTGTCCCCCAAAACAAGCAAGAATTACATCGAGCCATTGAGCTAATCTTCGATAAGCTCCTTGTTGATTATTCCAGTATCCCAGAAGAATTTTCTCGAAGAATCGCAGTTGAAGGTAATGTCAAAGGTACTGAGATAAGCGCCTGTGATACGCTTGCCTACCTTATTGGTTGGGGGAAGCTTGTTCTGAAGTGGCATCGGCTCAAAGAATCTGGTCAATGGGTAGATTTCCCTGAAACTAATTTTAAATGGAATGAACTAGGGGCGTTGGCTCAAAGTTTCCATTATGAATATAGACAGTGGAACTACTCAGACCTAATTGCTCAATTTAAAATAACCACAACTGATATCTTGGCTCTAATTGATTCATTAAATAATCACGAATTATACGGTGTCGCTTGGTATGAAAAATATACATTGGGTAAAATGATTCAATTCAATACATCATCACCAATGAAAAATATGCGCACTAAAATCAGAAAATTCAAAAAGAACAATGGCATATAGGGTGTAATTCACATAACAAAACTGTGTTGTTCACAACCTGCGGTTGCTGGGACGGTTTTCACACCACTCGTTCCTGATTCTGTTACAGCCGCCCCAAACAAAGGCGTTAGCATGACGAGAAGAAACACATGAAGAATATCTTGAAAATAGCATTTTTTACCACGGTAATATTGTCAATGAAGCTATATGCAGAGCTGTCTTACCCATATATTGCAAACGATGTTAGAGCTGATCTGATTAAAACTCAATACGAGACGATACGGCTAGGAGATTCAGAGTTAACTGTTTTAGACAAACTTCCTAATCCAGACGAAACACGGGATCTATATGAGCCAAAAATATATAAGCCCAAAATTACCGGGAAAACATATTTCTATATTATCCAACGAATGGTTGAATCAGGATCTGTCAATGAGCAAAACGAGAAGCTCGTCAGGGTAACTTTTAACTTAGACGGTAGGGTAACGAGAGTAGATCATTGGGGATGATAATACTGCAAAGTAACATTGCTAACCGGCCTATCAATAAAGTCGCCAAAAAGCGGCGCTGGTTATAGCAACGTTAACTGCTATTCAGTGCTTGAGAGTGCTAAGTTAAAATTTACTTCTAGCGACGACTAACTAATCTAAAGATATAGCTGTTAAATTAACTGATATGTTTAAATTTTAAAGGAATTAAAATGATATTGTACGGATCACCACCTTCACCCTTTGTACGTAAAGTTAGTATTGTAATAGGCCAACTTAACTTGTCACAGAAAGTTAAATTAGAAAGTCCTAAGGCACACCCTACAGAAATAAACCAAGATTATTATGCTCTAGTCCCGCTCGGAAAAATACCCGCTCTAAAACTTGAATCCGGGCAGTTTATCCACGACTCCCTGGTTATTTGTGATTATCTAAATGAGTTTGCAAACGGAGATTTGATTACCAAGGGGCTACTACCACGTGTCGAAATGCTTACCCGTCACAGCATTGCCAGCGGTGCAGCAGATGCTGCGGTTTCCTTAAGATACGAGACAGCTGTTCGGCCTGAAGCGCTACAGTGGTCACAGTGGATCGATGGACAGTGGCACAAAGTAACTACCGCTATAAAATGGTTTGAAGAGAATGTTCCAGAGCATAGTGATTTAATGCAACTTGATAATATAGCTCTCGCTTGTTTACTGGGATATTTAGACTTTAGATTTTCAGATCTAAACTGGCGTCAACATGCACCACAACTCGCAGTTTGGTTTAATACAATCAATGAATTAAGTATTATGAAAAACACTTCTCCTAATGCTTAGGCTGGAGTATAAATGTGCAGCTATCAAATTTAGGCACGGCGAATGGTCTAGCCTACTTCGCAGCTCCAACCATCGCGTGCTAAAGGCCTTATGTCTTTGGAGAATGAATTGAAATCTGTAGAGTATGGCAATCTTGACGGTAAAACCGTTATTTATTTTCATGGTGCACCAGGCTCACCTGATGAGGCCTCTGTCTTTGATAAGCACGCAAAAAAGCACGATTTAAATATTATTTGTTATGATCGCTTTTCAGTTGATTCATCATTACAAAACAAGGCTTACTATAAATATTTAGCTAACATTATTATCGAAAAAGCTAATGGGGGGCAAGTCGATATAATAGGTTTTTCAATCGGTTGTCATGCCGCCATTGAAACTAGCCTTTACTTAGAAGGCACTGTTCGCGAGCTACACCTTATATCCGCCGCTGCACCACTGGACGCGGCTGATTTTCTAGAGGGTATGGCTGGAAAAATGGTATTTTCTATGGCGATGAAACAACCAGCTATTTTTACCTTATTATCGTATTGGCAAACACTTTTAGCTAAGGTAGCACCTAACGTTTTATTCAAAATGTTATTTTCCAGTGCTACGGGTGAAGACCGATCACTGTCAAAAACTACTGATTTTCAAGCTTATATTAGGCCAATTTTAATGCAGTGCTTTAGCATCAACGTCAAAGGTTATATAAGAGAAATAAAACAGTATGTAGCACCGTGGCAAGAGTCTATTATTAAATGCAGTGCTAACACCCACATATGGCATGGTACCAGTGATAATTGGTCTCCTGTCAGTATGGCTAAGTACTTAAAAGAGAATATACCCAATTCCGCGAGCCTAGAGCTAATATCGGGGTTATCCCATTACACATGTTTGTATGCGGCAGCACCCAAAATATGCTCTCAACTAGAGAAGACATAACAAAAATGTCAACGGGACATATTTTCGCTGCGGATTTTGGGTTGTGGCTACCCGCCAGTATCAACACAAAATACTGCACTACATTTTTCCCGTTACAAAAGCGTTATCAGGCAAGTGAGAATATCTGTGACATATGATGAATTCAACCAGTTTTGTGGTTCTCTGCCTGCAACTTCGCATATTGTTCAATGGGGTAACTCTCACGTATGGAAAGTCGGTGGCAAAGTATTTGCAATTGGTGGTTGGAGTAAAAATGAGCAACCCGCTTTTACTTTTAAAACCTCAGACCTCAATTTTGATTTCTTAAGTGAACACGATGGCTACAAACCAGCGCCGTATTTCGCTAATAGAGGGATGAAATGGATTCAGCAATTTGAGAGCTCTCTAGAAAGAAACGAAGAGTTGCAATATTACCTTAAAGAGTCACACCGCATTGTTTCTCTTGGATTAACAAAAGTTAAACAAAAAGAGCTTGGTTTAAATCAAGGGTAAATACCGTATGCAAAGTTTAGGCACAGCGCATTGTCCCTGCTACTGTGTAGCTGGGCCAATCACGGGCTAAAAGCGTTATGTGAGTGAATGCATATGGTGAAAATTCAAAATTTTGAACCTTTTTCTCGGGGTGCATTGTGAAACAACAGCATCAGGTACCTTATTAAGACAATTGGATATTGAGCTATCTGAAGCCATGATGTTTGGTTTGGGCGAAGGGTTAGGTTTTATCTACTGGAATATGAAGATAATGGACTTCCCTTTTATTGGCGGTAGGGTAAAACCTTTATCACTCACTAAAAGTTTAGCAAAAAACCTAAAATTAGAATTCAACGTTAAAGAAACGACGTCGGTTAAAAAATCCTGGAGTAATGCTAAGGCGTTATTGGATGACAATGTCGCCATTGGTTTACAGTTGGACTCTTATTACCTGGAATACTTTGGCGTTAAAATGCACTTTGCTGGCCATTTTGCTGCAATGTATGGCTATGATGACGATTTTGCGTATATGGTCGATACCAAGCCAAATGGAGGCAAAGTTAAAACATCGTTAACAAGCCTTGAGCAGGCCCGGAATGAAAAAGGCCCCATGTCCGCTAAAAATTTAATTTACTCACTGCAAAAAACCGGGCAAAAATTTAATCTCTCAGAAGCAATTGTTACGGCGATTTTAAATAATGCTAGCGAGTATCTAAATCCGCCGATAAAAAATATTGGTTATAAAGGGATATTGAAGACCAGCGTAGAGATAAAAAAATGGTTTAAGGCAAGTTCAAATGTCGAACATGAATTTTGTACGACAGCAATGATCATGGAAAAAGCCGGAACTGGTGGCGCTATTTTCAGAAATATGTACTGCGATTTTCTTCAAGAAGCCTACGCTATTACAAAACTTCCCCTTATCAATGATGCGTATAAACAATTTGTGGTGATTGCAGAGTTATGGACAGAGGTGGCGAGGTTGTTGCACAGTGCAGGAAAAAATAATGATGCATCGCCGATTAATAAAACTTCTGACATTTTGCTTGAACTGTCTAGTAAAGAGTACTTTGCGATGAAAACTCTTGAAGACATAGCGGTGTAAACTCGCCATCAACAAGGACTAAAAACAGTTGGCTTTAGCTCCTTCGTCGCCCTTATAGTCAACTATTATCAGCCGCTTATGGCGGTGTTATGCGTTCAAGGAAGCTATTCTTATGCCTCATGTAGAAATTAAGTATTCTGATAATTTGGATATCGATACCAAAGAAGTTTTTGATGTTATAGAAGCTGTCATTAATAAAAAAGACTCCAGTGCCGGCGAATGTAAATCAAGAGCTTATCCTTGCTCTGAGTATAAATACAGCCACATTCTCGTTTCAATATCGTTATTAACTAAGCCGCACCGAGATAAAGAGTTCACCTTAAAATTAAGTAGTGAGCTAGAACGAGCCATAAAGCTCCATCTTAAACAAAGCTTGTACTTTTCGTTAAACATCGAATACAGCCAAGCTTATTACACAACCAACATTCACCGTATCGATGGAGATACACTGGATGATATTAATAGCGTATATTAATCAAACACGTAGAACAAAATTGTATTGTTCGCAATCTGCGGTTGCCGGGACGACTTGCACGCCACTCGCTCCTCGCTCTGTTTCAGCCGCTCCAAACAAAGGCGTTAGGTTTTAATATGTACGACGAAGACATCGTCAAATACTTTGATGCAACTGAGAATCGTGAAACGCGCGAAGATCTAATATTTGCGGTAAATATGGTCAGGGAAGATAAAATTGCTATTGATTGTGGCTGCGGTTCAGGATCCGACATTGACTACTTAGCACGAAGTGGGTTCACAGTTTATGGGTTCGATGTAGAGCAAGAATCAATCGCAAGGTGTCAATCTCGTTTTAGTGGTATGGACAATGTTGTCTTATCTCAATCATCATTTACCGCTTTCGACTACCCTCAAGCATCGTTGGTAGTGGCGGATGCAAGTTTATTTTTCTGTCCCAGTTCTGAGTTTAAGAAAGTTTGGTCAAATATATACCGGTGCCTACTACCAAATGGTATTTTCTGTGGCTCGTTTCTAGGCAAGGAAGACACTATGGCAACACCTGGGGATAATCCAAGTGTTTTCTGGCCTGAAGTAACAGCCTTTGAGGAGGCTGAAATCATGGGGCTGTTCAAAAACTTTGAAGTACTTCGCTTTAAAACTCATAGGTCTACAGGTAAAACATCTCAGGGTATTACGCATAATTGGCATATTTTTCAAATCGTGGCACAGAAACCTAACAAATCAAAGCACTCGGACGCGCTGCCGGATATGGCGGCGTTAGCTTCAGCGGAGAAAATTTAGATGACTGATCATTCACCCTATACAGAACACCCCAACCGACTTGCCGATGTCATGTCTGCTATTCAGCTTATGGGCACTTTTAAATATGGCAGCAGAACTATAGCCAATTGGAAAAAATCTATTGGCAGAGACCCAGTTAGTTCAGCCGATTGGGCAAGTATATTTGACCAGCACCCAGAGTTCTTTCGGGTAATATCTGGTTATGCTTCACTGGTATGGCGCAGAGCAAAAACTAAAAATTATCATGTTGAAAGAAACACAGATTTGTCAAAAGATGAAATCGGTCGATTAAATGAGACTGAAAAGAAGAAGATTACTAGGAGACCACTTGATTCTTCCCAAGTTGAAGCATTACTAAATTCAGCTGTGCAACTACATGCATCTGCTCTATCGCATAAAAAGGAGTTGAGGTGGTGGATTCCGGTTGCGGCTTCACTAATAGGGGTGCTAGTAGGTGCACTTATTAGTCTAACCAGAACATGATGTTCGCAACCTGCGGTTGCTGACGGTATGCAAGCCACTCGTCCCTCACTCTATTACAGCCCCCCTAAACAAAGGCGTTAGCTATTTCATCAAATTCCCGTGCATAGTTCACTTTACAGCAGTACTGGTTTTATATACAGTTAACTGCTTTTAAGTCCATAGGGGTAAATAAGAATGAAAACTATAACGACAATTTTAACTGGAGTGTTTATGCTAGCGAGCAGTGCAGTATCAAATGCAGAAAGTCTGGTTGCAGTAGAATGGGCGCCATTCATAAAAAATGAGGGGGTAACCGATCAACAACTTATAGTAGCTGCTGACCAGGTTAATGTTGTATTTTTAGCAAGGCAACCAGGATTTATTAAACGAGAACTTATCAAGAAAAGTGAGATTGAATATGCTGATATTATTCATTGGAATACCAAGGCAGACGCAGTAGCAGCTGGCGAAAAAGTATTCAATTGTGCTGAATGTAATCAGTATTTTAAATTAATGAATATGGAAGCAAGTGCCGGTGCTGGTTCAGGTTTTTCTCATTATGAAATTATAAAGGAATGGCATTAGAAATAGCTAACGAGCCAATTAAGAAGGGCCGTTGACTGCCATCAAGAGCGGAGAGTGCATGCCACTTACAGAGAAACAGATTGGTGTATTGAAGGGAATGATACTAGGTGTATCCTTGGCACTGTGCATAGTAGGTCTTGGCTCTTACCTAAATCCTTTCGGCTTTCAAGCGTCTCTAAATACCACCGACAAGCTCAAAGTTGCCATTTTATCATGCATAATACCGGCGCTATTTTTGGCTATTTGTATTGGCCGCTTAGCTAAACATCGTTTTTTAACCCCTGAAGATATTGACGGTGGAGGGCTATCAAAAGGCTCCTCCCAAGCACTTTTATTACAATCACTATTACAAAATACTATTGAGCAAACTCTACTCGCTGCAATCGTCTATTGTGCTTGGTCAGTGGTAATGCCAGCTACTTGGTTATCCGTAATCCCTCTTGCCGCTTTCGGTTTTGGCATTGGACGACTATTATTCTTCAGGGAATACCAGATGGGAGCTCCATCAAGAGCTATCGGTTTTACACTTTCCTTTTATCCCTCGATAATTATGCTGATAACCATCATTGGATCTGTAGTATGGAGGCAAGTCAGCTAACAAACGCCAGCACCGGACAGCTTTACGCTGTCATTTTCCACAAGACCTAAAAAGATCGCCAACACAAAGTTAGTTTTAAAGGAGTATCTAATATATGACTATATTGACACTGGCCTTATTTATACCAGCATGTTTTGCCTTAAATATGGTTCCGGGTCCAAATAACTTACTCGCGATGAGTAATGCACAACGTTATGGATTTCAGTCTGCCGTTGCTGCTGGAATCGGCAGACTTGCAGCCTTTTCGGTAATGATTTTATTGGCTGCTACTGGTTTAGCGGCGATTTTACATACTTCTGAAACACTGTTTTTAACCATTAAAATTGTTGGCGCGCTCTACTTGTTTTGGGTTGCATACCAGTTGTGGAATGCAAATATTGTAGCAATACACCAGCAAACTCAAGTAGAAACCTCTATTTATCAGCTTGCCAAGCAAGAGTTTTTATTGGCCGCAGGTAACCCTAAAGCGGTTTTGATATTCACTGCATTTCTCCCACAGTTTATAGATTCAACCCAAAAATCTGGGTATCAATTCTTTATGTTGGGTCTTACTTTCTTGTGCTTGGAACTGCTCGCTGTTTCTATATATGCTTGCTTCGGCGTGTATTTACGCCATTGGTTTTCAAAGCCAAGTATGAGAAAGTTATTCAATCGTGGTTGTGCAGCGTTGATCGGCTCTATTGGTATTGGTTTAATGCTAGAAGCTGACAATTCAAATTAACAACACGTCCTGAGGGGCGCACCATAATCCTAGATTAGCCATTCGCCGTATACCGAAGAGCGCCGAAGCTCTTTTCTTTAGGGCCGCTATATCCTAGGAGTTATCGTCCACCATTCGAGTTTTCCAGCAGCTAAAAACAATCCTAATCCACCTAAATGCTCAATAAAATATGACTATCACTGGCCTATATGTTTTGGGACTAGTGATATTCAAAGGAACTAGCAAAGAATGAAAGGTTATCTGATATTAGATTTTTCAATTAAGGATTTTGCTCGGTTTAAAGAATATATTGATAACATACCTGCGTTTATAGAAAAACACGGAGGCAAGTATATTGTTCAAGGTGTAGAGGCTGAAGTCATGGAAGGAAATTGGCAACCAGAACGTGTTGTTGTTTTAGAGTTTCCATCGACAGAAAAGGCAAAAACATTTCTTGCAGATCCAGAGGCGCAAACTTTATTTTCGATACGCCATGACACCACACAAAGTAAGTTAATTTTAGTTGAAGGCTGCTTTTAGTACAGTGCCGTCAATATAACAGCACTGAGCCCCTGCAGGGCTGGGAGGCGTTATGTGTTTATTCAAGGGAAGTTATGTCTACAATAATTTATGCAGTTCCAGGCACCTTTTGTAATGCTGAAGTTTGGGACGAATTACTTAAAAATCTACCAGCGGGTATTGAGATAATTAATATAGATATTCCAATAAAAAACTCTGTTAGTGAAATTGTAAACGTCCTCGATGAACAATTACCTGACCAACCATCAAATTTACTAGGTTTTTCTTTTGGAGGTTTTCTTATGTCTGCTTTCGCACTGAAATTCCCGCATAGAGTGAAGAAGCTGCTGGTGATATCCGATTCCTTAGATAAACTAGAACATAAAGAAATCGAGTCTCGTAAAAGATTTGCAAGTTTTATTGAAAGCGAAGGTTTCTCTGGCTTACATAGAGAGTCTGTAATAGCAGTGCTACACCCGATTAAAAAGGATGATGTTGATTTACATGAAAAAATAATAAAAATGAGTGAATCTATGACATCCATCGCGGTACAAAATCAGCTGCTTGCGACAACAACGAGAGATAATAGTCACGAAAAACTGAATCTATTATCAATGCCCACTTACTTTGTGTTTGGCGATATGGATCAAACATTTAATAAGAGTATTATTAACAGCTTAGCTACTGATAACTGTCACTATAAAGAAATTAGTGATTCAGGCCATTTCTTACCTTTAGAGCAACCGAGTAAATTGGCCAAGGTTGTCTTAAGTTGGACTGTATTATAACAACACCACATAACGAGTCGTTTAAACGAGACGTTATGCTCCAAGGAGGATTAATCGATGTCTCAACATGAAAAACTAAATTATGTAGAATTTCCCGCTAAAAACATTCCTGCAACAAAACAATTTTTCGAGAAAGCTTTTGGTTGGACGTTTGAGGATTTTGGACCTGATTACACTGCTTTTACAGATCAAGGTCTCGATGGTGGTTTTTATAGAGCTGATCTAACATCTACAGCCGCTAACGGTGCAGCTTTGTTGGTTCTACTCAGTGACAATCTTGAATTATCTCAAGCTAATGTTGAGTTGGCGGGAGGTAAAATCACCAAGCCTATTTTTATATTTCCTGGCGGTCGCCGTTTTCAGTTTATAGAGCCGAGCGGTAATGAATTGGCTGTCTGGTCAAAAATCAGCACATGAAAAGAGTGTTATAACAAGGTTAGATACAGCGCATGGCCTCCCCAGCTTCGCAGCTCCACCCATCGTGTGCTAAAAGCGTTAGTATTGTAATCAAACTGTGGAGTTTAAAATGGAATTAGGTGCCTTTTCAATCAGTTTATCGGTGCATGACATCGAAGAATCAAAGGTATTTTATCAAAAATTGGGCTTCGAAATAATTGGCGGAGAGCAATCGAATAACTGGTTAATACTTCGAAACGGTGATCATACAATAGGTTTATTCCAGGGAATGTTTGAAGGGAATATAATGACATTCAATCCAGGCTGGGATAAAGACTGCAAAACACTAGCATCGTATACAGATGTTAGAGAGCTATTAAAAGAGTTCGAGGCTCAAGGTGTCGATATCATACAAAAGTCTACTACCGGTGAAAGTGGCCCTTCGAGTTTCTCTATCAAAGACCCTGATGGTAACTCAATCCTGATAGACCAGCATGTCTAAACAATGCTCGCAGAGCTCTAAACGGAAAAATACTGTTGGCTGTTTTCACTTCATGACCTATTTTAGACAACTATATTTTTTCGTTTAAGTCGCGATTAGACATTTTTCAAAAACAGCCTCACTCTGTTATCTTCTTGATTTTCAATATTTTACAAAGTCACTGACAGAGTGTTTTGTTGGTTCTATAATAGACAAGTGAACAATAATTCTATCATTATGCGCAGACATAAGCGGTTAATTTATAAGCATTTTCTATATCTTTAGCCCAGTGGTGCAACTAAAACGGTGATTGAAAAGATACTAGGGCTTTAAAGACCCCAATCACGCGCTATAATTTCTATAGTAACCTCATCGGGATCAGTATATCTAGCATCTAACGATCACCCGATATTAACCACACTCTAGTAGTGTTTTTCTAGCCTTTTGTACGATCGGATTATCAGTTTTTTGGAACGATGCTGTTTGGTAGCAAAATCATAATCACCCCAATATAGCTTTTTAACTAAGTGACTTATGCTAAATATATTACAAATGACTACTCGTTATAAAAATAGCCGCTGTTTACTTTTATTGCTGATATTTACCCTTGGTATGTTTATCAATGTAAATAAAGCAAATGCCGACGTCATTACGCTAACCTTGCCGAGCTTTAAAGATGGCAGCCACATTTATTATTACAATTTATTGAATAGCGCATTGAAATCGGCAGGTCATACGCCGAATATTAGCTTGTCGGCGGAAATGCCACAAAACCGAGTGATCCACGAGCTAAAACGCAATCGTATCAGCTTGTACTGGTTATTAAAAACCGAAGAGCGGGACAAAGCCTTCCTATCAATCAACGTCGGCTTAACCAGTGGCTTAATTGGACAACGCATCCTGTTAATCCCCCAAGGTAAACAAGCAGACTTCAATGGGGTTCAAAGCCTCGCTGATTTCAGAGCACTGCAAAAAACCGCGGGGTTTGGCTCAAACTGGTACGACATTAAAGTATGGCAAGCTAACAGGCTTAAATACCAAGTTATTTCGGGGGACTGGCATAAAATTTACAACATGTTATCCCGTGGAAATCGTGATATCGATTACTTCTCCCGCGGCGTGATCGAAATTTCAGCCGAAGCCAAGTTACATCCCGAGCTACAAATTGAGCAAAACTTGTTGCTGATCTATGAGAGGGACTTCGTCTTCTATTTAAGCGACGAGGCGCAACAATATCAACAGATACTTGAACAGGCATTAAACCAAGCCAAAAATAATAACTTAATTGTTGAAATGCAGAGGAATCACTGGCGAGCAGATTTTCGACAACTGCAGCTTGATTCCAGAACGATCATCAGGCTTAAACAACCCTAGTAATAGCTTGTTTAGCTTAATCTGTTATGGAGAAAGCCAGTTACCCTAATCCCTTAGGGAAAGCTCCTTGCGACGATGAGTACAGTCTCAGTAGCTAGTCATGAATTAATAATGTTCAGCCAGTCGGTGCTGTTACCTCCCTCAAATATCGATATTAACCTTCAACACTATAAAATTTTACTGTCTGAAATCAGCGTTCAGCTGTGCGCCAACAGTTCTAGGTACCATCAACAATTCATCCAAGGGGCATAATTGCCAGGGGGATTAAAATGTAGTGAATATTCATAAGTGAAATATATTCACTACATTTCAATCAAGAATTACTTTAATTCATGTAATTATTGGCTATTAGCCCTCCTAATACCGCGTCATAGCGCCAATTTTCGCTTTTCACCTCGAAATACCACCGCTGCGGTGTGAACTGTCTTGTAGTTTTTTTACAACCAACTCTTGCTGCATTTATGTAGTCAAACTACACAAACCCAGACACCACGGGCCCCGCCATTGACTCATGCTATTGATAAGCTGCATTATCTGTTCACCCACAAGGGCTGACGTCGATCACCACTGATTAAGGTGACTCTAGTTAGGCACACAGCACTCATATAAAAAATATAAACAGAAGGATTTAGATATGTCTACTTACATGAAAAACATCGATGCTGTTACCAGCCTTAAAGCTAGCAACGGAACTAAATGGCAGGCGATCAATCCTGAATCTGCAGCGCGCATGCGCAGCCAAAACCGTTTTAAAACCGGCTTAGATATCGCCAAATACACCGCTAAAATCATGCGCAGTGACATGGATAATTACGACGCTAACCCCGAACTGTACACACAGTCTCTAGGTTGCTGGCACGGCTTTATCGGCCAGCAGAAGATGATTTCAATTAAAAAACATTTTGATAATACCGACCGAAAATACCTATACCTTTCAGGTTGGATGATTGCTGCATTGCGCTCTGAGTTTGGGCCATTACCCGACCAGTCAATGCACGAAAAAACCGCCGTCGCCAGCTTAATTAAAGAACTCTACACCTTTTTAAGACAGGCAGATGCCCGTGAATTAGGTGGCCTATTCCGTGAAATGGATGCCGCTCGTAAAGCCAACAATGGCACAAAAGTAAAAGACATCCAGTACAAGATTGATAACTACGTCACCCATATTGTGCCAATTATTGCCGACATTGACGCGGGCTTTGGCAACGCCGAGGCCACCTATTTAATGGCCAAACAAATGATCGAAGCCGGTGCCTGTTGCATCCAGCTCGAAAACCAAGTATCCGATGAGAAACAGTGTGGTCATCAAGATGGTAAAGTAACTGTCCCCCACGCCGATTTCTTAGCTAAAATTAATGCCGTTCGTTATGCCTTTTTAGAACTCGGTATAGATGATGGTGTGATCGTCGCCCGTACCGACTCATTAGGTGCTGGTCTAACCAAGCAGATTGCGGTAACCAATGAAGAGGGAGACTTAGGCGATCAATACAATTCTTTCTTAGATTGTGAAGAAGTCAGCGTAGCCGATATTAAACACGGCGAAGTATTAATCAAACAAAACGGTAAGCTGGTACGCCCCAAGCGCCTACCGAGTAACTTGTTCCAGTTCCGCAAGGACTCCGGTGAAGCACGCTGCATCTTAGACAGCATTACCTCTTTGCAAAATGGTGCGGATCTTTTATGGATAGAAACCGAAAAGCCACACATCGGTCAAATTGGTGCGATGATTGATGAAATTCGCAAAGTAGTTCCCAATGCCAAGTTGGTGTACAACAATTCACCTTCTTTCAACTGGACACTTAATTTCCGTCAGCAAGTTTTTGATCTCATGCAAGAAGATGGCAAAGATGTCAGCGCTTACAACCGTGAAGGATTGATGAATGCCAAGTACGATGACACTGAATTAGCGATTGTTGCCGATGAGAAGATCCGCACTTTCCAGGCTGATTCAGCCAAACAAGCCGGTATTTTCCATCACTTAATCACCCTGCCAACTTATCACACTGCCGCATTGTCTACTGACAATTTGGCCAAAGACTACTTCGGCGATCAAGGCATGTTGGGATACGTACAAGGTGTGCAACGCAAGGAAATACGTCAGGGTATCGCCTGTGTAAAACATCAAAACATGGCGGGTTCAGACATGGGAGATGATCACAAAGAGTATTTCGCCGGTGAAGCGGCACTTAAGGCTTCAGGAGAGGACAATACCATGAACCAATTCGAAGAAATCAGCGCGTAATCAGGTAATTATTCCCCTTTTACCTAACGGCAAACAAAAGCTCCATGGTCCTTCGACCCTGGAGCTTTTTTGTGTCTATTTTCTGATTATAGCCGCTAATAAAACGGAGACTTAGCTTTTTTAGGCAGAAAAATTCTGCCCTGCCACTTACGTTATACCGGACATCCTGACCATATACGCTCTTTGGCATCCCTGCCACCGCGTTATACCGGACATCCTGACCATAAAAAGCCGAGGACTTTTAAAGTGCTCGGCTGTTTTTATACTCTAACTGCTCCCCTTACTACCTAAGTAGCAAGAGGCAGTATCTCTAGATCATTTAGACTGTGCGATTAAGCTGTCTTTAGCGATTTGCTGGCGGATAAAACGTAAGCCAAAACCGGTCATGATAATCATGGCAGCAACAATAGCAAGTGAGGGGGCAATTGAGTAAAAGTTATAAATATCAAATCCAAACATTAGGGGTTTCCAATCAGTGTACGCAGGTAAAATATAGTCGGCCACCCTCCTATAATCTACAACTACTAAAATTCCGGCACAATAACATACTTTCCCGATCATTTAGCCTAATTATAGCTATTTTATCACTTTGCATGACTTTACTTGGCTGCCGTTAACTTTGCCTATATAGTTTCAGCGCTCAGCATAACTTAGCCAAAAAGGCATCATCACTAGGTTCGCTAATACGGCGTTAAAAAGCGGCACAGATTGATCTTATTATTAGCCCCTTTTCCTGTCTTAATTTGGCTCGTTACATTTTGCAGAGTCTCTATTTGAAAAACTCACCGATCAAGCAGGTTATAAAATTGCAGACAATATCGCTAGCAGGCCAATCAATAACACCCAGTAAAATCGTCTGTGTGGGGCGTAATTATCTCGCGCATATTAACGAACTCAACAATGAAATCGCTGAAGACATGGTGGTATTTTGCAAACCCAATAGTGCCATCAGTGGGCAACTTAATGCGACCCATGGCACAGGTGAGCAGATTGAACCATTACACTATGAGACAGAGATTTGCTTTCTCTATTCTCAGCAGCGCTTTAGCGCAGTCGCGGTGGGCTTAGATTTAACCAAGCGATCCCTACAGTCAAAATTAAAGGCCAAGGGTTTGCCCTGGGAGCGCGCTAAGGCGTTCAACGGTTCTGCCCTGTTCAGTGACTTTGTAGCGATAGACTCGGTCAGTGAACAACTCGCAGTGCGACTAACCATTGATGGTAGCCTCACCCAAGCGGGAGATATTCGTCAGATGATCTATTCGCCCGCAGCAATTCTAGCAGAGCTAAGCTCTTTTTTAGATTTGGAAGATGGCGATATCGTGATGACGGGCACGCCCGCAGGTGTCGGCGCTGTTCAAGCGGCGAGCGACTACCTAGGCGAGATTTATCTTGGGGAACAGCTATTAGTGGCGAAGCAATGGCGAGTACGCTGAAGTTCTAGCCCGGATATTGCATGCAATCTGCAGGCTAGCTCAATAACCGGCTAAAGGTTGCTTAATGCGCTCATCTCATAGACTTTGCTCTCGACGCGTTTAATATAACCGTAAGTTGCGATGGGTGCTAAACCGATAATACCTCTGCGCAGCATATCCAGCGCAACTGCCGCGGTTAAATCGCGTATATAAGTACGACTGCGCCTCGGCGATATACTTATTTTCTGGGCAAATACCTGATCTTTTACCTTCACCGCGATCACCACAGTGCCGACAGGGCGCAACTTACTGCCCCCGCCCGGCCCCGCCACTCCACTGGTTGCAAGCGCGTAATCCGTGGTGGCTATACCCTGATTAATGCTGGCAACCCCCGCGGCCATTTGCGCCACGCATGCGAGAGATACCTCAGAGTGGTCGGCAATCGTTTGTGCACTCACCTTTAGCAGCGAAATTTTCGCTGCATTGCAATAACTGACCACCCCTTGTTTTAGATAATGAGAGCTTCCGGGAAAGGCCACTAATTGACTGCTAATATCGCCACCGGTCAATGATTCAGCGACCGCCAAGCTGGCAGTGTCATCCACCAACAGTTGATGTACTGCAGCGGCCAAGGTGTCACAATTATGCGCCACTAATCCATCGCCAAGTAGCGCAGCAGCCTGCTCAATGGCCTTAGCTTGCTCAGCCTCACTGACATTGCGAGCGATCAATTTAAGTTCGAGATAGGGTGTGTATGAGCGATAGCCTAAACTTAACCCCTGGGGCCAGTCACATTTTTCTAGGCGCTCCGCCAGCTCGGATTCACCAATACCGATGGTTAATAATTTGCTGACCTCAACGCGTTGCACATTGCCCGCTTGGGCTTTGATGAAGGGGATAAATTGTTGCTCTACCATCTGCATAAACTCATGAGGCACGCCGGGGGTAAAAAACAGCCAGGCACGATTTAGCTTCACCCTAAAACCACAGGCAGTTCCCACGGGGTTATCAACCATGATTGCCCCCTCGGGCAAAAGCGTCTGTTTGAGGTTACTTTTAGTCAGCGCAATATTACGCGTTGCAAACCATTGGCTTAATACTTCACGCCACTGTTGATTTTCCTGCAGCTGAACGCCCATTGCATCGGCCATCGCCTGTGACGACAAATCATCGACGGTCGGGCCTAAGCCCCCATTAACTAGAATGATATCCGCCTGAAAACTACGCTCTTTAAACACCTCGGTCAAGTCGGCTAACCGATCACCAACGGTGGTGCGACGCTGCATTTCAAAGCCGTGTTCCATGAGCTGATTGCCCAGCCAGGCAGCATTGGTATCGACGATTTGCCCTGCGAGCACCTCTTCACCTGTACATATCATTTCTAGTTTCATCGCCGCCTCTTCCCTCTATAATAGACTACCAGTTTAATAGATTAAACCATCTGCTAATAGCAATTTTCACTGCTAAGTTACTGTAAAGTTATGTAAAAACAATAGATAATTATAATTAATATACTAAAATAAATAGTGTATTTATCACAATATTTAATCGGCTAGGTCTGACTTTGACAACACACTCATATTTCAACATTGTCCTTAAACCCACTCTGCTGTGCTGCGCCCTAATTTCTGGCTGTACGAGTCTACCTTCCCAACATAAATCTGCTATTTCTGCCAGCAGCTTAGAACCCGTGATTGCCGCACAATTTAATACTGTGGAGACTCAGCGAACTTTTGCAGCTCAAAATTCAACGTCATTACCCTTGTATTTTGATGGTTTAGGGCAAAAGACCCATCCACTGCTAAACAAGGCCATTTTAACGGCGCTTGCCGACAACCACAGCATCATAGAGCAGCGAGCACTCTTCGCTCAAGCTGAGCAACGCCGCATTATTAGTGATGCGAACCTAGGTTTCGTGCTTAGTTTAAGCACCGCTAATGCGATTGCCACCAGCACTGCAAGTAATGCTAGCACTAACAGCAATAGCCTATCTTTGAAGGGTAGCTTAGAAATTGATGTATGGGGCAAACTAGATGCGCAAAGCAGAGCTGCACAATATGATTTAGCCAGTGCTAAAGCCAATCTCAGGCAGAGCGAACAAAGCCTGATTGCGAATATAACCGGTGCTTGGTATCAATTAATCCACCAGCAAAAACTTCATCAGCTAGTCATAGAACAAGAACAGAATACGGATAATCAGCAACTAGCAATTGAAGAATCGTATCAAAAGGGCCTCAGCGACATTAGTGATGTGTACCTCGCCCGCGGGAATTCGGACATCGCCGAGACCAGCACCATAAATGCAGCCGACAGCCTCTTTGCAGCCGCCCGCAAGCTGCAGTTATTACTGGCCCAATATCCTAATGGAGAATTGAGAATAGCCGGTGAATTAACCCAATTATCGATCAATTATACGCTGGGTATACCCGCCAACCTACTGACCAATCGAGCGGACCTCACCGCTAGCTGGCTGGCCATTTTGGCGCAAGATGCCAGTGTTGCCAGCACCTATGCTGAACAGTTTCCCAGTTTTATGTTAAGCGGCGATCTGTCCCTAAGCTCGGCTAAATTATCCCAGTTATTCAGCCAAAACCTCGCTTGGTCACTACTTGCCAGCATTTCACAAAGCTTAGTTGATAATGGCAAAAAAGCAGCCACCTATCAACTTTCACGCGCGGTATTGATCGAACGAGAACAAGAGTATCTTCAGGCTTTACAACAGGCCTTTAGCCAAGTCGAAGGTTTAATAGACAGTGAAAAGTCGATTGCCAAGCAAGTGCAATTAAACCGGCAAATACTAGAGTATGCTGAGTTATCACTGGCGCAGATCAAAGCGCAATACCGCAACGGCATTGCTAATTATCAGCAAGTTTTAAGCCTACAACACCAGCTCTTCGAAAATCAGAAAGGCCAGTTGTCTCTGCAATTACAACAAATTGAGAATAGGATAGAACTGTTGCTGGCACTGGGCAGTCCTGACCATAAAATCCACTATCCCGAGTTTAAGTGAAACCTATGCGCCGATACCTACTTCCCATCATTCTTATCATCATTACCGCAGCAGGTTTTTGGTATATCAATAATAACGCACCGCAGCCGAAGAAGCGCCCGCCTCCAAGGCCTGCCAGCTTAACCGTCAATGTTATTGAGATCACGCCTAAACCCTTCCAAATAACCTTGACCAGTTTCGGTCAAGTTAGCGCAAAAAGTAACACCACTATCGCCTCGCAGATCAATGGCCGAGTAGTTAAAATCAGCTCCCGCTTAAATAATGGTGCTTTCTTTAAACAGGGAGAATTATTGATCACCCTGGATAATCGCGATTATCAGAACAAAATTAACACGGCTAAGGCCAGTCTTACTCAAGCACAGCAGGAGCTAAAACTGGAACAGGCACAAGTTGATCAGGCTAAAGCCGACTGGAAACGCTTAAATAAAAACACTGCGATACCTCCGCTGGTTTCTCGCACCCCCCAAGTAGTTAGTGCAAAAGCTAAAGTGTCCGCCGCCCATGCAAATTTTAATCAGGCAATCTTAGATTTTGAGCGCACCAAAATCATCGCACCTTTCACCGGTCGCGTACTCTCTAAAGATGTCAACATTGGCGATTATGTGACGGCCAATTCCCCATTAGCCAGCATTTTTTCAACCCGTGAACTGCAAGTGCGACTCAGTCTTAAAAATTCAGATTTAGCCTTTATTGAACTACCCGAAGTCAATATTAATAATCAGCAGAGCAGCTCTCTCGCCGCAGTCGAATTTGCAGCGAACTTAATTGAACCACAAACATGGCGTGGCCAGCTGGTGCGCACAGAGGCCAACATAGATGAACTCAGCCAACAACTTTTTGTCATTGCGCAAATCGATGATCCTTTTAGTCAGGCGAACAGCGATAAACACCCTTTAAAGATAGGTCAGTATCTCACCGCGAAAATTAGCGGAAAACAGCTACCCGATGCCATTAGCATTGATATTAAAAATATCTATCAAGGCCAATTTGTGTATGTGGTCAAAGAGGGCATTATCCACCGCCAATCGATAACAATCCTCTGGCAAGACGACAATATGGCGCTGATAGGCGCGGGGCTTAAACGCTCAGATTTGTTAATCACCACCCTTTTGTCCCAAGATGATGAAGGTAATCCAGTACAGATTGAGGGTGAACAAGCACCATCGGTACCAGGCAAACCTAAAAAACGCGGCAAGAAAGGCAAAAAACGACCCGGAGCGGCGAATAACAATAGTGGGACAGAACGCGCTCATAAACCCAATTAACTTCATTTTACTTACATTTTGGACAGACAATGATTGAATGGTTCACCAAAAATCATGTGGCTGCTAACTTATTGATGTTAGCAATCATCATCGGCGGGGTTTTCAGTTTAAAAACCCGCATTCCGCTGGAAGTATTCCCCAGCTTCGAATCTAACGTTATCTCCACCAGTGTCAGCTTAACCGGTGCCACAGCGCTTGAAGTAGAAGAGAGCATCACCTTATTAATCGAACAACAAGTCTCTGATTTAGAAGGGATTGAAAGTATAACTAGTTACTCCAGCGAAGGCAGAAGTGTCGTCAACATGGAGGTCAATGACAATTACGATAAACGCGATCTACTCGCGGATGTTAAAAGTAAAATTGATACCATCAATGATTTTCCGGCGGATGCAGATGCACCCGTGACCCAATTAAGCCAACACCGACGCGAAGTCATTAGCGTCAGCGTAAGCGGTGATGTGAGCGAACAGATCATTCACACCCTGGGCGAAAAAATCCGCGATGAGCTACTGCAACTAACCGGTATCACCCAAGTTGAATTAGAGCGGGTCCGCGATTATCAATTGAGCATCGTGATTAAACAACAGCAATTACGCCGCTTTGATTTGACCTTGTCAGAAATTAGCAACGCCATCGCCAACAGTTCTGTCAATACCTCTGCCGGAAACTTACGCACCAATGCAGGCGACATCTTAATCAGTACCAACGGAAAAGCCTTTGATATTAAAGAGTTTTCTAAAATAATTGTAAAAACCACTGCCGATGGGGTAAAGATCCGTCTGGCACAAATAGCCAAGCTAACCGACGGCTTTGAAGAGACCGCACTGCGCACCCGTTTTAACGGTAAAAACGCCGCCCTTATCGAAGTGTACCGGGTGGGCGATCAAAGCGCTTTAGCGGTCGCTAATACTGTCAAACAATACATCGCAGATACCCGTTCAAGCCTAGCACCAGGGATTACGCTCAGTCACTGGCGCGATGGCTCTAAAGTACTCAAGAGTCGTTTAAAAACCCTGATCGATAACGCCATTCAAGGGGGCATATTGATCATAGTTATGCTGTCATTGTTTTTGCGACCCTCGGTGGCATTTTTTGTTTTCCTAGGGATACCGATTAGCTTTATGGGTGCTTTTATTGTGATGCCGCTACTCGGCGTCAGCCTCAATATTATCAGTCTATTTGGTTTTATCTTGGTATTGGGCATTGTCGTTGACGATGCCATCGTCACCGGTGAGAACATCTACTCGCACATGCAGCGCGCAGAATCTGGCATACAAGCCGCTATCTTTGGCACCAAAGAGGTTGCTGTGGCGGTTACCTTTGGCGTGCTAACCACCGTCGCCGCCTTTTTACCCTTTGCCTTTATCGAGGGACAGCGCGGCGCAATTTTTGCGCAGATTCCCGCGGTGGTGATACCGGTACTGTTGTTCTCTTTAATTGAATCAAAATTTATCTTACCCGCCCATTTAAAATTTATGCGACTGCGCCACAACGATCATAAACTAAATATCTTTAGCCGTTTTCAACAACGTTTTGCCGACGGCTTTGAAAAAATGATTCTCAAGCAGTATCAGCCCTTACTGAGAAAAGCCCTACACCATCGCTACAGCGTCTTGGTTAGTTTTATTGGCCTGTTTGTCTTACTGGTCGCCTTTGTCAGCAGCGGCTGGATGAAATTTACTTTTTTCCCCAGAGTACCCAGTGAAGTGGCCAGAGTCACTTTAACCATGCCCACCGGCACCCCCTTTTCGATCACCGATGCCCATGTAAAACGCATGGTGGATGCCGCCTTAACGCTACAGGAAAAATACCGCAATCAAGACACGGGTGAGAGTATTATTCTCGATATACTCTCCACCACAGGATCTGGCGGAGGGGCTAGCCACAGAGGCCGGGTTAGTTTTGAAACACTGGCCCCTGATGCACGAGGTTCTGCGGACGACAAGGTACCCATGGGCCAGTTAGTCAAGCAGTGGCGACAAATGATAGGTCCGATTAGCGGTGCAACCTCCCTGACCTATCGCGCTGAAATTGGTCGCGGCGGCGACCCTGTTAGCGTGCAGATAAGTGGCGAATCTATGACCCAAATGCGCCTGGCAGCTGCAGACATACGCACTCAACTCAACCAGTATCCGGGGGTGTTTGACATCACCGACACGCTCTCTGATGGTAAAGATGAGCTGCAAATTGAACTTAAAGTGCTGGGTCAAATACTCGGGGTAAGCCGCGCCAGCTTGATCAATCAAATTCGTCAGGCGATGCAGGGCATCGAAGTGCAGAGTTTCCAGCGTGGTCGAGAAGAAGTGCCGGTCGTGGTTATCTTGCCTTTGAGTGAACGCGACTCTATTGCCGATCTTAACAACTTAGAAATCAAGATTGGCGAGCGGCGTATCCCCCTCGGCCAATTAGCCCATTTAAGTATCGTCGAGGGGCCCTCCACCCTCTATCGTACCGACTATATTCGCACCGCCAATGTGGTGGCCGACATCAACAAAAGCCAAGTGAATGCGACGTTACTGAATACTGACCTACGCACCTTTTTAGATGAGATAAAACAGGGCAAATATCCTAAGTTAGATTTTAGCTTACGCGGTGAGGCCCGGGAACAAAGTCGATCTTTTGGCTCTTTACAATGGGGCCTAGTATTTGTTTTCTTTGCCATCTATGCGCTATTAGCGATACCCTTTCAATCGTTTACCCAACCGTTAATTGTGATGTCTGTGATCCCCTTCGGAGCCATCGGTGCTGTCTTCGGCCACTGGGTGATGGGCATGGATTTAACCATTATGAGTTTGTTAGGATTGCTGGCACTGATCGGGGTAGTGGTCAATGATTCACTGGTTTTGGTCACTTTTGTCAACCAAAAAGTGACCGAGGGCTCGAAGGTACGCGCTGCTGTATTGACCGCCGGGGTAGCTAGATTCAGACCGGTGATACTCACCTCCATCACCACCTTTGCCGGTTTATTACCGCTGCTGTTTGAGCAGGCGACGCAAGCGCAATTTCTGATCCCCATGGCGGTTTCGCTAAGTTTTGGGATTCTATTTGCCACCGCCATCACGCTAGTGCTAATCCCAGTCAATTATTTAATCATTGAAGACCTGAAAAACAAATTTGGCCGATCATAAAACCCAGTCGCTGTTTGGCACTATAAATTAGCGCCCGCATCATAGACGCGGGCTTGCAGTCTTATAATTGGCACAGTTGTTAGCATAATTTACCCAGCAATAACGGGCTAATTTTTGTGGAGAATTTGCTAAAATACTGACGGGTAGCAACGACATAATATGCGCAGCAAAAAGCGTGCTTAGTGACATTTTTACCTGTTTGAATATCACAACCGACTGGTTCGCCAATCAAAATAATGTCACGATCTGGATGAAATTTTACAACCTCGACAGATGACACTCAGCGATTAATAACGACGGTTTGATAACAACCAAGTACTTCCCAAATACCCTTGTTTACAGAGAATCTCTATTTTCACTGGGGATATTGATCAAACCAAGTAATGCACTTATCTGTTCTTTGGGTATAGGTTTACTGAAATAATACCCTTGAATTTTATTGCAGCCCAGGGGAATGATACAATCTAATTGAATTTGGTTTTCTATGCCCTCAGCCACTACACTCATACTAAAAGCATCCGCTATGCTAATAATTGCCTTCACTAGGGCCGATGTTTTATGACAAAAACCTAAACGTTGGATAAAACAACGATCAATTTTAATAATGTCAAAAGGCAATTTCTGTAAATAGTTAAGTGATGAATATCCAGTACCGAAGTCATCCAATGCTAGACTAAAACCCATAGATTTTAATGTATTCATACACTTATGGACATGCTCTGAATCATTTAACAAAGCTGTTTCGGTTAACTCAAAAGTCAATTTTGCAAACGGAAAGTTAAATTGATCTAAAACACTCTCAAGCCGATCTAAAAAGTCATAAGAATTGAGCTGTTTTGCCGACAGATTCACTGCCATGGTCAAATGTCGAGTATCAGCAGATAATTGCCATGACTGTAGCACTGCAAACGCTTGCCTTAAGACCTGACTGCCCAGTTCTTGGATGAGATGTGATTGCTCCGCGATGGGGATAAATTGTGCGGGAGATATCGGTTTTTTGCCAAAATTTGATTTAGGCCATCGCGCTAAAGCTTCAAAACCAACAAAACGCTTTTCAACCAGACAAAATTGTCCTTGGTAATAAACGTCCAATAAGTTCTTCTCAATGATCTTTCTTAATTTAGTTTCAATATGTGCCTGTTTTTGTGCGCGTACTGACATGTGGGGGACAAAGAGTCGATAACAATTTCGTCCCGCTGCCTTGGCTTCATACAAGGCAATATCCGCCGACTTTAGTAAATTTGATTTATCTGCCTTCCCATCAATACTGCGCGCTAATCCAATGCTCACTTCAATGCATATTTCCTTATCTCGGATTAAAAATGGCTCAGCGATTAAGGCGACCATTTTTTTAGCAAGCAGCTCGGCATCAATACTTGATTGACATTTTTCAATTAAAATAGCGAACTCATCCCCCCCTAATCGCGCCGCAAGATCCGTTTCACGTAACATTAAGGTCAGTCGTTTTGCGACCCCTTGCAGCAATTCATCCCCGACATCATGACCTAATGTGTCATTCACTTGTTTAAAGCGATCTAGATCCAATAATAATAAAACCACCGTGCTTTGCGAACGCTTAGAACGTTTAAGGGCTTGAGTTAAATTTTGGTGAAAACAAGCTCTGTTGGCGAGTTGGGTTAAGGTATCGTAATTGGCCAGATGGGTAAGCCGACTCTCCATTTCTAGGCGTGAGCTAATATCTTGAAAAAGCACGATTATTGAACGACCAGGGCTGTTTTTCGATGACGTACAAGTTAATTCAACCAAGTGGCTATTGTGATTATAATCGATTAGTTTTGACACTTTTATCTGGTATAAGCCAAGCTTATTCGCCCTGCTTTGTAGAAAAAAAAACAGGTCATCATAAGCTTCAATGTCGACATTTTTAAACCAATCATTAAAGTGACTACCAATAATCTGCTTGGCATTTGAAGCCAGCATTTGACACGCTTTATTGTTAATAAACTGTATTATGCCATCACTGGTAAACTTGATCACTCCTTGTCCCGCCGCTTCAAGGATCAACTCTCTTTCACTTTTTAAATAATCGGTTTTTGCTTGTAACTGACTTATTTTGACAAATTGTTTTACCTTGTTTAATAAAATGGTACTTTCAATGGGCTTCGTTAAATAATCAATTGCGCCTACTTCATAAGCCCGCAATATATCATTAGTCGATGGGTCGTGTGCGGTCAGCATCACAATGGGGGTATGCTTATGGGCCTGAGTTGAAGAGATAAGTTCAGCGACTTCATAACCATCCATACCCGGCATGTTGACATCGAGTAAAACAACGGCAAAATTATTATTCAATAATTGTCTTAATGCCTCACTACCTGAGGCCGCTTCAATCACCAGAATATTCTCTAGCGGCTGTAATATTTTGGTTACCGCAATCCTATTATTCAGAATATCATCTACAATAAGAATTTTACTCAGCTGTAAGTCCATTTATAGCCTCTGTAATCTAATTTTTGAGCGTTTAAAACCAAAATTCACAATACCAGTGTAGACCATGAATATTATTAAGCGGCTGGCAGAGATTATAATTATCGAATAAATGAGGGAAATAGGAATAACTCCCGGTACTTTCTTGTAACCTAAGTCTAAGCGGTTAATAGCCATAAAAAGAGGGGCACTCTGATCCGTGCAAGCATGCACCTGAATGGCAGTCCCTTGCAAATATTCTGATAAAGTTACCGCGTCTAACCATCATTTCTTACCAGTCCAAAGTAATAGCTAAGATACCTACCCCTCAGGCCATAAACGACGAATCCTTTACGCCATGGGCGCTTGGGGCATATTCACTGTTTCCTTAGTCTGCTTGGATTTTTATTATCACAATAGGTAACAGCTCTGAAGAGGGGTTGAGCAATGCTCGCACGATAATAAGGCCCGTCGAAAATAGAGGCAATAGCGGAGTCTATGCTTAGAATAAACCGCCAGTGTGCTCCGTTTCTTGGCTATTGAGACGTGAGTTAGTTGGAGATTAGAGGAATAAAACTGGCTAATCTGAAGAAGTCAGCTTGATTTTTAACCCATTGGTTTGCTGATAATTTAAAGGTACCGCTGCTCTTTGATAATATAATCAATCAGCTAAAAAGGTAGCGTGCCGTTTAATTGCTTTGATTTTTGGGTTGCTCTAACCACCGCAAAATTGTAGGTATAAATTCGGGGGCAAAAGCATCATCTTCTAACCACATGAGTTTTATCCACTGTTGCAATCCAAAAGTCTGACTGGAAAAGGAGTCGGCCTTAAGCATTCCATGACTGGCATTAGCGATTAGCTTGGTTGTTACGAAATCATTGCCTTTGATTATCCAAGATTCAAACTCTTGTTTGGCATTTACATTTAGATCTTTCTCTCCCCATAAAAATAGGCTTGGCACGTTAATATTTGCATAATCGTGATTTGCATCTGATCTAAAATTATTTAGCACAAACTGATAACGATCCTCTGTCATTGCACCTTCTCCAGCGACTTTTAAATATTCTGCAAACGATGGAGTCTTTTTTAAAAATGAGATTTGTTTAGTGTAATCAGCTAAAGCCGCATTGATTTGATTTTGATTATCTCCGGCTAATTGGTGAGCGATCTTGGTATAGTACCGCCCTTGCTCAACCCAGTTAGTTGCAAAACCAATACCAATAACAAAACCAACTGCTGAACGCTGTTCTGCTATGGCGGGTACTACCCAACCAGCCTGACTAAAACCAATAAGACCAGTGTTGAGAGGCGTAAAGTTATATTTTTGTTGAACAAAAGCAATGGCAGCGAGCACCTCGGATTGTCGATCAACCATGGTTTGTTTAAGCCAATCACCTGAAGAGGCACCTACATTTGGCTTGTCCCAGCTGAAAATGGCATAACCATTTTGTCTTAATGGCTCCCAGATAAAACGGTAATAACCTTCGGCATCGTATGACATTGCACCGTCACCATGTACAAAAAGTAGCACAGCTTTTGCTGGCTTGCCATTAGTTGCCTCAAGGTAATGCCCAGATAAACTAGTCTGCTGGTGTTCAAAAGTCATTTCTTGCGCAAGGCAATATGCAGAGGTAGACAAGATAAGACATAAAAAAATAAAAACCTGTTTCACTTCCATTCCCCTAATAAATTTCTGGCTGAGTTAAGCTAAAGTAACCTAGCGATTAACCCACGCGATGCCTGTAACATGAAGCATTGAATAAAGAATAAAGGTATCGCTACCCTTTAATTAGGCCTTTCTTCGCTGACTTGCATGTCTATCAATTTTGTAAATTGCCTCTGTCTGGTTTCGGCTTTTTTCGCACTTGTCAATCCATACGCGATGACATACTGACTCGATTTAGTCAGCGTTGCAAAAAACTGTTTGGCCTTAGGTTTGCTCGCAAGTACTGCGAGCAAATCCGCCGGCACTTGCCGTATAGGTGCTCTCCCAACGGCCGTCTGCTTTGGCGCTACGCACCTGTGCGAGCCCTGGCTGTCATCCGGCCCTCGATTATCAAACGCTGCACATGCTCTTTGTTCCTTTTTGACCAGCTACTTCGCGCTTTCCTTGGAGTGACCCGCTGGAGATAGGCTCGATCATCGATTGACTGCTTAACGCCATCGATCCAGCCCCAGCACAGTGCCTCAATCACGATATCGTCCCAAGTCACGCTCGCCATCGCCGTCTTTTTCTTCAACACCTTGAGCCACAGTTCTCTTTTTGTGGCGTGGTTTACCTTGACCACTGGCCGAGATCTTTCGGCGAGGCAAAGGTTATGATACTGGCTGGATTGGGTGTAGCCATAACACTAGATTCCCTTTGACAGTCGCCTCACTAAGAGGCAAATAATAATTGGGTTACATTAAGCAGAACCAACTATCTTAGTCTTGCTTAAAAAACTTGTTATCTGCCTATAAAATTTAACACAATAAAATCAGCCTGTTAAATTAAACATTAACGTTTTAGGGGATATGTGTTGCTGTAGCGAGCACACTTGTTTATCATGGATAAATGACTACAAGTACTAGATTTTCTGTTGCCGTTCATGTTCTAACCTCTATCGCTCTCCAAAAAGGAAAGCCGGTACCCTCTGACATGATCGCCAGTAGCGTTAATACACATTCCACTGTTATCCGGCGTATTTTAAGCATGCTTAATTCGTCAGGATTAACCACCGCTCAGCTTGGAAAAGGAGGGGGTGCATTATTAAGTATTGCTCCTGAACAGATAACACTACTGGATATTTATAAATCAATGGAAAATGATTTGATATTCGCCACTCATCGAGCACCTCCAAACGATGACTGTATTGTCGGGCGAAATATTCTACCCATTCTACTTCCGGTGCTGGATGATGCTCAAAAAGCACTTGAACAACAGCTTAATAACACCTCATTAGCTGATATTGTTGCCAGCGTAACTGAGCGAAGTATAACTCATGGAGGTTTCTTAATAAGTTTGTAATTTTGACCATAAGTGTTGCTGTGTTGGCAACACAACATCAATAGGAATAACATGAAAAATTTATCACTACTAATTGCAGTCGTTTACCATAGTGAATATGGGCATACCGCTAAACAAGCGGCAGCTGTAGCGAACGGAATAGAAAAATATGGAGCTAAGGCCACCCTGCACGAAGTCGATGGTGAATTCAGTGATTGGGCGGCGTTGGAAAAAGCCGATGCCATAATATTTGGTTCGCCAACTTATATGGGCTCAGCATCTGCACAATTTAAGGCTTTTATGGACGCTTCATCGAAACATGTATTTTATCCACACTTTAAATGGAAAAATAAAATTGCTGCTGGATTTACCAACTCGGCTTCCCAGGCTGGGGATAAATCTGAAACATTATCTCAATTTACTATATTTGCAGCACAGCATGGTATGCACTGGGTTAATTTAGGGCTGGCTCCTGCCAACAATTCTTCCACAGGCTCTGAGAAAGAGCTAAATCGCCTTGGTTATTGGCTTGGTGCTGCTGCACAATCGAATGCTGATGAAGGAGCAGAAGTTACCCCCCCTGCATCTGACTTACAAACGGCAAGCTTTCTCGGGGAAAGAGTGGCTAAAGTAACCGCTCAATTAAAAGCAGGTTTGAAATATATGGACGAATAATCTCTATACTTAAATGAAAGACCAGAGACCAATCCGAGACAGATAGCGCCAGTCTCACCGAGCAGGTTTTTGTTGACCACTACCTATGCGTCTTACTGCCATAAAGGTGACGGCGTTAAGCTGTCCGGTGCAGATCGCCTGCTAACTCAGGCTGAGGAAAGCTCACCCTGCAGCTCGGTCGCCACTGAATCGGCTCCGGCCTGAATAAATGCGCTTAATTGATAGTCGGGAAAGAGTCGAGTCATCGCCTCTTCCAGTTTAATTTTCTGCTCAACTGAGAGCTGTGCAGTACCCTCTAGCAACGCAACCACTTGGCTGCGATAGGCGTTGATATAATCAATTTGGGCGCTAATTAATGCGCTGGGTTGATCCGGTTGACCATGACCGGTGAATAGCTGGCCAACCTGGGCCAGCTCCTGGGTCAGTTCCCTCAGTACCGTCAACCACCGAGCGCTGTGACCATCGTTCATAAAACCGTGCACTCGGTTAAACACCACATCACCAACAAATACCACTGAGTGCTTTTTCCCCAGAGTAAAATACATATCACTGGTGGATTCTGCCGCGCCCAAATCACGAAAATGATAGAGCAATCCGTCCAATATCAGCGTGCTACCATCAGTCACCATTTGGTTGGGCAGCACTTTTTGAGCTGGCCAATCCTCAGCAAAATACGGTTTCCATTTGACCTCTTTGGCGTCGACCGAATCACGGATACAATCCGTAATGCCCTGGGTGCTGATCACCGGTATACCGGGAAAAGCCTCCAGCAATACGCTATTGCCGTTATAGTGATCAGGATGACCATGAGTGATAATGATGGAGATCAGTGGTTTGCAAATTTTTAAGGCCAAATCACGCAAAGCCATGGCATCAGACACAATCATAAAGCTGTCCACTGCCACCAGCGCGTTCTCGGTTTCAATCAAATAAGCATTGGTTAAAAAAGATCGTTCGCTGGAAGTCAGCATATGGATGCTAAAACTTTCGTCTTGGGGGTAACAGCTATATAGCAATGCTTTTTCTACTAAATGGTTTTCTTGCTGGCTCATAATCTCACTCACTTCCAATCGGAACCTGTCTTTACGACACATAACGCCCAATAAGGGAAAAATTATAGTTAGCTAACATGGTTCACCCGGCGAAAACAGCCAACTATAAATTTTCCCTTTAGATTGGCTGGTTATGGGTTGTTAGCTCTATCCGGTACTTCTATTTTTTTCACTGACTTTTAGAATGGTTTGGTTTTGCATTTTTGTTAGATGCAATACCGATAGCCATAAAAACGATGCCTATAGGTATCAACTCAGATCTATCGTTGCCTAGAATGCTCGGTAACATGAGTAAAACACCTCCAATTATCCAGAGGGCTGGTGCATACTTATGCAAAGTGGTAATTCCTTGTAGTCAGTGCTTTACGTTTAGCACTATTTAGCTGATCGCCTGTATCTGATTACAAAATCTAGACAGATACCAACGCCGTGCTCTGCGAAAATGGGTTGGTAGCAGCGAGTAATTTTTCGTAACAGCGCCTTGTTCTATATTATTCCAGTGATCACATATTGCTTCAAGAAGCCCATTCATCTGAAAAGGCCTTGGATAAATACTGCATGACCAATTTTATTCTTGCTACATTACGTAAATCAGGATGGGTTAACAACCATAAGTTACTGGGTTTACTATCTTGAACGCCAAATAGCTTTATGAGTCCAGGCCGACATTGATCGTCAGGTAAAATTGCCAAACCTTGGCCTGATTCTACAAAATAAGACATCGCAATCAAATCATCACAACGTGTTATAACTTGATTCGAAAAGTGTTTATCTAGCCAGATGAATACAGACAGACGACTCAAGGCCCCTGTGGCACCGATTAATTTATGATTTGTCAGCGCCTCCATATTATTGGGAAAGCCAAACTTATCTCTATATTTGTTGCTGGTAAAAACACTCCAATTAAGAGTACTCACCTGCTTTCCAATCAAATGCTCTGGGGGTGAAGATGTTGCTCGCACTGCAATGTCAGCTTGACGATTTGACATATTGAATTCTTGATTACTCACCAACAACTCAATTTGAATCTCCGGATACTTGAGATTAAAGTCGGTAATATAGCGCGGTAAATAACGATAGGCGATGTTGTTGGGCGCTGTGATCTTAACAATACCCTTGGGTTGAAAATCTTTGCCTACAATGTGCCGGTCTATGCCATCAAAAGAATTTTCGATAACTTGTGCAAGGTCTAACAGCTCATGCCCTAAAGTTGTCAATTCGTAGCGGTTATTGATACGTTCAAATAGCTTACCCCCTATTTTTTCCTCAAAGACATGCAGGCGCCTGAAGATGGTTGAATGATTAACCACCAGGTCATTAGCCGCCCCAGATAAAGATCCACAACGAGCAATCGCTAGAAATACCTTCAATGAATTCCAATCCATACAACCTCTCTTTAGGTTTCGTTATTGCATTTTTGCATTATTGATTTGCATATGTTGCCAATTTACTTGCAAATACACAAACAGCATAATCTACCAACACTCAATTAACAGACGATAATCACTATGAATAATTTACTTAATGCAGACACCAGCACCTTTCTCTTACGAATTTCACTCGCCACGGTACTGTTGGCACACAGCCTCTACCTTAAATTGCTGGTATTTACTTTGGCTGGCACCGCACAATATTTCAGCTCAATCGGACTCCCAGAAACACTTGCCTATATGGTTTTTTTGCTAGAGGTAGTCTCTGGTTTTGCCCTGCTATTGGGTTTCAAAACTAGTTTTTTTTCAGCACTCATTGTCCCCGTTCTGCTCGGTGCTACTTGGGTACATTCTGCCAATGGATGGCTATTTACTAACACGG